>NZ_BSNL01000001.1:1612765-1935318 GCF_030159975.1 Sulfitobacter pacificus
CGCAGATCACAATCGCCGCCCAGCAGAATGCAGCCGTCAGCGCCAGCAAGTCCCCCATCCAGCTAACGCTGCCGCCACTGCGATCCGCCAGCGCAACCGCCACCCCCGACATGGCAAGCACGAGCCCGGCAATCTTGACCGGAGTCAGCCGCTCCCCCGGGAAAAGCACATGAGCGATCAGCGACAACCAGACCGGCATGGAATAGAAAATCACCGAGGCGCGGCTGACAGTTGTGATGTCCAGCGCGACAAAAAGGCAAATGAATTCAAGAGTAAAGAAAAGACCCGAAGCGATCCCGCCGACCCATGCGGCGCGCGGTACGGAAAAACTGACGCCGCGCAGGCGCATCCACAGGAAAAGCACAACCACCGCCCCGGCAGAGCGCAGCCCGGCCTGAAACACTGGCCCAAATCCACCTGCCGTGACCTTGATCACCACCTGATTAAACGCCAGATGCAACGCGAAGGCGATCAAAGCCGCAGCGCCAAAAGCGTCCATATGATCCTTGCGTTCCACCGGCCCAATAGCGCGGCAGAAGACGCGCGCGTCAATGCGAAAATTTCAGCCGATGATGTGCTGCCCCTGATTTTCCCCTCGTGGCCGGTGTAGAATCTGTCAGACTGCGGGAAATCATAGATGGAGAGACCAGATGAGCTTGATGAAAACCCTTGCGAAAGTTGCCGTTGGTGTGGCCATGGCCAAAGGGGCCAAGGTGCTGATGGACAAGAACCGCAGCGGCGGAACTACTGGTGCCGGTGGCGGGCTGCAGGACATGCTGGGCGGGCTTCTGGGCGGTGCTGGTGGTGCCAGCACAGGGGGGGTGTCTGGCGGGCTTGGCGGCTTGTTGAACCAACTGGGGGGCAGCGGCAGCGGCTCATCAGGCGGCGGTTTGGGCGGTTTGCTGGGTGGACTGGCAGGCGCTGCGGGGGTTGGCGGTCTTTTGGCCGGTGCAGGTGCGGCGGCGAAAAAGCGGCCTGCATCCAATGACCATGATTTTGGTGCCGTGCTGAACTCGCAGTTTGAATCAACGCCGGAACCGGAGATTGAACCCTCGCAGGAGCAGGAAGCCGCTGCCGGATTGATGTTGGCCGCGATGATTCAGGCCGCCAAATCCGACGGCACCTTTGACGAGAGCGAAAAGACCAAGCTGCTGGACCAATTGGGCGATGTCGACGCGGAAGAAGCCGCCTTTGTACAGGCACAGCTGCAAGCGCCGGTTGATGTGGCCGCCCTTGTGCGCGAAACACCCAACGGCATGGAAGGGCAAATCTATGCGATGTCCCTGCTGGGCATTGACCTGGATACCCAGCAAGAGGCGAAATATCTGCACGAGCTGGCGCAGGGGTTTGGCATGAAACCGGCGCAGGTGAACGAGATCCACGCGCAGATGGGCGTGCCGTCGCTTTATACCTGAGACCGCAATACTGACACCGCGCCGGATGGCCGCAATGAAAAACGCGCCCCGCATTTGATGCGGGGCGCGTTTTTCATTGTTACGGTCGGTTATTAAGCGGCCTGTTGTCCGCCGGGTTTACCCCGACCACCACCACCGCGCCGTCTGCGGTTGCCGCCAGCGGGTTTGCCGGCACCCTGCCCGCCACCGCCGCCACCGCCGGGACGCCCGCCAGAGCGGCCACCACGGCCACGGCCCCGCGACTGTTTCGGCTTTTCTTCAATCTCTGCCCCTTCCCACGGACGGCCAGAGGCCACGGGGATGCGGATTTTCATGACCTTCTGAATGGCGATCAGCTCGCCCATCTCATCGGGCGCGCAAAATGCCACCGCAGCCCCATCCTTGCCCGCACGTGCGGTCCGGCCAATGCGGTGCACATAGTTGTCCGGCACATTTGGCAGCTCGTAGTTATAGACATGTTTCACATCAGGAATATCCAGACCACGTGCTGCGACGTCGGTCGCCACCAGCACGGTCACATCCCCCGATTTGAAACCGGCAATCGCACGGTCCCGCTGGCCCTGCGATTTGTTGCCATGGATTGAGGCCGCATCAAATCCCGCCTTAACCAGCGTTTTCATCAGCTTTTCACACCCATGTTTGGTGCGCCCAAAGACCAGCGCACGTTCACCTTTGTGTTTGGCCAAAAGCTCGATCAGCAAAGACTGCTTTTCCGCCTTGGCTATGAAATGCACCTCTTGGGTGATCTTATCCGCCGCCTTGCCCGGAGGAGAAACTTCGATGCGGATCGGGTTCTTCAGATAGCTGTTGGCAATCTCACTCATCAGCTTCGGCATGGTGGCCGAAAACAACATCGTCTGGCGTTCCTTGGGGATCACCGCGGAAATCTTGCGCAGGTCATGGATGAACCCCATGTCCAGCATCTGATCCGCCTCATCCAGCACCAGAAAGGTTGTTTCCTCAAGCCGCACAGCGCGGCGGTCCATCAGGTCAAGCAAACGGCCCGGAGTCGCCACCAGCATGTCCACCCCTTTGGAGAGCCGCGAGATTTGCGGGTTGATCGACTGCCCGCCGACAACCATCTGCGCCTTCAACGGCGTGCCTTCACAAAACCCTTTCAGGTTCTGCATGATCTGCTGCGCCAGCTCGCGGGTCGGGGCCAGCACAAGGGCGCGCACGGATTTGGGCGACGGCCGCTTGGGGTTTTGCAACATCTGCGCCACCAGCGGCACGCCAAAGGCCGCCGTCTTGCCGGTGCCGGTCTGGGCCAACCCCATCACATCACGCCCGTTCAGCGCATGGGGGATGGCTTGCTTCTGGATCGGTGTCGGGTCTTTCAGACCCATTTCAGTCAGACGCGCTACCAGTTTCGCTGGCAGCTCCATCATGTCAAAATCGCTCATTCATTGTCTTTCTGCGCACGAAGATCCCCGCACGCGTTATTGTCAGGCACAGCATTGCGCCCCATGGGATCACGCGAAACCGGATCGCAGGCAGGGGCCAAATGCCACAACCTGTCCGTCGCGTTTCGCCCCACGCGTGATTTTGGGAACATCGGCGGCCTTGGTCAGCCGGACCGCATCATGGGGTCTGGCACTGCTCACGCGGCAGAAGGCATCGCTTGTCCCCCACATGGGGTACAGAGCCACGTAAGTCAACCAACCGCCTTGAAAGATGGCTAACCGATGGCAAGAGTGGTGGCTAATATGATGCAGCTATGCCTGCGGGCTACACTTCGCTGAACGACAGCAGAAAGACCGCACAGACCCGGAAAGACGGATCCGAAAGACTGGCCTCCCGCGAAAAAGAACGTTAAACGACCCCCACTTCACGATCCAAAGGCCGCTATCATGGGTAAATCCATCATCACACGTTGCGAAGGCATGGGCCTGCGCATGACCGGCCAGCGCCGCATCATCGCACAGGTGATCGAAGACAGTGACGACCACCCTGATGTCGAAGAGCTGTTTACCCGCGCGGCCGACCGCGACGCGGCGATTTCAATCGCAACCGTCTACCGCACGGTAAAACTGTTTGAAGAGGCGGGGATTCTCGACAAGCTGGAATTCGGCGACGGGCGTGCGCGTTACGAGGACGCAGAGCGCGATCACCATGACCACCTGATTGATCTCAACTCTGGTGCCGTGATCGAATTTGTCGATGCAGAGATTGAGGCGCTTCAGGAAAAAATCGCGCAAAAGCTGGGATATGAACTGCGAGGGCATCGGATGGAGCTTTACGGCGTGCCGATCAAGAAATCCGACGGCTAATTCACGCCAAAGGGGCCGCTTTCCCGCCAGCCCCTTTTTCCTGCTAGATACGCCATTCTGCAAGTTGCGGTATTCCCGCAAGTCTATCTGCCTGTGGCCCTTGCCCCTGCCCCTCAAACCCGTCATCTGGGTCTGTAACAGGTAAACCCTCTCTACAGTCAAGGATACACGATGGACAATATGCGCGGCGCGGTGCTGATGGTGCTGGCGATGCTTGGCTTCGCCGTTGAAGACATGTTCATCAAACTTCTTTCCGATGCGGCCAGTGTTGGGCAAATTCTGATCATGCTGGGCTTTGGCGGCTCTGTGGTTTTTGGCCTTATCGTCCTGATGCAAGGTAAACCCCTGTTTGCGCGCGATATGCTGACCGCACCGATTTGCCTGCGGGGGCTGGGCGAGATGGTTGGCACCGTAGCTTTTGTTTCGGCCCTGTCTCTTACCCCGATTTCCAGCGCCTCGGCGATCTTGCAGGCCACGCCGCTGGTGGTGACCTTGGGGGCCGCGCTGTTTCTGGGTGAGCCTGTGGGCTGGCGTCGCTGGAGCGCGATCTGCGTGGGACTCTTTGGGGTCTTGCTGATCATCCGCCCCGGCATGGACAGCTTTCAGGTGCTTTCCCTGTTGGCGGTTGTGGCGGTCTTTATGCTGGCCCTGCGCGATCTGGCCACACGTCGCACACCGGCCACCATCACCACCATGCAGCTCAGCTTTCTGGGGTTCTTTGTGCTGATCCCCGCCGGTATTGTCCTGATGCTAGTCATGCAAACCCCGGTGGTCAGTTTTGCGGTGCGCGGCTGGCTTTATTTTCTCTCCGCCCTCACAATTGGTCTGTTTGCCTATTATGCCATTGTCGCTGCCATGCGTGTGGGCGAGGTCAGCTTTGTCACGCCCTTCCGTTATGCCCGGCTGGTCTTTGCGCTGATCATCGGCGTCACAATCTTCAACGAATCCCCGGATGCGCTGACCCTGATCGGGGCTGCGATCATCGTGGCATCAGGCATTTACACGGTCTGGCGCGAACGGCGGGTGGCGCGACAGGCCTAGGGGCAGCGCCCTAAGACCTTTCCCCTGCAGGTTTGTCGCGTTAAGAAGCGCTGACAGCAGCCAAAGGACACCGTCATGAGCACCATCGTTGATATTCACGCCCGCGAAATCCTCGACAGCCGGGGCAACCCAACAGTCGAAGTTGATGTGATTCTGGAAGACGGCACCATGGGCCGTGCGGCAGTTCCTTCGGGAGCCTCAACAGGTGCCTATGAAGCGGTTGAGCGGCGCGACGGCGACAAATCCCGCTACATGGGCAAGGGCGTATTAGAAGCCTGCGCCGCAGTGAACGGCGAAATCGGCGATGCACTGGTCGGCCTTGACGCGACAGAACAGGTTGAGCTGGACGAGATCATGATCGAACTCGACGGCACCGAAAACAAATCCCGTCTGGGGGCCAATGCCATCCTTGGTGTTTCCCTTGCGGCGGCCAAGGCAGCGGCTGATTTCTGCACCCAACCGCTGTTCCGCTATGTCGGTGGCACTTCTGCGCGTGTCCTGCCGGTGCCGATGATGAACATCATCAACGGTGGCGAACATGCGGACAACCCGATCGACATTCAGGAATTCATGATCATGCCGGTGGCCGCGGAGAATATCCGTGACGCGGTGCGTATGGGTGCCGAAGTCTTCCACACACTGAAAGGGGAACTTTCAGCGGCGGGTCTTTCCACCGGTATCGGTGATGAGGGCGGTTTTGCCCCCAACATCAGCTCCACCCGAGATGCACTTGATTTTGTTCTGAAATCCATCGAAAAGGCCGGTTATAAACCGGGCGAGGACATGTATCTTGCCCTCGATTGTGCCGCGACCGAATATTACAAAAACGGCAAGTACGAATTGTCAGGCGAAGGCAAATCCCTCAGCAGCGATGAGAACGTCGCCTATCTTTCAGCGCTGGTCGCCGATTATCCGATCATTTCTATCGAAGACGGCATGTCCGAAGATGACTGGGACGGCTGGAAGGCCCTGACTGACGCTTTGGGCGACAAGATCCAGTTGGTCGGTGACGATCTGTTTGTCACCAACCCTGCCCGCCTTGCAGATGGCATCGCCAAGGGTTCCGCCAACTCCATGCTGGTCAAGGTCAACCAGATCGGCACCCTGACCGAAACCCTGAAAGCCGTGGACATGGCGCATCGTGCAGGGTTCACCAATGTGATGTCGCACCGCTCCGGCGAGACCGAGGATGCCACAATCGCTGACCTTGCTGTGGCGACCAACTGTGGCCAGATCAAAACCGGCTCTTTGGCGCGTTCCGACAGATTGGCGAAATACAACCAGCTGATCCGCATTGAGGAAACTCTGGGCGAAACGGCAGAATTTGCCGGCCGCAGCATCCTCAAGTAAGCAAGGAACAGGGTGCGGTCCTGCCGCACCCACACAACCCCATGCCCCAGATCACCCTGACCGAAGCAACCAGCCCCGCCGACCTCGACGCCCTGCGCAACCTGTGCTGGGCCTACCGCGATTTCCTGATGTCCAACACAGACATCGACAAGGAAATCACAGAAACGTTTTATCCTGTCCCGAAATACACTGCCTTGATGGATGAATTGCCCGTGCTTCATGCCCGCCCGAAAGGCATCATGCTGCTGGCACGTGATGGCGATGGCACTGCCTTGGGTTGTGGCATGACCCATGCACTGGACGCGGAAACATCTGAAATCAAACGTGTTTTCGTAAATGACGCGGCACGCGGCAAAGGCGTGGCCGCCCTGATCTGCAACGCATTGATCACACGGGCCAAAGAGGACGGCTTTGCCCGTATTGTGCTGGACACCTCCAAAAGCCTGAAGGCCGCACAACGCCTTTATCTGCGCCTGGGCTTTACCCCCTGCGGCCCTTACCAGCCAATCCCTGAGGAAATGCTGCCAGAGCTGTTGTTCTACGAACGCGCCCTCTAACGTCACCCCAGTTGCCCACCAAAGCACCACGGCGAAACGGCCCACCGTCTCCTCGGCTTCACCTTGCCAATAAACTCAAATCCATCCTCAGGCCCAACGACACCGCCGGCGTTCAACATAGACACGTCGGCTTTCCGGCACCGCCATAAACCACCAATCAGACCGGCAAGCTTACGGTCCCGCCACCAACCGCAGCCCGCACCCCGGTTGTGGATGCACAAGAGGTCGGCAAGCCCCGCGCCACGCGCACAGCCAAATAGGCAAAGGCCTGTGCCTCCAGCATGTCCCCATCCAGACCCACCTCTTCGATCGCCACCACCGGACAATCCAGACTGACCGCCAGCATCTGCATCAACACCGGATTGTTGCGCCCGCCCCCCGTGACCAGCACCCGTGACGGCAGACTGGGGCAATGCTGCATGGCCTCGGCCACGCCCGCCGCACACATGGCCGTCAGCGTGGCCGCAGCATCGGCATCCGAAAGCTCTCCCACCAGCGCGACCATCTCGGCAAAATCATTGCGGTCCAATGACTTGGGTGGCATGCGTGCGAAATAGGGCTCTGCCAGAAACAACTCCAGCGCGCCCTGTTCCACCCTGCCTTTTGCGGCCAGTTTCCCACCCTCATCATATGGCTTGCCCAAACGGCTTTGCATCAGATCATTCATTGGCGCGTTGGCAGGGCCGGTATCAAAGGCCAGCAAAGCGCCCGCATCCTGTGGCCGCGCAACCGATGGATCAACCCAGGTCAGATTGCCCACACCGCCCAGATTCAAAAACGCCACGGGTTCCGTCAACCCGACATAGCGCGCACAGGCGTGATGGAAAAACGGGGCCAGCGGTGCCCCTTCGCCGCCCATCTCCACATCTGCACTGCGAAAATCCCAAACCACAGGACAGCCCAGACGCCGTGCAAGGGCCGCGCCATCACCCACCTGCAAAGTGCCCTGCAGGCGTGGCGCATGGGCCAGTGTTTGCCCATGAAACCCAATAATATCAACCTGTTCCATCGGGTCCAGCAAAGCGACATGCGCCTGTTCCACCACGTCTGCTGCCGCCTCAACCGCCGCACCGTGCCACAGACCAAAGCCCGCCGCGATGACGGCGCGTTCCTGCGGTGTATAGCTGCGATAGGCGCTTGGCCCGAACTCAAAAATCTCATGCCCATCGGTGACCAACACCGCCGCGTCCACACCGTCAAGTGATGTGCCCGACATGGCCCCCAAGGCCCGCACCGGTCCGTCTTTGCTGATTGCCCTGCTCATACCTTGCCCCAAACCTCGGGCCTTTCCCTTACCGACCCTTGCGCCTATAGATGCCCCGCAAAGCAAGCGTGAGGCAAGACACCATGACCTACCATCCCAAATCAGATTTCATCGCCGTGATGATGGAGCGTGGTTTCCTCGCTGATTGTACCGACTATCAAGGTCTGGACGAGGCCTTTGCCGCGGGTGTTGTGCCCGCTTACATCGGCTATGACGCGACGGCCCAATCCCTGCATGTGGGCCATTTGATGAACATCATGGTGCTGCGCTGGTTGCAGAAATGCGGCCATAAGCCGATCACCCTGATGGGCGGTGGCACCACCAAGGTGGGCGACCCGTCTTTCCGCAGCGATGAACGCCCCCTGCTTGGCCCCGAACAGATTGCCGCGAACATCACAGGCATGCAGCAGGTTTTTGCAAAATATCTGCAATACGGTGAAGGCGAGACCGACGCCTTGATGTTGAACAATGCCGAATGGCTAGACGGGTTGAACTACCTTGATTTCCTGCGCGACATCGGGCGGCATTTCAGTGTCAACCGGATGCTCAGCTTTGAAAGCGTGAAGTCGCGGCTGGATCGCGAACAATCGCTGTCCTTCCTCGAATTCAACTACATGATCCTTCAGGCCTATGATTTCCTGGAACTCAACCGCCGCTACGGCTGTCTGTTGCAGATGGGCGGGTCCGACCAATGGGGCAATATCGTCAACGGTATCGATCTCACGCGCCGGGTGCTCGACAACGAGATTTACGGGCTGACCACGCCGTTGCTGACCACTTCGGACGGGCGCAAGATGGGCAAGTCGCAAGGCGGTGCCATCTGGTTGAACGGGGATATGTTGTCACCTTATGAATTCTGGCAGTTCTGGCGCAATACGACGGATGCAGATACTGGCAAGTTCCTGAAACTGTTCACGGAAATGCCCGTTGAGGAATGCGAACGTCTGGGCGCGCTGGAAGGCTCCGAGATCAATGCGGCCAAGATCATCCTTGCCAATGAGGTCACCAAATTGCTGCACGGCGCAGATGCTGCGGCAGCAGCGGAAGCCACAGCGCGTGAAGTTTTTGAAAAAGGCGGCGTCGGCGACGATCTGCCGACCTTGACGCTCAGCCGGGAAGAGGTTGGTGATGGGGTTTCAATTGTGCAGCTGCTGGTCAAATCCGGCCTTGCCGGATCGGGTAAGGAAGCCAAACGCCTGATTTCCGAAAACGGGGCCAAGATCAACGATGAACCGCTCACTGATGCCGGGATGATGGTAGATGCCGCAGCGCTTGCCAGCCCGATCAAGCTGAGTGCCGGCAAGAAACGCCACGCGCTGGTGCAAATCGGCTGATCGCTTAACCCGGTCTTAACCAAAGCTACGGCTTCATCGGATGCATGTTCGATGAAGCCCGCCCCCTCCTGACCCCTTTGATGCAAGACCCGGCTTTTTCACAGGCCCTGCGGCTCTGTGGTCAAAAACCTGTGGTTTTGCCTGACGGGATGCTGGTGTTGTGCAGACGTATCGCCGGAATCACCCTCGCCATGTTGCCGCGCGCCAGCCCACCTGACGATCTGGACGCACAGCTGCGGGCGGTCGCCCTGCACCGCTGTCCTTTGATCCTGTCACCACAAACTCCCTGCGCACTGCCGCGCAGTTTGCGCCTGCGCGCGCCGCGCGACATGGCAGTGCTTGACCTTACCAATAGCGAAGGGGAGAGGCGCGCAAACCTGCATGGGAAATGGCGTAACCAATTGAAACGCGGTGAGGAACATCAGCTAAGCGTGACGCGCAAGCCCCTGCCTGCAGATCCCGATACCCCTGTGCTGCGCGAGGAACAGCTGCAATCGCGCCGCCGTGGCTATGCAAACTGGCCTGCCCCGCTGACCGCCGGCTTTGCCGCCGCCGCACCAGACCAGACCCATGTGTTCCGCGCCCTCCACAAGGGGCGCGTCGTGGCCCATATGCTGTTTTTGACCCACGGTGCCTGCGCGACCTACCAGCTTGGCCATATCACCAATGAGGGCAAGGCTCTCTGCGCCCATAACCTGCTGTTATGGCGCGCCAGCCGGTATTTTGCCAAACGGGGAATCGTCCAATTGCATCTTGGAGTTTTATCCGCAGATACGCCTGATCTAGACCGATTCAAACTGCGCTGCGGGGCAAGACGACAGCCTACTGGTGGGACACACCTCTATTGGCACCCCTTTGCACGGCGTTAGCCCGCTGCGCGATCTTCCAGATCCAGCCATTCTTCCTCAGAGGCCGCCAGCTTTTCCTGCCGTTCCACCAGCGCCTCTGTGGCTTTCTTGAACTTGACTGGTTCACGGGTGAACAGATCTGCATCCGTCAATAGCCCCTCAAGTTTTGAAATCTCCGTCTCAAGCCGCGCAATTTCAGCGGGCAAGGCCTCAAGCCGGTGTTTTTCGGTGAAACTCAGTCCCTTTTTCTCGGCCTTTTTCGGTTCGGACTTAGCAACGGCAGGTTTTTTCGTCTCTGTCACGCTGCTGGCAAAATCATCCTGCCCGCGTTGTGTCAGATAGTCGGACCAGCCCCCGGCATAGACTGTGGCGCGCCCGTCGCCTTCCATCGCGATGGTCGTTGCCGCCACACGGTCCAGAAAATCACGGTCGTGGCTGACAAGGATCACTGTACCGTCATATTGGCCCAGCAATTCCTGCAACAGATCCAGCGTTTCCACGTCCAGATCATTTGTCGGTTCATCCAGCACCAATAGATTGCTTTCACGCGCCATAATCTTGGCCAGCAACAACCGCGCCTTTTCCCCCCCCGAAAGCGAGCGCACCGGCGCACGCGCCTGCCCTTCGTCGAAAAGGAATTCTTTAAGATACCCGACAACATGTTTGGGGTTGCCGCGCACCAAGACCTGATCCGCCTTGCCCGACACCCGCATGTCCGGATCCCCGGTCAGGGATTCCCACAGGGTCATATCACCATCCAGCTGCGCGCGGGCCTGATCAAACAGCGCCAAAGCCAGATTCGTGCCCAGCGTCACCTCGCCCTGATCTGGCGTTTCCTTGCCGATCAACATGTTCAAAAGTGTGGTTTTGCCAACACCGTTCGGCCCCACCAGCGCAATGCGATCACCGCGCTGCACCTTTAATGAAAAATCGCGCACAATCGTTTTATCGCCAAAACGCTTGGTAATATTGACCGCTTCCATCACCTTGCGACCGGACTTTGGCCCCGCCTCAAGTGCCATCGCAGCAGCCCCTTGTCGGTTAATCTGCGAGGCCCGTTCCGCCCGCAGATCCTGCAAGGCACGCACCCGGCCCTGATTGCGCTTGCGCCGCGCCGAAATCCCTTCGACCGCCCACCGCGCCTCTGCCTTGATCTTGCGGTTCAGCTTGTGACGTTGGGTGTCTTCCTCTTCCCAGACCTGATCGCGCCAAGCCTCGAAGGCACCAAAGCCTTTTTCCTGCCGTTTCACAGATCCACGGTCGATCCAAAGGGTGGCGCGGGTCAATTCGCGCAAAAACGCCCTATCGTGGCTGATGATCACAAAGGCCGTGCGTGTGCCCTTCAGCTCATCTTCAAGCCAGCGGATCGCTTCAATATCCAGATGGTTGGTCGGTTCGTCCAACAACATCAATTCAGGTTCTTCCGCCATCAAACGGGCCAATGCCGCACGGCGCCGCTCCCCGCCACTGGCCGTGGCAACAGGCCGGTCGGGATCAAACTTCAACCCTTCGCCCGCGCGTTCAACCTTGTACATTTCTGACGCCTCAAGCGTCGCAGAGGCAAATTCACCTAGGGTTTCATATCCGCTTAGATCCGGGTCCTGCTCCATATAGCCAACAGAAACACCCGGCCCCGCGATCACATCACCGCTGTCCGCTTCGACCAGACCGGCCATCACCTTCATCAGTGTTGATTTCCCCGACCCGTTGCGCCCGACCAGCGCCACGCGATCGCCGGGCTGTACGACCAGCGAAAGGCCTTCAAACACCGGATCACCCCCAAAGGTGAGCGAGATGTCGTTGAGTTGTAAAAGAGGTGCACGTGCCATGGCACGCTGCTAAACGCGCGCCCTGCAAAGGTCAACGGACCCTGAGCTTCATCTTGCCCTTAAACTCAAACCAACGCCCGCAACAGCCGCTTGCGCTGTTCAGGAATCACCGCAACCTCTACCCCGGTGAACACATGCAGGGTATTCATTTGTCGATCCACCACCGCGTGATCACTGACCCAGCCCCCCATCATCAGATAGGTACGCAGCAGGGGCGGCATTTCACGCCAGGCTTTGGCAACATTCGGCGCACGCTGTAATTCCTTTGCAAACTCAAACACCTCCGGTGCCATGATACCGGGTGACCAACACGCGGGCGCAAGGTGGCGGGCCCGTAACAGCGCAAAGCTGTCATGATAAATATCGCTTTCGACACCGGCAAAAGAACTACAGCCAAACAACATCTGTACATCCAGACGGTCCACAACCTCCGTCATTACTGCCCAGGCCAGGCGCAGCACATCGGGATCCCGGCAGGCAGGGGCGATACAAAACCGCCCCAGTTCCAGCATCCGGCCCTCAAATGCCTCTAACTTGGCAAGCCCGTAATACTGTGAGGCATAACTCCGCCGCAGCTCGCCCCCCTCCAACACCTGCAAGCGGTAGCAGCACAGCACTCTGCCCGCCTTGGTGTCTTCGACCAGAATCTGCGTGCTGAGGGCGTTAAAACCATCCCCCTCCGCCACAGCGCCCGCACCAAAACACTGGTGTTGCAAGGCGGCAACCGCTGCGAAATCTACATCAGAGACCGCAGGCCGAGCACAGAGTTTGCCTTTGAAAAGCGGTGCAATCACGTCCGCCCCCCTCCTTGCAACGCCCATATGCGCAACAAGAAGACGCCGATCATGTTTGCCTAGCTCCCGAATCCCGTGGGGTTAAACCGTCCGATATTGCCCAGAAGCTGGCGCAGGAAGCTGTTGTCGCTGACCGGTGAGGACGTCACGCGGCGCGACAGTGGCACCACTTGCCCGCGTTCCAATCCGAAACGTTCAACGTTCTGAACAATGCCCGCGTCGCTAAAGCTGATCGCAACCACCTGCCGGTCGATTTCCTGCGGAGCCAAGGGCCCGACGGTGCGGGTGCGCATGCGCACATAATAATAGCCCGATGCGTTCAACACGCCTGAGGAGGCGGGCACGCCAACCTTGTCCGCCACTGTTTCGCGGGTGTCATTGCCCACTTCAATCAGGGCCAGATCCTCTTCCGGGGGGACATACCCATAGTTATTGAACTGTGGGGTGCAGCCTGCAACCCCGATGGCCAAGGCAAAAACCGCTGCATGAAGGGCGTGACGGCCCGTTCGGCGAGTGATACGCATATTGTCTGCCCTCTTGGCCATGGAAGTTCCGGCTTTTATTCCGCATACACCATGCTGCACCTTGTGTTCAAGAAACGAAAGTAGACCAGATATGGCGCAACTCCCTCCAAGCGACACCGCACTGCGCGTAGCAGAGCTGTCGCAGACTGCCGAAAACACCTTTGCCCTGCGTCCTGATGCCGAAGCGTTAAAGGAAATTGCGGCGGAACTTGGCTTTGAAACCCTGCGCAAACTGTCCTTTTCAGGACGCATTATTCCACTGGCCGGCAAGGATTGGACGTTGGAAGGGCGATTGGGGGCCACGGTCGTGCAGCCCTGTGTTGTCACGCTTGAACCGGTGATGACGCGGATTGACACTGATGTGACCCGCCATTTCCTCAATACTTTTTCCTACCCGGATGAACCCGAGGTAGAAATGCCCGAGGATGACACCTCAGAACCTTTGGGCAGCTGGATTGATCCCGGCATTGTGATGCGCGAAGCGCTGGCATTGGCCGCGCCCGACTATCCGCGCAAGGATGACGCCGAACTGGGCCAGCTGGTCTATACCAAACCCGGTGAGACCCCGATGACGGATCAGGACGCCCGCCCCTTTGCCGGGCTGGCCGATTTCAAAAGCAAACTGGAAAAGGACGGTCACTGACCAGAGTGCCATCAGCGGTGGAATCCCTCTTGCGCCCGCGCGTTTTCGCAGTATTTTGCCGCTCTCACTCCAATTAGGCCCGACCTATCCTAATTAAGGTTGGACATCACCCGCCGCTTTGCCTAAAGCGGCGACACGCCCGATCCGGGGTAAATAGAAACACGGGGCTTGGTCAGCGCATTGTGACCCCGCCCCCCGAATGACAAAGGCACCAGTCATGGCTGTCCAGCAGAATAAAGTTTCCAAGTCACGCCGCAACAACCGCCGTGCACATGATTCGCTTACCGCAGCGAACCCAGATGAATGTTCCAACTGTGGTGAGCTGAAGCGCCCACACCACATTTGTGCGTCTTGTGGTCACTATGACGAAAAAGAAATCGTCGCACTGACAGAAGAAGTCGACCTGGAAGACGACGCAGCCTAAGCTGGGCCATCGTTCATTCAGATCATAAGGGGGCACGCGCATCCGTGACGGCACCGACCGATCATATTGACGCGGCGACCCCTGCCCAGTCAGATGGGGCCCTTTTCAAGGGGCGCACTCTCATATCCGTGGATACCATGGGAGGTGACGAAGGCCCGGCAGCAGTTGTTGCCGGGTGCTCTTTGTCTGCCAAGATAAATCCCGATATTGCCTTTATTCTTCACGGGGATGCAGCCCAGCTGAAGCCTCTGGTCGAGCGCGACAGCCACCTTCAGGGGCGCTGTGACATCCGCCATGCCGAAGGCGTGGTCAGCATGGATGACAAACCCAGTCATGTCGTGCGCACCGGCAAGGACACCTCGATGTGGGCCACGGTGGAATCTGTGCGCTCTGGCGAATCTGCTGTGGCGGTCTCCTGTGGCAACACCGGCGCCCTGATGGCGATCTCGACGATCCGGCTGCGCAAGCTGCCCGGCGTCAACCGTCCGGCCATTGCTGTGCTCTACCCGTCCGCAAACAAACACGGGTTCAACGTGATGTTGGATGTGGGCGCGGACATCCGCGCCGACGCCGAAGATCTTTTGCGTTTTGCCCTGATGGGTGCCTCTTATGCCCGCAATGGCATGAACCTGCGCAAGCCGCGGGTTGGCCTGCTGAATGTCGGCACAGAGGAACACAAGGGGCGTTCGGAACTCAAAGAGGCCTATGATCTGATTCGCGCTCAGGAAAGCGAAGTTGGCTTTGATTTTGTCGGCTTCGTCGAAGGCGGCGATATTTCCGGCAATAAGGTTGATGTGATCGTGACCGACGGTTTTACCGGCAATGTCGCAATCAAAACCGGTGAAGGCACCGCCAAGCTGATCGGCATTCGCCTGCGCGAAGCTTTCAAATACTCCATCCTGTCCAAACTGGCATCACTGCTGGCCTATACGTCTTTGCGCCGGCTCAGCACCAAGATCGATCCCCGTCGCGTCAATGGCGGGGTCTTTCTGGGTTTGAACGGCACGGTTGTTAAATCACATGGATCCGCAGATGCCACTGGCGTCTCGGCAGCAATCAAACTGGCAGCGCAATTGGCCCAGAACCAGTTCAACGATAGATTGGCCGCCCGCATTGCCGCCATCCTACCGGTCGAGGAGACCCCAGAATGACCACCCGCGCTGTTGTGATTGGCTGTGGGCATTACCTGCCCTCCCGCGTGGTAGAAAACGCTGAATTCGAGGCAACACTCGACACCAACGACGAATGGATTCGTTCGCGCTCCGGCATTGAACGCCGCCATTTTGCCTCTGAGGGAGAAACAACATCCTCCATGGCCACCGCCGCAGCCAAAGCTGCGTTGAAAGATGCGGGGCTGGAAGCGGATGACGTGGACGCCATTGTGCTGGCCACATCGACCGCCGATTTCACCTTTCCCTCTGCGGCCACGATGGTGCAGGATCAATTGGGCATGACACGCGGCTATGCCTTTGATGTGCAAGCGGTTTGTGCTGGGTTTGTCTTTGCTCTCAGCAATGCGAATGCGCTGATTGCCTCGGGTCAGGCCAAGCGGGTGATGGTCATCGGGGCCGAGACCTTTAGCAAGATCATGGATTGGACCGACCGCAGCACCTGTGTGCTGTTTGGCGATGGGGCTGGTGCTGTATTGCTTGAGGCGCAGGAGGGTGCAGGAGATTCAACCGATCGCGGTATTCTTGCCACGGACCTGAATTCCGACGGGCGCCACCGCGAATTGCTTTATGTCGACGGCGGGGTCAGCACCGGCACAACCGGCTATCTGCGCATGCAGGGCAATCAGGTGTTCCGCCACGCGGTTGGCAAACTCGCCTCTACGGCCACCACAGCCATGGAACGCGCTGGCGTTGCTGCACAGGAGGTGGACTGGATCGTGCCGCATCAGGCCAACATCCGCATCATTCAAGGCACCGCCAAAAAACTGGGCCTGCCGATGGAGAAGGTTGTGGTCACGGTTCAGGATCACGGTAATACCTCTGCCGCCTCGATCCCGCTGGCCCTTTCGGTGGGCCGCACACGTGGACAGATTAAACCCGGCGATCTGATCGTGACCGAAGCCATCGGTGGCGGTCTGGCCTGGGGCGCGGTTGTCCTGCGTTGGTAACTGGGAACAGCCGCCTAAAGACGCCTGTCCAAGTCATTGATATTGACTCTTAAATTTGCCCGCCGTTATGGTGACCAAAACCCGGGGGAAGATGAATGGCGAATAAAACCTTGACGCGTATGGACCTGAGCGAAGCGGTCTTCCGCGAAGTGGGTCTGTCCCGCAATGAAAGCGCACAACTGGTCGAATCAGTGTTGGACCATATGTCCGACGCGCTGGTTGCCGGTGATCAGGTCAAGATTTCATCTTTTGGGACCTTCTCTGTCCGTGACAAAACAGCCCGCGTCGGCCGTAATCCCAAGACTGGCGAAGAGGTGCCGATCAACCCGCGCCGTGTGCTGACATTCCGTCCTTCGCACCTGATGAAAGACCGGGTCGCGGACGGCAACAAGTCCTAATCCCATGCCCAAGTCTGCGGATGCCTTTCGCACCATTTCCGAAGTTGCCCAATGGCTGGGTATTCAGGCCCATGTGCTGCGCTTTTGGGAAAGCAAGTTCACTCAGGTAAGACCTGTGAAACGGGCTGGCGGGCGCCGGTATTACCGTCCCAACGACATGTTGCTGCTTGGCGGGATCAGGCAGCTTTTGCACGAGGACGGCCTGACCATTAAAGGTGTGCAGAAAATCCTGCGCGAAGAGGGCATGACCCATGTGGCCAGCCTGTCCCAACCATTGGACGAGCTGACCCAATCGCTGCTGGAAGAAACTCCTGCCTCCCCCTTTGTTGATGTGCCCGCTGCAGCTCAGGAAGAAACCGGCGTTGTGCTGAGCTTTGACCAGAAGCAGGCGCAGCCCAAGGGAGACGCGCCCGATGCGCCAGCGCCAACAGAGGTTTCCGTGAACATAGACGAAAAGGCGGACGCACAGGGGGATGCCATCACCGATCCTGGTCCCGCAGCAGAGGTGGTGACAGAGCCATCGCAGATGGTCGACGAGGAGACGGCAAAGTCAACCGCACCAGAGGCTCCGCCCGTCCCTGCCTCCGACCCCGACCCCATCGCGACAGAAACCGCCGATTCTGATGCACCCATAGCAGCGCCAGAACCTGCTGAGGCAGACCCAACCCCTACTGACATAGAACCCGTGTTTACCGGCCAAGATGTCACGCCCTCCCTTGCCGCCGCACAGCCGGATCAGACCAGTGATGCGGCCAGCGCGGAAGATGCCTCCCTCACGGTAGACGCAGCTCCTACAGAGCCAGCTTTGTCAGAGACCGCATCCGAAGCACCCGCCTGCACTTCGCAAGAAGCCGCACAGTCCAAAACCGTCGAAGAGCCTGCGCCACAGGAACAAACGCCAGCGGTTGAAACAGCCGCGCAGGACGTGCCTGCCACCGCCCCCGAGGAAACACCGGAACCGCCTGAACCCTTCGACCCCACACCCGTGAACCCGAACATCCCGATTGCCGAGCCCGCCCCGATCCCGCGGCCAAAGCCGGATTTCGAAAAAACACCGTTGGTATCGGATGAACCCGAAAACACAGCACCAGTTCAGGCCACGTCAGATGCAGATCCTGTCGAATCACCCGCTCCTGCGCCGGTAGAGGAACCGACAGCCGTTGATGCACCGCGCACAGAGCCAGACACAGACCAACCAGAGGGTGAAGCCGCTGGCGAAGATGGCGCATCCGCCAATCTGCCGGCCTTCCTGCGGCGGCCAATGGCGGATCAACCCGCCACAACCCTCGATAACCCACCTGCGGAGACAGCGGAAACAAATGAAGCTGCCGAGGAAATAGAACCCCCGGTCGAGGAGACGCCACCCGTCGAATCCACCCTGCCTCCTGCCCCCAAGCCGCGCATCATCGACCTGCCCAGCTTGACGCCGGAACATGACATTGCCGCCACACCTGCCATTCTGACCGCCGCCTTTCGCAGCAGGCAGATCAACACCGCACAGGCGCGTAAACTGGCCCCCCTGCTGGAAAAGCTGACAGTGCTGCGCGATTCCATGGCGGCAACACGAAGCGGTGCCACACAGACAGGTGCCCCCACACCGTCAAACGACTAAACCGGTGCGGTTCATGCGACTTCGCTCTTGCACGCCTGCAAAGATCAGGTATGAACGCCCACATGTCGGGCTATGGCGCAGCCTGGTAGCGCGTCCGTCTGGGGGACGGAAGGTCGCAGGTTCGAGTCCTGCTAGCCCGACCAACCGACATAACTTAAACGCTCGCAGCCTTCTGGGTGTGCGGGCGTTTGACTTTCTACAAGAGGCCCTCGAATGAAAGACATCATGCAGGGTGTGATCCCCAACCAACTGATCCAGACCATGATCGCATCCGGCGAAATCACCGCCCGCCCCGCTGTCACGGCCGAACAAATCCAACCGGCCAGTCTGGATCTGCGTCTGGGTGATGTGGCTTACCGTGTGCGGGCCTCTTTTCTGGCGGGACATGGGGCCAAGGTTGCGGATCGCCTTGAAGAATTCGAAATGCACCGTGTCGATCTGAACAACGGGGCCGTGCTGGAAAAAGGCTGTGTCTATGTTGTTCCGCTGATGGAACGTCTTGATCTGCCTGCGGATCTTTCTGCCGTGGCCAATGCCAAAAGCTCCACCGGGCGACTGGATCTGTTGACCCGCACCATCACCGATGGCGGCACAGAGTTTGACCGCATCGCACCAGGATATAGCGGCCCGCTTTACGCCGAAATCTGCCCGCGCTCATTTTCTGTGCTGGTGCGCCCCGGCATGCGGCTGAACCAGATCCGGTTTGGCCGGGGGGATGCGGCGCTGAATGACGAAGCCCTGCGCGCCCTGCATGAGATCACCCCGCTGGTTGATGGCACGGCGGTGATTGATGAAGGTCTGGGGTTCTCCGTAGACCTGAAACTGCCCGACACAACGCTGGTCGGCTACCGCGCCAAACCCCATACCGGTGTGATTGATCTGGATAACATCGGATTCTATGACCCTGCCGAATATTGGGAAGAGGTCCACACCAGCAACGGGCAAATCATCCTTGATCCCGGCGCATTCTACATTCTCGTCAGCCGCGAGGCGGTGACAATCCCGCCGGATTATGCTGCTGAAATGGCTCCCTATCTGGCGATGGTTGGCGAATTCCGCGTCCATTACGCGGGCTTTTTCGATCCCGGTTTCGGATATGCTGCCGCTGGCGGTGCGGGATCGCGCGGGGTACTTGAAGTACGCTGTCACGAGGCCCCTTTTGTGCTGGAGCACGGGCAAGTGGTGGGCCGTTTGGTCTATGAACGCATGTGCGCCGCACCGACACAGCTTTATGGTGCGGAACTAGCGTCAAATTATCAGGGGCAAGGCCTGAAACTGTCCAAACATTTCAAGGCGTAAGCCGTCACGCTTTGCCGCGCGGCCCGTTTGTTTTTGGGAGTGGCAAATTGGCAGGGCGCTGGGGCAGATTTCCTGTGTGGTGCTCGCTGACGAACGCCTGCTGCCCAAAGGCCCCTATTTGACCCGTCGCATCACTTTCATCGCCTGTTTCGCCTGACGGGCCTGCTGGCGAGCGTGACGGGCGCGACGGCGCTCTTCCTGTGTTGGTTTTGGCGGGATCGGGTTGCCATAGTCATCCACCGTATCCGCAGGCAGCGATTGGCCCTTACGGCCTTGCCCCAGCTGGCTGGCCTTGTCGAAACCCGCGTTGACGCCACGGCGGATCAATTGGTTTGTCACCTGACGGATAACCATATTGATAATCTGGTTCATTGACCGTTCCTCGTTTTGCCTCAACCCTCTATATAACAAGAATTAAGGCGATTTTCAGGCCAATGCTGCGAACCCGCGCAATTAATCCTCGAAAAGCTCTGATTGCCCTTCGTTTGTCTCTTCCTCGATTTCACCATCGCCTATCGTCGGTACATCCCCCAGCGGGGCGCGGCTTTCCAACAATCCGGCAGAGCGTAATTCCTTGAGGCCGGGCAAATCGCGGGCGTTTTCCAATCCGAAATGATCCAGAAATTCCTGCGTCACCACAAAGGTCACAGGCCGGCCCGGCGTCATCTTGCGTCGGCCAAAGCGGATCCATTCCATCTCCAGCAACTGATCCACTGTGCCCCGCGACACGGAAACACCGCGAATTTCCTCGATCTCTGCGCGGGTGACGGGCTGATGATAGGCGATGATCGCCAGGGTTTCGATGGCCGCCCGGCTCAGCTTGCGGATCTCGACGGTTTCCTGCTGCATCAAATAACCAAGATCCGCCGCTGTGCGCATCGCATAGCCATCGCCCACACGAACCACCTGAACCCCGCGCCCCTCGTAGCGTTTGCGCAAATGCACCATAGCCTCGGCCGGGTCACAGCCATGCGGCATCCGCGCCGCCAGCTCACGCAGGGTGACAGGCTCCGCCGTGGCGAAAAGCACCGCTTCGATCATCCGTTCCTGTTCTGGCATGGGCGGCGCTTCAAACAGGCTTTCTTCTTGTATGTCAGTCGCTTCACCCACGTGGTGCATCCTTTTTACGCAGCTGGATCGGTGCAAAACTCTCGTTCTGACGGATTTCCATATGGCCCTCTTTCACCAGCTCAAGCGAAGCGGCAAATGTGGCCGCTGTGGCCGAGCGGCGTTTCACCGGATCGCTTTCCCAACCTTCAGGCAGAAAGCTCATCAAATCGCCCCATTCCCCCGCATAGCCCATCAGCCCGCGCATCCGTTCCAGCGCCTGCTCCATTGTGAACACCGCATCCCGGTCCATCACAAAGGGGCGAAACTCGTCCTTGGTCCTGATCCGTGCATAGCCCTGCATCAGATCCAGCAAGGTCGCGGTATAGGTGACCTTGCGCACCCGTTCGACCTCATTGGTCTGACCACGGGCAAAGAAATCGCGGCCCAGCTGGTCACGTGCCATCAACCGCGCCGCCGCGTCGCGCATCGCCTGCAACCGTTCCAGCTGAAATGCCAGATGTGCGGCCAGTTCCTCCCCTGAGGGTCCTTCCTCGGTCGGATCCGGCGGCAATAGCAAACGGGATTTCAGAAACGCCAGCCAGGCCGCCATCACCAGATAATCCGCCGCCAGCTCCAGCCGCAACGCCTTAGCCTTTTCCACAAAAGCCAGGTACTGCCGTGCCAGTTGCAATACGGAAATCTTGCGCAAATCCACCTTTTGCGTCCGGCTGAGCGTCAGCAACAGATCAAGCGGCCCTTCAAAGCCATCAACATCAACGATCAGCGCCTCGGCGGCCATCCGTTCGGCGACCGAGACTTTGTCTTCCTGAAATAAAGAGTCAGCCATGCACCGCCCCGCCCAAAAGCGTCTTAAATTCGCGCTCAAGGGCCGGAATGTCAACGTCATCGGGGGCGCGGCGCATGGCCAGCGCCCGATCTGCGCGGATCTGCGCCTTGGGCGACATGCGCCCTGCCGCCTGTGTCACAGCGCGGCAGTCTTCCAAACTGGCGTTGCAATATAGCACAACATCACAGCCCGCATTGATCGACGCGGTTGCATTTTGCGTGGCTGTGCCAGCGAGTGCCTTCATCGAAATGTCATCGGTCATGATCAGATTGTCAAAACCGATCTCCTCACGGATCAACTGCATCATCCGGGGGGACAAAGTTGCCGGGGCATCGTCCAACGCATCATAGACCAGATGCGCCGTCATCCCCATCGGCAGATCGTTAAGTGCCTTGAACGGGGCGAAATCCACCGCCTGCAGCTCCTCAGGTGATGCGCAGACCGTTGGCAGATCGAAATGGCTGTCCATGGTCGCACGGCCATGGCCCGGCATATGCTTCATCACCGGCAGGACACCGCCTGCAAGCAGCCCCTCTGCCGCCGCCCGCCCCAGTTCGGCAACCCGCACCGGATCGCTGCTGTAACACCGGTTGCGCAGGAATTTATGGGTGATGTCGCCTGCTACATCCACCATAGGGGCGCAATTGCTGTCGATGCCAAGGCTGCGCAGCTCCTCCGCGATGATCCGATACATCAGATAGAGCGCACGTGGGGCGTCCTGGCCTGCCTGCGTCACCAGATCAAGCGGCGGCATCCATTCGCGCCAATGCGGCGCGCGCATCCGCTGCACACGCCCGCCTTCCTGATCAATGGTGATGATCGCCTCGCGCCCGACCGCCTCGCGCATTTCAGCGCATAGGGCGCGGACCTGATCCGGCGTATCAATGTTGCGCGCAAACAGAATAAACCCAAAGGGGTCCGCCTCGCGAAACAGCGCCTTTTCATCTGCTGTCAGGCGCAATCCATCCGCGTCGATGATCGTTGCACCATAGGCCATCAGCGGGTCACAACCGGAATGCAGTCTGCGTTTTCCGCAACCAAAGCCGAACAGAACCGGCGCGCATCGGCAATATCATCAAACCCCATGGCCCGCAGACGGTAGAACACCCGCCCGCCACTGGTGGCTTTCTGTACAATACGGGTCTTGCCGGACAGGTAGACATCAAAACGACGGCTCAGCTGGTCCCATTGCTCGCGCGCCACCTTGGGGCTGTCAAATGCGCCAAGCTGCACAAGCCGGGTCCCGGCAGGCAGGCTGGCAGCTGTCACTTCCGCTGGGGCGCTGCTGTTGGTGGCGGCGGCCGCAGGGGTGACCACAGCACGGACTGCCGGGCGTTTCTTGGGCCGGCGTGACTGTCGCAATCCGGGCGCATCGATCAAGGCCGCAACCTGATCCTCGGCGGCTTTGACCTCTTCTACGATGGCTGTATTGACCGAGGCCAATGTCTCTTCTGTGGTGTCACTCAAATCGCTTAGCGGGGTGACACCCGCAGTCAGCTGAGCCACCAGATCTGCCACATCACCACTTTCCAGCGCAGCGGAAACCTCGGTGGCATCCAGAACAGCGGCCTCCGCAGGCAAGTCGGCGACCTCTTGCTGCTGTGGCGATGTTGTCACCATTGCGGCTGGCATCACCTGATCTTCGGCGGTCAAATCAATCGGCTTCGGCGCAAGGATCAGCCTGTCCGCAGGTTTCGCCGCGGTTCCCACAGCGGCCACTGCATTCACCGATAGCCCCTGATGGCTGGCCGTATCCCCACCTGGTTCTTCGGGACGGATGCGCATTTCACCACTGGCCGCACGGACCACCGGAATGCCACTGACGTCCCGCACCAAAAGCTTATAGCCCCAGACACCGATGCCCGCGACAAGCGCCAAAGACATCACAGCCCCCGCCACATTTGTCAGCGTTGTCAGGCTGCTGGACGGCTTTGTTAATGTTTGACCCGAACTTGAATCGTGAAAGTTTTCCCCCGCCATGGGGGAAGACGTGAAATCTGCCATCTTTGCCTCATCGCCCAGCGGATACATTGCCCGATGGGTCTGGTCTTGGGGTTACCTGTAAGTCGGCGCGATCTGTCTTAACGCATCTCTTCTGCCGGTGTGACCCCAAGAATACCAAGACCTGCCGCAATTACAATCGCCGTGGACCGCGCAAGGGCAATTTTTGCCTGAGAGGTTGCCGGATCATCCTGAATGAAGCGCAGAGAAGGCACCTCATTGCCCTTGTTCCAATGCCCATGCAGATCAGCGGCCAGTTCATACAGATAGAAGGCAACCCGGTGCGGCTCATTGGTCCGCGCCGCAGTTTCCACCAGACGTGGCCATTCCGCCAGCTTGCGCAGCACGCCAAGCTCGCTGTCGTGATCCAGCAGGCTCAGGTCGGCACCGGCCAATGTGGCATCATCCGTCTTGATCCCCGCCTCTGCCGCTTTGCGCAGCACAGAAGCCACCCGCGCATGGGCGTATTGCACGTAAAACACCGGGTTTTCGCGGCTTTGTTCCAACACCTTGTCAAAATCAAAGTCCAGCATCGCGTCATTTTTGCGGGTCAGCATGACAAACCGGGTTACATCCGGCCCCACCTGATCAACCACATCGCGCAGGGTCACAAAGGTCCCTGCCCGTTTCGACATCTTGAACGGTTCGCCGTTTTTGAACAGTTTCACCAATTGAGTCAGCTTGATGTCCAGCGGCACCTTGCCCCCCGACAGCGCCGACACCGCCGCTTTCATCCGTTTGACATATCCGCCATGATCCGCGCCAAAGACATCGATCAACTGGTCAAACCCGCGCTGCACCTTGTCGTAGTGATAGGCAATGTCAGGCGCAAAATAGGTCCAGCCGCCGTCAGATTTCATCACCGGGCGGTCAACATCATCACCATGATCGGTCGATTTGAACAGGGTCTGCTCGCGAGGTTCCCAATCTTCGGGCTTCTTGCCTTTCGGTGGCTCCAGAACGCCCTCATAGATCAACCCCTTGTCCTTGAGGTCTTGCAAGGCTGCTTCGATCCGGCCCGTACCGTAAAGCGATTTTTCGGAATAGAACACATCCATCTCGACGCCCAAGGCTTTGAGATCACTGCGAATAAGCTCCATCATCTTTTCAGTGGCAAATTCGCGAACTTCAGCGATCCAGAACTGTTCGCCCTTGTCCAGATAGGCATCGCCCACTTTGGCTTTCAGCGCTTCACCCACTTCGATCAGATAGTCACCGGGATATGTGCCATCGGGAAACGCGACCTTCTGGCCATGCGCCTCCTGATAGCGCAAATAGACAGAGCGCGCCAAGACATCGACCTGCGCACCGCCATCGTTGATGTAATATTCGCGGGTTACGTCAAAACCGGCAAAAGCCAGTAAAGAGGCCAGCGCATCGCCAAACACCGCGCCGCGCGTGTGGCCCACATGCAAAGGCCCTGTCGGGTTGGCAGAGACATATTCAACATTGACCTTTTTGCCCTGTCCCAGAGAGCCGCGACCAAATCCAGTTCCTTCGCTCAAGACCGTTTTGGCGACCGCCTGCCAGACACCCGGTGCCAACCGCAGGTTCAGAAAGCCCGGCCCGGCAATTTCTGCCGAAGTAATGCGTGGATCCTCCGCCAGCTTACCCGCCAGCAGTTCGGCAATATCGCGCGGTTTCATACCGGCAGTTTTGGCCAGCACCATGGCCGCATTGGTCGCCATATCACCATGTGCCGGATCGCGCGGCGGTTCAGCGGTGATCGGGTCAAAATTCAATCCCTCCGGCAATGTACCGGCAGAAACCATCTGGCCCAGGGTGGTTGTGACAAGATCGCGGATTTCGGCAAAGATATTCATGGTCAGTTCCTTATTCGCTTGTGTCTCTATCACCTCAATTTGCGCACTCAAGCCCTAACGCGCCGCAATCCCGGTCAACCTTGCATGTTCGGCGTAGGCAAACCGGTCCGTCATCCCCGCAATATAATCACAAACCATCCGCGCCAACGTGGTCTGATCCTGCGCTGCTTCTTCAATCTGCTTCGCCCAATGGCGCGGCAAGAGATCGGGGTTTTCAAGAAACATCGGGAATAGATCCTCGACAATTTTTGTCACTTCGGCGCGCTTCACCATAACAGAGGGCGCGCGGTACATGCGGCTGAACAGGAAGGCACGGATTTCTTGTAGATCCCGCCACATCTGTTCAGAGAACATGATAACTGTGCGCCCCAAATGCCTGATATCATGTGCAGATGTTGCCTTGCTGCTTTCGAGATTGGCGCGGGAAGTATCAATCACATCCGCCACCATCACACCAAACACCCGCCGCAAGGCCTCATGTCTGCGCCTGTAGCTGTCGGTATCTGGATACCTCAAATCAACCTCAGCAAAGGCCGGCCCGACCAGGGGCAATGCGATAATTTCCTCATCAGTGAACAGCCCTGCGCGCAGACCGTCATGCAGATCGTGGTTGTTGTAAGCGATGTCATCAGACAGGGCCGCAACCTGCGCTTCGGCGCTGGCATGGGTGTGCAGTTCAAGATCATGCAGCGCGTCATATTCGGACAAGGCATAGGGCAAATCACCGGTCACCGGCCCGTTATGTTTCGCAATCCCTTCCAGCGTGTCCCATGTCAGGTTCAACCCGTCGAATTCAGCATAGTGACGTTCCAGCGATGTTACGATCTTGATCGCCTGTGCATTGTGATCGAACCCGCCGTAAGGGGCCATTGCTGCATGCAACGCGTCTTCGCCCGTGTGGCCGAATGGCGTATGGCCCAGATCATGCGCCAGTGCGACCGCTTCCGTCAGTTCCGCATTCAGCCCCAAAGCGCCGGAAATCGTGCGGGCCACCTGCGTCACCTCGATCGAATGGGTCAGCCGCGTGCGGTAATAATCGCCCTCATGCTCCACAAAAACCTGCGTTTTGTGCTTGAGCCTGCGAAAGGCGCTGGCGTGAATGATCCTGTCGCGGTCCCGCTGATAGCAGGAACGAAAAGTGCTTTCCTCTTCCGGCACCCGCCGTCCCCGGGCGTGTGCGGGATCAGAGGCATATGGTGCGCGCATGGCGGCTGGTCCTTGTGGCCTGTCCTTAGGGTTTCTATATTGGGTAAAACAGCTGATGAAAACCGCCCCACCGGAGTGCGCCCCATGAACCTGCCCCCGAAAGTGACCCCACGTGCCTTTGAACGTCTGGCTGAAATCGGTGCAGCCGGTGACGGCAAGGCCCTGCGTGTTGCTGTAGATGGTGGCGGCTGTTCAGGGTTTCAGTATGAAATCGCGCTGGATGAACCGAAAGACGACGATCTGGTTCTGGAGGGCGACGGGCAAAAAGTTGTGGTCGACAGCATCTCCCTGCCCTTCCTCGCCAATGCGGTGATTGATTTCTCTGAAGAATTGATCGGCGCAAGGTTTGTCATCGATAATCCCAATGCCACCTCTTCCTGTGGCTGTGGCACATCGTTTTCGATGTAACCCTATCCGGCCTCTTCGGCGGGCCAGTTTTCATTGGCACGGGCGAAACCTTCGAAAAACGCTGCAAACTCTTCGGTTGAGGATTCTGCCCGCATCAGCACGCCCTGACATGGCAGATCAAGCGCCGCCAGAACATGTTCGCGCATCTTTGACCAATCCCCGCTGCGTAACCTGCCGAGGCGATAGAGCGATTCCGACAAGGGCAGCAATACGCTGCATTGTTGAAGGTTCGATAAAAAATATACAGGTCCATCAGGGATTTGCGCGGCGAAGCTCGCACCACTCAAGACCGTTTGCGCCCATCCGGTGACAAGATAGGTGTGGAAAGCATCATTGCGAGGGTATTCTGGTACCTCACTTTGAGGCATGATAAGCGCATGTGCCTGCGCGACACCCTCATTCCAGACCGGACTTGGCGGGACACCGGCAAAATGCAGCGCGGTGCAGACTTCTGCCAACAGGTCATGGTTCTGATCCAGATAGGCCAGCACCCCGGTAAACTCTAGGCTCGTGATGAAACTCCGGCTGAGCTGCGGATCCTTTCTGCCGTATTCCGACAAGTAAAACACGATATGGGTCAGTTCATAGGCCGCCTTCTTATTCGGCAGGGCAAATGTCTCTGCGCGCTCTGCAAAACGGCGCAACCTGTCATCAATTCTGCTGGTGCCACGCCGATAACTCACCCCGCGTCTTGCCAGCAGGCGGCGGGTCTCTGCACGTTGCAAATCTGACAGTTCGGCCCGAACCAATCTCGCCTCCGCCACCCGGTTGCACAGGATTTCACCCTTCTGCCCTACCATCCCCAAATCTTCCAGATCCAGACAGATCGACAAGAAAAACCGGTAATATTGTGGGAAGAATTGCAGTTTTTCCTCGATCTGGTCGTAGAACTCCGCATAGGGGGCCAAGTCTTCAGCAGAAACCATGGTCTCGGTCGCGGCCAACATCCCCAGGACCTCTGCATTTTCCTTCAGCCAGAACACGTCATCCTTGCCCCTTCGATGTTGGGCCAGGCCGATCATCAGCGCGCGCAGGTTCTGCGCTCGGCTGGGCTTTGAAGGGGGCCGAAAAGAAATGATATTGCTCATGGCGTGCCTTTTGGATTGCAAGCGCGAGATGGGCCCGACGGATGCTGCCGGACCCGACGAGTTTAAGAGGATGCTAGACGCTACAGGTGAACAGCCCGGTTGCATCCCCATTGGCCGCCGCGGTGCCGATGTTCAAAACACTACAGGTGAACATCTGTGTCCCTGCGCCTTCGGCCAAAGTTGATCCCGCGCTCAGCACGCTACAAGTGAACATCTCCACGCCGTCGCCCGTCATCATGTCACTGACACGAGAATGGTCAGGACTGGGGCTTTTCCCTGTGGAAGGGTTGGTATAGGCAGCCATCTGTGGCGCGGAAATGTCGGAACGATATGCAAATGCAGTCATGGAAACGGTCCTTTATGTTGAGTGAATGCAATCAAAGGTTGCAAGTTATGTAAGCTTTGCCCCCTTAGCCTGAGTTGCCAATGTAAATTTTTGCACGGTTTTTCTGCGCACAGGCTCATCCACATGAACTTGCCCGGATAGCAAACCGCCGCACTGTGACTTTCGTGGGTTTTCCACAGGCGAGAAAAGAGTTATCTACAAGGAGGTTGAGGCGTGGTTTCTGAAAAGGGGCCGTGATGTTTTCAATTTCAGGTTGAATTGAACGCACCCGAATCATCTCAAGGGAAAGCAACCTTCTCCCGGACAGCGCCCTTTCAACAACAATACCTAGGCACATGGGGCAGGACAGAATGAAGATCGCAACCTTCAATATCAACGGCATCAAAGCCCGCATTGACGCCCTGCCCGCCTGGCTGGACGCGGCATCACCGGATGTGGTGATGTTGCAGGAAATCAAATCCGTTGATGAGGCTTTCCCCGCAGAGGTTTTTGAACAACGCGGCTATAACGTCTACACCCACGGTCAGAAGTCCTTTAACGGGGTTGCGGTCCTGTCCAAACACCCGCTTGAGGACGTGACGCGCGGTCTGCCCGGTGATGACAGCGACGAACAGGCCCGCTGGATTGAGGCAACGGTCATTGGCGAAAAAGATGCGGTGCGGATTTGCGGCCTTTATCTGCCCAATGGCAATCCCGCGCCCGGCCCCAAGTTTGACTATAAACTGGCATGGATGGCGCGGCTGGAAGATCGCGCGCGGGCGCTTCTGGCCGAGGAGATCCCGTTCCTGATGGCGGGTGACTATAACATCATCCCACAGGCCGAAGATGCCGCGAAACCGGAAAGCTGGCGGGAAGATGCGCTGTTTCGCCCTGAATCCCGCGCTGCATGGCGCAGGCTCTTGAACCTTGGTTTGACCGAAGCGTTTCGCGCCCGCACAGCCGGCCCGGGGCATTATAGCTTCTGGGATTATCAGGCCGGAGCATGGAACCGTAACAACGGCATCCGCATTGACCATTTTCTGCTCAGCCCTGCTTGTGCAGATATGCTGCGCGACTGTCAGATCGACAAGGATGTGCGTGCCGGTGAAAAGCCTTCAGATCACGTGCCGGTCTGGGTAGATCTGGATTTCTAGGATCGGGATCAAACAAGCGGTCCTATGACGCCGCCCCCTACAATCACGACATGTGGGCGGCTTTCTCACGCCGCCAGCAGCGCCGCCTCACCCCGTTTCAGAACCGGGCGCACGGTCTGCCAATCATCTGATTCCGCCGGTGCAAGTTGCGGGAACAGCCCAAGCGTCTCTGCCGCGACAGCATCATCGGATGTGGTTCGCGCATGTCCGGGGAAATAGCTTTCCGATGGGATGCCTTGCCCAAACACAATTTGATGGGTATCGAAAAGCAGATGTATATAGCGGACGCTGCCGCCCTGGACCTGACGAATGGTGTCACCATTCACCAGATGCTTCGCCGCGACCAGCACCTCATCCTGACCAAAATACAATTCGGCCCGCCAGCCCGTGATCAGCATCCGATGCTGAGGAGAGACCAAAAGCGGCACGTCATTGCCAAGCGCCCCTGCGGCAAAACGGATCGGCGCGATATGCGAAACTGCGCGGAAAGTATCATCCACGATCATCTGTATCGGCTGCGCACCCTCGTCCAACGTCGACACCAGATCACCAACCTGCAAATCCTCGATCAGCCTTGGCCCCGCTGGTGTATCAATCCATGTGCCGGGCGTGAAACATGTCGGCCCAAAATCGCCAACGGCAGTCTGCGTTGGCGTGGTGACAAAAGTCGAACTGACAAAGGTACCATTTTGCAGCACCTGCCCATCCGTCGGCGTGAACACCGGTGAACCGCTGCTGAGATAAAAGGTGACACCTTCGTAGGTTACATTCCCGACGCCGGGCACATTGACTGTTAACGTATCGCCTTCCCAGACCTGCGTCACGGTCACCCCATTAAAGGTATCGCCTGTGCCGGTCTCGATGTTGCCGTCGTCATCCTCGTCGATAAACTCCACGCGCTGAAATGTCAGCGGGGTTCCCGAAGCAGGCGGTGCACCGGGGTCGACGGTAAAAAACTGGTCTTCATATGCGGTGGGCATGACATTACCTAGGTTGCGGAACAACCAAGGTATGTCTGACGATTCGGCCGGTTTTACGGCTAATCTTAGTCAAATAAGCTGCAATTTAGGCAGGTTTTCCGCGTTTTGGCCCTTAAGCCGGCATCGCCAACTTGGATGGCCGATGTGGTCGATTACGCCAACATCTGCCTCAGGCTTCCAGCTCCGCATCCCAATAGAGAAAATCCATCCAGCTGTCGTGCAGATGGTTTGGCGGGAACTTGCGCCCCATATTGCGCAGCTCCCCGGCTCCGGGCTGGCGTGGCGGTTTGCGCAGATGCAGCCCCGTTTGATGCAGCGGTTTGGAGCCTTTGCGCAAGTTGCACGGGCTACAGGCCGCAACAACATTCTGCCAGGATGTCACCCCGCCAGCCGCACGCGGTACCACGTGATCAAAGGTCAGATCCCCACGCGCGCCACAGTACTGGCAACAGAATTCATCCCTTAAAAATAAATTAAAGCGCGTGAAGGCCACGCGCTTTTGAGGTTTTACATAGTCTTTCAACACAACAACGGATGGAATTTTCAGCGTCATCGTCGGGCTGTGCACACAATCGTCGTATTCAGCGACGATATCCACCCGGTCCAGCCACTTTGCCTTGATCGCATCCTGCCATGACCAAAGCGACAGTGGATAATAACTGAGCGGTCGATAATCCGCATTCAACACCAAGGCGGGTCTGTGTTTCAGCCCCGCCGGGTGTCTGGTAAATTCGGTCCTGAAATCGCCGTCCATCGTGGAAGCACCCCTTGCCGTTTGATCCGACTATATCTCGTGGTTTTCCTCTGGCAAGCCAAAGAATTCCACAAGATGTCGGGGACAGCACTAAGGGCGATTTGTCACAGGTTTGTGACACCGCTCACAGGCCCAGCTTGTCGCGCATAAACGCCAGTGCAACGCTCAGACCATCCGGTGCGATGCCGTGACCTGTGCCTGTCATCACATGAGCATAGACATCCTGCCAGCCCGCTGCCTCCAGCGCCTCGGCTGCCTCTTGCAAGGACTGGGGCGGCACCACATCGTCCTGATCGCCATGCACCAGAAGAACCGGTGGTTTCACAACCGCCTCATCCGCCAGCAATTCAGGTGACAGCAAACGGCCCGAGAAAGCCACAACACCGGCCACCTCATCCTCGCGGCGCGGGGCCACATGCAGGGCCATCATCGTCCCTTGAGAGAAACCAAACAGCACAACCTGTTCAGGCAGGACATCCTCATCCACCATCAATGCATCAAGAAATGCGTTCAGATCCTGCACCGCGCTGTCCATCCCGCGCATCGATTCTTCTTCTGATGATCCGTCAATCCAAGGGATCGGGAACCACTGGAAACCGTTTGGCATCCCAGAGACGTTTTCAGGCGCATCCGGTGCAACAAACAAAGTGTCCGGCAGATGTTCGGCCAGCGGATCCGCCAGACCCAAAAGGTCCGGCCCGTTTGCGCCATAGCCATGCAGAAACACCACAACCGACCGCGTTTCCCCTGATTTCGCTTCGCGCCGAACGGCGTTCAATACCCGTGTCATCCCAAACCTTCCCTGTTTTTCAAAATACGGTAGTAGGCAAAGAGGGCGCGGGCCGCAACCGACCGCCAAGGCGTCCAAACCTCTGCCATTCTTGCCAATTCCTCTGCGCCGGGACGTGCGGGCAGATCGAACAGCCCCTGCGCGGCCACCTGCAAGGCCAGATCCCCCGCCGGAAAGATATCCGCCCGCCCCATACAGAACATCGCATAGATTTCTGCGCTCCACGGACCGATGCCGGTGATTGCCGTCAATCTCTCCATCACATCGCGATCCGCCAGCGCATGCAGCCCCGCATAGTCCAGCTCCGCCGCAGCCAATATCAGCGCGTACCGGATCTTCGGGCGGCTGAGACCTGCACCGCGCAGTCCTTCCTCTCCCGCGTCCAGCACGGCGGCTTCTGTGTTCAGCCCCGCCGCCAGCATCCGTGCGCGTATCGCATTGGCCGAGGCGACGCTGACCTGCTGACTGATGATAATCTCTAATAGGCCGTTAAACCCATCCGGCTTCAACCGCAGCGGCAGCGGGCCGGTCTGCGCCAATGCCTGTGCAAACCGCGCATCCTGTTGCGCCAGCCATGCGGCACCTTCGGCAACATCCAGGTCCGTTCGAATGATCCGCCCCGCATCTTTCACAGCTGCGCCACCCAATCCATCACCGCATTAACAGAGGAGACAACCCTCCCCCCCGCAGGCAATGCAGGCGGATCAATCAGGATCACCCGCAGGCGCAGGGCCTTTGCCGCCTCCAGCTTGGGGCGGCTGGGCATCCCGCCAAGGTTGCGGACCACAAGGACATCGACACGGCGCTCCTTGAACAGGGCAATCTCATCCGCCACCGAAAACGGCGCTGTGCCAAACACCAGTTCAACAAAATCAAACGGCACCGGTCGCTGATGCCCGCTGGTTTGACGCAACATCAAACAGGCCCCTTGAAACCCCTTATAGTCAGGAAGGCTGGCCCAGCCGGTTGCGGAAAACACGCGGTCCTGCGGCCCGATCAGCGGCATGGCACGGACCACATCAGGCGCACGTTGCCATAGCGCATCTTCCTCAACCTCCCACTTGGGCCGCGACAGGGTTACAAAAGGCAACCCACAGGAGGTTGCCGCCGCATGGCCCACCCGCGTCATATGCCCGTCAAAGCCGTGGCTGGCGTCAATAATTGCGCAGGCCCCTTTTGCCGCATGCAGAATCTGCCCCTCCGTCACCGACGGGCAAACCTCGAAAGAGACCGGCATCGGATTTGCCCCGCGCGGCGGCTCTGACATCAGCACACGCACCTCTCGCCCCTGCACCTGCAAGGCCGCAGCGATCCGGCGTGCCTCTGCACTGCCGGCCAGCAATAGGATATGTCCCGACTGATCCATTGCCGCGACTTTAGGCAAGCGGTGCGCAGGCACAAGAGCCTGGCAGGGGTTGCCCCTCGTGAAACTCAGGTTTACCCATCTCGCAACAAAGGATTTTTCATATGATTGATGACACCCGCGCCAAGCGCAACGTCGCTGTTCTCGTCGCGGCCCAAGCCTTTCTGGGCAGCCAGATCACCATGATTTTTGTGATCGGCGGTTTGGCCGGGCAGCAATTGTCACCCAATGTCTGCCTCGCCACATTGCCAATCTCAATGATCGTTTTCGGATCGATGACCACCGCACCCTGGCTGTCACCCCTGATGCAGAAACACGGGCGGCGCGCCGGATTTCTGGTCGGCGCTCTGGGTGGGCTGGTCGGTGCGATTGTCTGTGCCTTTGCTCTGAGCATCAGTAACTTCTGGGTCTTTCTGATCGGCAGCTATCTGACCGGCATCTATATGTCTTCACAGGGTTTCTTCCGCTTTGCCGCGACTGACACCGCCTCCGAAGCGTTCCGCCCCAAAGCCATCTCCTATGTCATGGCAGGCGGGTTGATTTCGGCGATCATCGGACCGCAGCTGGTGTCCGTCCTTTCCTCTGGTGCGGATGCCACTGTGATGCGCTTTTTCCCGGTCTATCTGGCGGCCATGGCGTTGAACGTGATCGGTATGGCCCTGTTTTTCCTGCTTGATATCCCCAAGCCACCGCTGCCCTCCGTTGATGCCCCCAAAGGGCGCAGCCGGTGGGAGCTGTTAACCACCCCGCGCATTGCGGTTGCCGTCATCTGTGGCATGGTTGCTTATGCGCTGATGAACCTTGTGATGACCTCGACCCCGCTGGCGGTTGTTGGCTGCGGGTTTCAGGTTGCAGATGCATCCAACATCGTAACGGCCCATGTACTGGCCATGTTTGCACCATCGTTTTTCACCGGCCATCTGATCGCCCGTTTCGGCGTGGAAAAGATCGTCGGACTGGGCATGGCGATTCTGGCTGTTGCGGGGGTTGTAGCCCTTCAGGGTGTGCAGCTGGGCAATTTCTATATCGCGCTGATCCTGCTGGGGCTTGGCTGGAACTTCGGCTTTATCGGGGCGACCACCATGCTGGCCGGTGCCCATGAACCGCATGAACGCGGCCGCATGCAGGGGTTGAACGACCTGTTGGTATTTGGCGGGGTCACCTTTGCCTCGCTCGCCTCCGGCGGATTGATGAACTGTTCCGGCGGCGATGCGGAAACCGGCTGGGCCGCTGTAAATATGGCGATGATCCCGTTTCTGGCCTTGGCCGGAGGGGCGCTGATCTGGTTGGTGATGCGCCCGAAAGAGGCCTGATTGCTACCAGCGCCCGGTCATCGCGCGATAGGCAAGGCCGAACCGGTCCCCGTCCACGGGATCGGGCAGCCGCGCTTCGATCACGGCACCGGGGTCTTTCGCGGCGGCGGACAGGATTGCCTGCGCTGGCCCCACATGCAGAAGTGCGGGCCGCGCCGCCCGGCTGATCGTTGAACGCTGTGCCCGCGCCTCGGCAAGCCGCGACAGGGCATCTTTGGCCAAGGATGCAACACCCTCACGCGTGCCATCCAGAAGCGGGATACGCCCCCGCGCCTCAAGCTCCGGGATGGCCCGCAACCATGCGGCGATACCAGTGGCATATGCTGCCGCCCGCACCACTTGTTCATCTGCCTGCCCCAGACTGCTGGCCGCAACCCAAGCCAGATGCCCGGCAGTTTGGTCAATATAGCGGGCAAAATGCGCGCTATCCTCGAAGGCATCTTTGTAGATATCCCAACGCCTTGCCGCAACAAGCTCGTCCAGCAGCTGCGCGCATTGCGGTGTCAGCACCCTGGCCAAGGGCGTTGCCACCTCGTGGCGGCGCACCGCGTCCCCGCTCGCAATCTGATCGCAAACATCACGCCACCATTGCAGGCGCATTTCCGCAATCATCGGCTCTTGCGTCACCCAAGGGGCACGGGCCACCTCGACGTTAAAGGCATAGAGCGAAAACAGGACCTGACGCGCGGCCAGAGGGGCCGCCATGACCGCACGAAACCGCCAGGGGTCCGCCCGTTCGACCAATGCGGCACAGGCTGTCACATCAGCGTCGAAACTCATATGGGGCGCACAACGCTTAACAGATAGCCGAATTCGTCGCGATGCGCCCGCCAGCAGGCGATTTCCGCTTCGCTCCTGTCCAGCACGGAATTCAAGGTGGCATCTGCGTTAGGGCGCAGCATCTGCACCCGCGCTTCAAGGGGGGTGAAATAGGCCTCCCATGCGGCATCATCCAAACGTCTTGTGCCCAGCACCTCATAACCTGCGGCCACCACCTGTGCCGTGATACCCGCCTCATCCGTCATGCTCGGGTAGTCCTTGTTCCACAACGCCTTGGCCTGATCAGACGGGCTATCGGTGAACCAACATGCCTCAGAGAAGGCAATAACACCGCCTGCGTTCAGGGGTTTACGCCAAGCCGTCAGCGCCTGTGTCACCCCAAGGAAGTAAACCGCACCGGCACACCAGATCATATCATAGCTGTTCATGATCGCAGCCATATCCGCCTTGAGCACAGTCACCCGCCCGTCACCGCGCCAATCCGCACGCGCTGCATCAACAAAATGCGCGGTCTTGTCCAAGGCGGTCACATGCCCCTTAGGTGCTGCGGCCAGCAAAGGGCCAATATCCGCCCCCGGGCCACAGGCCACATCTGCCATCTGGGCCGCAGGCTTTAGCCCCGCCAGCGCAGCGGCCCATGCGATATCCGCAGGCTCCCCCGGCCCTTCGCGCGGCAGATCCCTGTGCAGTTTGAAAAAGGCGTCCATCGCGTCAGAGGTCATTGATCAGGCTTTCTATCGCTTCGCGTGTTTCGGGGGCGTTCACAATGTCCAGATGGCCAATACCATCGACAATCACATAACGGCCTTTGTCGGTGACAGCTGACAGTGTGGGTTCATATTGCGCCGCATCAAAGGCTTCATCCGCCGCACCGGCAATCAGTGTGAAACGCGGCAAAGCAGCGACATCCTTCAGATATTTGCCGCGCGGGGCAAATCCGGTGTTCAGCCGGTAGGAATAGGCAGTGGTTGCCGTATCCCCCAACGGCCCATTCAGCACCACCTGCGGCATCCGCAACTGCATGATGGTCAAATGGTTCAACGCTGTAATGTGGAAAGTGTTGAGTATGCTAAGCCCGATGATCCGACGCAGCAGCGGATAGGACCACCCCCCGGCATTCGGGCGCATGGTCGGGGCGTCATGTTTCAGGAAGGGTGCCATCAGCACGGCACCGTCCATCATATCCCCATGTTTACCGCCGGCGAAACGCACCACCAGCCCCCCGCCGGAGGAATGGCCAGCCAGTACAACCTGCTGACCCTGCTTGGCGGTGGCAGTGATCAAATCAGCCAGATCATCCTCGAACTGGTTGATGTAATCAATATCCCCGCGCCGTCCGGGTGCTGTGCCATGCCCGCGCAGGTCGGGGACGACAACATCAGCCGAGGCGGCAAGGCCACGCGCCAAAGCGTCAAACTGCAACCCGTGCCAACCGGACCCATGCACCAGTACCAGCAACGGGGCATCCGGTGCCTGCCCCTCATAGCGCCGTACCTGCAACGGATAGCCATCCCGCATCACCACCTGCGTCAAGGGCTGCGGCTCCTGCCCCTCCGCCGCAAGCGTATTTGTGAAATCAAGCCCGTCACCGGGGGGCAGATCACCGGGGCGTTGCGACAGGATCAGCACCGCTGCGATGCCAAGCGTGATCAAAATGGAGGAAATGAGAAAAGTCAGCACCTTACGGATCATCCTTTTGGGTCCTTCAGATCGCGGATCAGCTTCCAGCGGATCGCATCCAGCAAAGCCTCAAAGCTGGCGTCAATTATGTTGGCGCTGACGCCAACGGTTGACCAGCGCTGCCCCTGCCCGTCTTCACTGTCGATGGTCACACGGGTGACCGCTTCGGTACCGCCTTGAGTGATACGCACTTTGAAATCCACCAGACGCATGTCCTCGATCAGGGCGGAATATTGCCCCAGATCCTTGGCCAGCGCCTTGGACAGCGCGTTCACAGGACCCCGGTCACTGCCGGCCTCGTCCATACTTTCGCTGACGGACTGACGTTTCTCACCGTCGACTTTGACGACGACCACCGCCTCGGAAAGGCTGACCATCTTGTCATATTTGTTTTTGCGCCGCTCCACAGTGACGCGGTATCTTTTTACCTCGAACAGTTCCGGCAGCTGTCCCAGAACGTCGCGCGCCAGCAGTTCGAAACTGGCCTGCGCCGTGTCATAGGCATAGCCATCCGCCTCACGCGATTTGACCACATCAAGGATCCGTCCCAAAGCCGGATCACCCTTGGCGACCTCCAGCCCCGCCTCGGTCAGGCGTTTGCGCAGGTTGGATTGCCCCGCTTGATTGGACATCGGGATGATCCGCGCATTGCCAACCAGAGCCGGATCAATATGTTCATAGGTGGTGGGGTCCTTGGCAATCGCGCTGGCGTGCAGCCCCGCCTTATGGGCAAAGGCCGACGCCCCGACAAACCCGGCCTGTTTATGCGGCACACGGTTCAGGATTTCATCCAGCATCCGGCTGGTCCTCGTCAGCCCTTTCAACGCTTTCTCAGGAATACCTGTGTCATACAGACTGGCATAGGGTTCTTTCAACAGCAGGATCGGGATGATCGCGGTGAGGTTGGCATTGCCGCAGCGTTCACCAAGACCGTTCAGCGTCCCTTGAATCTGGCGCGCCCCTGCATCGACAGCAGCCAGCGTACAGGCCACAGCGTTTTCCGTGTCGTCATGGGTATGGATACCCAGATGATCGCCGGGGATGCCCGCCGCAATGACCGCTGCGGTGATCCTGCCGATTTCCGCCGGCAGCGTGCCGCCATTGGTGTCACAAAGGACAATCCAGCGGGCACCGGCCGCGTAAACGGTTTTCAGGCATTCCAGCGCATAGTCAGGGTTGGATTTATACCCGTCAAAGAAATGTTCCGCGTCAAACAGTGCTTCGCGCCCCGAGGCGACCAGATGCGCGATGCTGTCACGCAGCAAGACAAGGTTTTCCTCCAGCGTGATGCCAAGGGCTTTGGTGACGTGGAATTCATGGGTTTTGCCCACGATACAGACCGATTTAGTGCCCGCGTTCAGCACAGCAGCCAGCACATCATCATTCTGCGCCGAAATGCCGGGGCGTTTGGTCATGCCAAAGGCGGTCAGTTTAGCGCGGGTCTGCGGGGCGGCGTCGAAAAACGCGTTGTCGGTGGGGTTTGCACCGGGCCAGCCACCTTCGATGTAATCGACCCCAAGACTGTCGAGCGCCGCTGCGATCTGGTGCTTTTCCTCGGTCGAGAATTGCACGCCTTGGGTTTGTTGCCCGTCGCGCAGGGTGGTGTCGTAGAGGGAGAGGCGTTGTTTCATTGGTTATAACCCTTTCCGTGTGTCTCACAGAAACGTTCGTACATTTTGCCGCTCCATGGTCGGGCTCTCAAACTCCGTAGGGCGAGGTTGACCCCGCCACTCCGGCGCGGCGGGGTCAACCCCGCCCTACTCGCCACATCTGGTCCTGCCAAACCACTCACAACACGCCCTCCAGCGCCGCGCGGTCAAATCCTGCAGGTGCGGTCAGCTTTACGCCATCCTTGCTCATTTGCACTTCGATGCCTACAGCGATCAGGGCTGACTTGATCCGGTCCACTTCGGCGAAGTTCTTGGTCTCCATCGCCTCCGCACGAAGCACCGCAAGCCGATCTTCCCATGGTGCAAGCAATAGACTTTCAACTCCTCCATCAAACACCCAACTACCCATTACGGCGTTGTCCTCAAGCAACCCCAAGAGTCTGGCGGACGCAGCAAAGTCATCTATCTCGCCAGCTTCGTCCTCACCATGTTGCTTGCTGAGGATGGATTGCGCGATCTTGTGGAGTTCCGAAATAGCCAGTGATGTATTCAGATCATCCGCCAAGGCACTAAGCACCTTTTCCGAGGGCTTACCGTCGGCTCCCGCCGCATTTGCTGCATCCCGCCACTTGCGCAGCGTCTTCTCCGCCTCCGCCCGCTTCTTCTCGGTCCAGTCCATCGGCTTGCGGTAATGCGTCGATAACATCACAAAACGGATCACCTCCCCCGGAACGCCCTGCTCCAGCAAATCGCGCACGGTAAAGAAATTGCCCAAGGACTTGGACATCTTCTTGCCCTCCACCTGCAACATCTCGTTGTGCAACCAGACATTGGCAAACCCGTGGCCTGCACATTTGGACTGCGCAATCTCATTCTCGTGATGCGGGAAGGTCAAATCATTGCCGCCACCATGAATGTCAAAACTCTCGCCCAGCAATTCATGCGCCATGGCAGAGCATTCGATATGCCAACCGGGACGGCCACGCCCCCAAGGGCTGTCCCATCCCGGTGTTGCATCATCCGACGGTTTCCACAGGACAAAATCCATCGGGTCTTCTTTGAACGGGGCCACTTCAACCCGCGCGCCGGCGATCATATCATCCACAGACCGCCCCGACAGTGCGCCATATTCAGAATAGGACCGCACCCGGAACAACACATGCCCCTCTGCGGGATAGGCATGGCCCTTTTCAATCAGGTCTTCGATCATCGCAACCATCTGGCCGATATAGGCGGTGGCACGTGGCATTGCGCGTTCATGGTCCTTGCCTCGTATCGACGGCTGCAACGCCCCGACTGCGGCCATATCCTCCAAAAACCAGCCCGTTGTCTCGGCGGTGATGTCACTGATTGATCTGCCACTTTGCGCTGCGCGGGCGTTAATCTTGTCGTCAACATCTGTGAAATTGCGCACATAGGTCACGTGTTCGGCCCCATAGACATGGCGCAGCAACCGGTTCAGCACATCAAACACGATCACCGGGCGCGCATTGCCAATATGGGCGCGGTCATAGACCGTCGGCCCGCAGACATACATACGCACGTCCTTCTCATCAATCGGGGTGAAAGGTTCCTTGCGGCGGGTCTTGGTGTTGTACAGATTGATCGCAATCTTGTTCGTCGTGCTCATCGTGTCTTCCTCGCGCAGCGGTCACGCGGGCTTGCCACATATCTTAAGAAAACGAAACGACATGATAACAACCCGCGAGAAAAATCTCAGCAGGTAATGGTGCAGCAAATAATGCAGGTCATCATGGTCATGATCAAAGGACTAGCCGATGCCGCATCTTCCGGTCAACAGCTGATTGACAAATCAGAACAGCTCTGCGCCCCTGCCCGGTGAAACAGAAAGGGCGCATCATGCAGGCATCACAGCGGATATCAGGGATTTTGGGCGGCGGTTCGGACGGTTGGGACGTGTTCAACAAGGCCCGCGAGATGATTGCAGCAGGCACCCGGGTCACCGAACTGACCATTGGCGAACATGACATCCGAACTGCGGCCCCCATCCTGCAAGACATGCACCGCGCCGCAATGGGCGGGCATACCGGCTATGCCTCGGTCCCCGGTGTCGCCGCCCTGCGTCAAGAGGTTGCGCGGCGGGTGCAGGACCGCACCGGCGTGCCGACCGCACCTGAAAACGTCCTGATCACCCCCGGTGGGCAGGCCGCGCTTTTTTCGGCCCATGTGGCGACCTGCAATGCGGGTGATACCGCGCTTTATCTTGATCCGTTTTATGCCACCTACCCCGGCACCATTCGCGGGGCCAGCGCCAAGCCGGTCTGCATCCAGACCCGTGCCGAGGATGCCTTTCAGCCCCGCGCCAGCGACATTGCGGCGCAGGCCAAGGGCGCAAAATCACTGCTGATCAACTCGCCCAACAACCCCACAGGCGTAGTCTATTCCCGCGCCACCTTGGAAGGTATCGCGCAGGTCTGTCGTGAGCATGACCTCTGGCTGATTTCGGACGAGGTCTATGACACGCAGGTCTGGGAAGGTGCGCATATCAGCCCGCGCGCGCTGGAGGGGATGGCGGAACGTACATTGGTTGTCGGGTCGATGTCGAAATCCCATGCAATGACCGGGTCGCGTGTCGGCTGGATCGTCGGGCCACGTGATGTCATTTCCGATTTGATCAATCTGGCCACCCATACGACCTATGGTGTGCCCGGATTTATTCAGGACGCGGCCCTGTTTGCCCTGCAACAGGGAGAGAGCTTTGAAGAAGAGATCGCCGCCCCGTTCAAGCGGCGACGCGACATTGCCCATAGGGTATTGGCCGGGCAGAACGCGGTTACCCTGGTGCCGGCACAGGGGGCGATGTATCTGATGCTGGACATACGCAACACCGGCATGTCGGGCGAGGATTTTGCCTTTGCCCTGCTGGAAGCCCATCAGATCGCGGTGATGCCCGGCGAAAGCTTTGGCCGTGCTGCGGCAGGCCATGTGCGCGTGGCAATGACCATTGAGGACAGTGCTTTTGAGGCAGCACTGAAAGTTTTGTGCGTATTTGCACAAAATCGACAAAGTCCCGCATAAACGCACCGGTCTTTACAATTTGCAGCGCTGATGATGCTGCACCTGCACGGGTCGCAAACAGACAGCCACGGCGTAAACAGGACAGAAACACCGGTTTTCCATGCACAAGCTGATCTTGGAAAGGGTCAGCCTATGCGCGTCGATATCTGCATCATCACAAGGGTTTGCCGCACCATCGGCGCCATACGCGGGCGCGCGGCACGGGGGGCACCGCAGGCGGGGTAAACCGCCCTGCCCTTTTTCCATTGTGAACCGGAATACATGTGATGACAGAACAACCTCTTTCGCGCAGCGGTGGCCGTGCCGCCCGCCGCGCCGCCCGTGCCAAACCACTTGCCGCCAATCTGCGACCGATCCGCCCTGGTATGGAAGGCGGACAGTATAAACCCCTGACCCAGTCGGATATGGTGGCAATCCACAATGCCGCCCTTGAAGCACTTGAAACCATCGGGCTGGCGGATGCGCCGCCATCCGGTGTTGCCCATCTGACCGGTTCCGGCGCCATCGAAGGGGCGGATGGCCGCATCCGCTTTCCCCGCGCCCTCGTCGAAGACATGCTGGCACAGGCAAACCGGTCCATCACGCTTTCGGCCCGCGATCCTGCCCATGATCTGGAACTATCGGGCAACCGTGTTCATTACGGCACGGCAGGTGCAGCGGTGCATCTGGTGGATGTGGCCAGCAACAGCTATCGCGAATGCGGGGTGCAGGATCTGCATGATGCGGCGCGGATCACGGATGTCCTTGATAACATACATTTTCTGCAGCGGCCCATGGTCTGCCGCGACATCACTGACAATCTGGAGATGGACCTCAACACCATCTACGGCTGTTGTTCCGGCACGATGAAACATGTGGGCACCTCCTTTACCGACCCGGCATTTGTCGCTCCGGCGCTGGAGATGTTGCACATGATCGCCGGCGGCGAGGACAAATGGCGCGAGCGACCTTTTGTGTCGAACTCCAATTGTTTCGTGGTCCCGCCGATGAAATTCGCCACTGAATCCTGTCAGGTGATGGAGGCCTGTATCGACGGTGGCATGCCGGTATTGCTGCTATCCGCAGGCATGGCGGGTGCCACAGCCCCCTCGACTGTGGCGGGTGCCATCACGCAGGCGGTGGCGGAATGTCTGGCCGGTCTGGTCTATGTCAATGCGGTGAAACCCGGTCATCCGGCAATCTTCGGCACCTGGCCGTTTGGGCTCGATCTGCGTTCCGGCGCGATGACGGGCGGATCGGGGGAACAGGCGCTACTGACCGCGGGCTGCGCGCAGATGCACGGGTATTACGGGCTGCCCGGTGGCGCAGCTGCCGGCATTGCCGATGCCAAGATGCCCGATATGCAGGCCGGTTGGGAACAGATGTGTTCCAATGTCATGGCCGGGCTGTCGGGCTGTAACATGATCTATGAAGCCGCGGGCATGCATGCCTCCCTGCTGGGGTTTTGTCACGAATCGCTGATTTTGGGAGATGACATCATCGGTCAGGCCCTGCGCTGTGTGCGCGGAATCGAGGTGAATGAGGAAACACTGGCACTGGATCAGATGCGCGAGGTCTGTCTTGGCGGACCAGGGCATTACCTTGGGACCGACCAGACCTTAAGCCGGATGGAAACGGATCATGTCTATCCCACGCTTGGCAACCGCGCCTCACCGAAGGAATGGGATGAGCTGGGCAAACCGGCTCTGGTGCCAAACGCGACATTGCGCAAAGAAGCGATATTGGCAGCACCTTCGCGCGCGCGGTTTGATCCGGTTCTGGACAGGGCGATCCGCGAGAGGTTTACGATTCATTTGCCAGAGTAGGAGAAAATGGGGCTCTGCCCCGCCGCGCAAGCGCGACTCCCCGCAGGATATAAGGCCAAAAAGAGGGGCAACTGGCGGCGATGTTGCGTGGCACCCCGGCCCGTTGTGTCTGGGTCAGGGTCAGGTTGGGGAAATCCGGGGATGAAAAGAAGAAAGGGAGAACCGAAGTTCCCCCTGAGTTTCGCCGTTCAAGCTCAATTTGTTAACCGCTCGGTGTTTGTTTTTGCCTGCGGCCTGAACGTCGTCCAGAGCGAACGCATCCGCTCCGTGTCTCGCGCCCCGGCCTTGGCCGGGGCTGCGAAGTGGGTGGCAGCGTATTGCAAAGCAATGCGCGAGAACCCACCCGGTATCGATGGAGCGCTGAAGCGCTTCATTTTCTCACCCCAAATTGTTCCTTTCGGAACCGTCGGGATTGGAAGCCACAATAGTTCGACCATCTGACAGCTTCCGAGTATGATACCCGGGATGATCTCCGCGGTTTACTTGTCTAGAAAGCTCCCCACGTGTGACTTGTCCTTGGCCCCGCACATTGAAGTGCGTGTTAAGACCGGTTGTTGTTTCACGCGTTACCGTGATCTTTTTGCTAGCCATAAGAATACCTCGCTGGCAGCTATCCACATTTGATCCACAGAGAATCAAAATAAATGTGGATGATATTCAGTGCGTCATTGATCCATAGCTTCGACCGTGTTCTTTCCAATGTACGTCGACCGACTTCGGTCGAACTGCTTCATCTCTCGCCCGCACCGTGGAAACGAGAGAGAGGCTGGGGCTCGAAACTGGTACTTTCGGGCCCCAACCCTCAATCCCTCAACTACACCCAGACGTCCCGCCGCAGGTGTTGCACTTCATGCAGGTCCCGTTGCGCACCAGCGTGTAGTTACCGCATTCGCCACAGGCCTCGCCCTCATAGCCCTGCATCTTGGCTTTGGTGCGCGCGTCCAGCGACACGGAGCCTGATGCAACCGTCCCGGATGCCACCGATGTGGTCGACGCCATGGCGACCGCAACCGCACCCTTGGCGATTTCAGGGGCCAATGTTTCACCGTCGATGCCGCCTTGCAACAGCACCAGCTCCTGTGGTGGGCGGTTGCGCAGATAGCCGGTTGAGCTGATCTGTTTCAGCACTTCAAGGGAGCGCGACGCGGCGGTTTCGGAAATTTCCGACAGGTTGCCGACGTTTTCGACCTCTTCACCTTTGCCCAGATCGTCGAATGTGGCCCCTTCGGGTTTCACATGTGCGAGGTCGGTGCGATCAAGGTAGGAAACCGCCAGCTCGCGGAAGATATAGTCGAGGATCGAAGTTGCATTCTTGATGCTGTCGTTGCCCTGCACCATGCCTGCGGGTTCGAACTTGGTAAAAGTAAAGGCATCGACGAACTCTTCAAGCGGCACACCGTACTGAAGACCAACAGACACCGCGATGGCGAAATTGTTCATCATGGCGCGGAAACCCGCCCCTTCCTTGTGCATATCGATGAAGATTTCGCCCAGCTTGCCGTCTTCATACTCGCCGGTGCGCAGATAGACCTTGTGACCGCCGACATTGGCCTTCTGGGTATACCCCTTGCGGCGCTGGGGCATTTTTTCGCGGCTGCGGTTGATGACCTCCTTGATGACGATCTTTTCGACAATCTTTTCGGCCAGCACGGCAGCTTTTTCCTGAATGGAACCGCTTTCCAGAGTTTCTGCCGCTTCGTCGTCATCCTCAACCAATGCTGAGGCCAGCGGTTGCGACAGTTTGGAGCCGTCACGGTAGAGCGCGTTGGCCTTGATCCCCAGGGACCATGAAAGCTCATACGCTTTCTGGCAGTCCTCAATTGTCGCATCATTTGGCATGTTGATTGTCTTGGAGATCGCGCCGGAGATGAACGATTGTGCCGCCGCCATCATGTGGATGTGGCTGTTCACCGAGAGATAGCGCTTGCCCTTCTTGCCGCAGGGGTTGGCGCAATCAAAGATGCCATAGTGTTCTTCCTTCAGGTGCGGCGCACCTTCCAGCGTCATGGTGCCGCAAACGTGATCATTGGCTGCCTCAATGTCCGCTTTGGAAAAGCCAAGAGATTTCAGCAAGTCAAACGTTGGGTCGTTCAGCTTTTCGGCTGGAATGCCCAGCACCTGGGTGCAGAACTCTTCGCCCAGCGTCCACTGGTTGAACACAAACCGGATGTCAAAGGCCTGTGCCAATGCCGCATCGACCTTTGCCAGCTCGTTGGGGCCAAAGCCGTGGCCCATCAGCGTGGTGTGATTGATGCCGGGCGCGTTGCCGATGGTGCCGTGGCCCACCGCATAACCAACGATTTCCTCGATCTGAGCAGAGCCATAGCCCAGCTTTTCCAATGCTGCCGGAACGGATTGGTTGATGATCTTAAAGTAACCACCGCCCGCAAGTTTCTTGAATTTCACCAATGCGAAATCAGGTTCGATGCCGGTTGTATCACAATCCATCACCAGACCGATGGTGCCGGTGGGCGCGATCACGGAGGTCTGTGCATTGCGGTAGCCGTGCTTCTCCCCCAGCTTCAGCGCCTCGTCCCAGCAGGACATGGCCACATCCACCAGACCCGGCTGCGGGCAGTTGTCGTGATCCAGTGGCACCGGCTTGATGCTCAGCTTTTCATAGCCCTGCGCATTGCCGTAGGCAGCGTTGCGGTGGTTGCGCATCACGCGCAGCATGTGGTCCGCGTTTTTCTCATAGCCCGGAAAGGCCCCCAGCTCACCCGCCATCTCGGCAGATGTGGCATAGGCAACACCGGTCATGATCGCCGTCAAAGAACCACAAAGCGCGCGGCCTTCGTCGCTGTCGTAGGAATGGCCCATGTTCATCAGCAGGCCACCGATGTTTGCATAGCCCAGACCCAATGTGCGGAAGTCAAAGGAGCGCTGTGCGATCTCCTTGGACGGGAATTGCGCCATCATCACAGAGATTTCCAGCGTCACGGTCCAGAGGCGTGAGGCATGCATGTAATCCTCAACGTTGAACACGCCGTCTTCAAGGAAGGTCAGCAGGTTCATCGAGGCCAGGTTACAGGCTGTGTCGTCCAGGAACATGTATTCGGAACAAGGGTTTGAGCCGCGGATCGCGCCGTCCTCGGGGCATGTGTGCCAGTCGTTGACGGTGTCATGGTACTGGATGCCCGGATCGGCACAGGCCCATGCGGCATGGCCAACCTGCTCCCACAGGTCACGGGCGCGGATGGTCTTGCTGACGCGGCCGGTCACACGGTCGATCAACTCCCAATCGGCGTCCTTTTCAACAGCGGTCAGGAAACCGTTGGTCACGCGGATCGAGTTGTTGGAGTTCTGGCCGGAAACCGAGTTATAGGCCTCGCTGTCCCAATCGGTGTCATAGGTGGGAAATTCGATACTGGTGTGGCCCTGCTTGGCATAATCCAACACACGTTTCACGTATGTTTCGGGGATCATCACCTTTTTGGCGGCGCGGATTGCTGATTTCAGCTGCTCGTTCTTGGCCGGATCGTAGGCATCGGCCGCTGCCCCGTCCCAGCCTTTGATCGCATCAAAGATCAGGTTCAGCTTCTGCTCGTGCATTTTAGAGCCGGCGACGATAGAGGCCACTTTCTGCTCTTCCAGCACCTTCCAGTTGATGAAATCTTCGATGTCAGGGTGATCCGCATCGACGATCACCATCTTGGCCGCGCGGCGCGTGGTGCCACCGGATTTGATTGCCCCCGCTGCACGGTCACCGATTTTCAGGAAGCCCATCAGACCGGAGGATTTACCGCCGCCCGAAAGCGATTCCCCTGCCCCACGCAGCGATGAAAAATTGGTGCCGGTGCCGGAACCATATTTGAACAGACGCGCCTCACGCACCCAAAGGTCCATGATACCGCCGTCCCCCACCAGATCATCACCCACGGACTGGATGAAGCAGGCATGCGGCTGTGGATGCTCATAAGAGGATTTGGAGCGGGTCAATTTGCCGGTTTTGTAATCAACGTAATAGTGGCCCTGTGCCGGACCATCGATGCCATAGGCCCAGTGCAAACCAGTGTTGAACCACTGGGGCGAATTCGGTGCCGCCCGTTGAGAGGCCAACATGTGACGCATTTCGTCGAAATAGGCCTGCGCGTCAGCTTCGGTGGTGAAATAGCCACCTTTCCAACCCCAATAGGTCCATGCACCCGCAAGACGGTCAAACACCTGTTTGGAGGAGGTTTCCCCCCCCATGGTCGCGCCTTCGGCTGGCACTGAGCGCCACAGGAACGCAGGCACGCCTTTTTCTTTCACTTTAGTCACAGCAGAAGGAACACCGGCTTTGCGGAAGTATTTCTGCGCAATCACATCGCTGGCGACCTGGCTCCAGCTGGCGGGCACCTCAACGTTATCAAGCTTGAATACAATAGAACCGTCAGGGTTCCGGATCTCGGATACGGTCGAAATGAAATCAAGCTCTGCGTAAGCGTCTGTGCCTGCTTTGGTGAATTTGCGTTCGATTTTCATTATCGCTGCCTCTGTCTTAACTTTATATACCTAGGGCCACGCCCACGGAGCGTAGCCAAACCCGTTTTCACCGCCGGTTCAGACACGAATTTCACATACCAAACCGCTTCTGCAGTCAGGAATAAGCAGATTTTGGACGTTACTTACTGTCGTTTCCCTGCGCTCGTGCCTTGATGCGCCCCTCAGCGTTACCCACCATATGTTGTGGCGTCATCTTCGGCCCCCACAACCTGACGTATAGACCCCTGTTCGGTCAACGCGTTTATTTTCAAATTGAAGCTTTGTTTCAGTTGACCGGCGAAGCGAAATTTGAGCCACGCATCGCGCAGTGATTCATCCACTCAATATCCACAATGTCGTGCATTGAGTTTTACGCCCGCCAATTTTGAAAAACCTCAAAGACACGGCATGTTTAGCCTCGTTCGCTCAGGTCTTACGTGAAGTTATCCACAGGTTAACGGGGGATAAACGCTTTGGAACCAAGCCCAAAAAATAATTTTGGCAGCCCCTGAGGAAATCATCTTTTTGCAACAGCTGCCCCGGAGTGCCGCACCGAATCGCAACATCTTTGGGCAGGAAAATCACCACCTAAAGCGGACAAACTTCACGCAACCACTAGATGATGTGTCTTTTGACAATGGAGGATGTATAAGGAGTGCAGGCAGATGAAGCGGTACCCTGCGATCTCGCGGCGCGGTCCTGCGCTTGCGGATGCGCCAAACACCACTGCATGCGAAATAGAACGCGGCGACAGATATCAACCTCGCAGACCCGCACGCGCAAGGAGTATCTTGCCCATATCAACTCTGATGAAAGTGGTCGGAGCGAGAGGATTCGAACCTCCGACCCCCTGTACCCAAAACAGGTGCGCTACCAGGCTGCGCCACGCTCCGACTGCGGCTTCTTTAGCCACTGTGCGATGGAATGAAAAGCCCTGATCTGTGCTAAATCACATTGACCGGCGGGATTTTTCAACAAGGCCAAACTGGCGCATGTGCTGCATGGGCCGGATGGCGTACGAAACTGCCTGCTTCTATGCCCAAACGCGCCGCCAGACCGCCGTTGATCTCAAGCACTGTCAAAATATCATCACCGCCCGGAATCGCGGTTTCGTCCAAAGGTACCGCATTGTGATGAATGTGTTTCACCACCCCCTGCGCATCGATAAACAGCATATCCAGCGGAATCAGCGTGTTGCGCATCCAGAAACTGGTGCGGCGCGGGCGTTCGTTTATAAAGTACATGCCCGATCCCATGGGCATGGAAGTACGATGCATCAATCCCTGCGCCTGCTCGGCCGGCTCATCCGCCACTTCAACAGTAAACCGTGCCGTGCCCCACGCCCCCTTCAGATCGACAGAATCACTGCGACATTCTTCAGCGGCAACCGCCCCTGCGCACAGGAGCCCGCTGAGCCAAAGGATTAATCCTGCGGGTCTGAAGAATGCAGTACCGTTTCCCACGCCTGTACCTCACCGGCCATCTGGCCTCGTTTACCTTCTATCACCCTGATCGCCAGCGCCTCCCCCGGTTGCAGATCCGATAGGCCTGACTGGCGCAGAATTTCAATATGCACAAAGACATCTTCGGATTTACCAAAGACATTGGCAAATCCGAATCCCTTGGATTTATCGAACCATTTGACCCGGGCAGGTTCAATCGGTGCCATCAACAGCGCTTCGGTATCCAACCCTGCAATATCGGCCAGCACAGCCCCCTGCGGTACCTCTCCCGGATGCACTGCGGTAATTTCAGTTGCCTGAACCCCGCGTTCCGTTTTCTGCACCAAAAGGTCAACGCCAGTGCCATCCGCGATAGAGCTTTGCCCGAAGTTTCGCAGCACATTCACATGCAGCAAAATATCTGGCCCCCCGGAATCAGCCACGACAAATCCAAAGCCCTTTACAGGGTCAAACCATTTTACAACGCCCGAAATTGCGCTTTGATCTGCGAAGATCGCGAGGCTCGTGTCTTCGCTGCTAAAACTCTCTTCTCTCACTTTTCACCTTCTAAACGCGTCAAATCACCACCTAGAACGCGCCACTCCATAAACTTGCGCCACTTCGGTCCATGAACACTTCAGCAGCTATAAAAACAAAATATCTTATAATTCTAAGGGTTTAACCGCTCTATCTCCCATGCGGCATCTGGCGACCCCCTGCGCCATTGGAATCTATCATGCAACCTATGATCACCATCAGCCCAAAACTCAATCTCCAACGGAGCAAGCCGATAGCCGCCCCAAAACGGCGGTCGCGGCGGGTTGATGCCTTTGGTTGCTGTTACTTTCGCCACTTCAGCTATCAGCGCCGAGCGGCTTTTTAAAGGGCGGGATTGTCGCGAGGCCCAGGCTCCCAGCCTGCTTTGCAACCCGCGGGACGCATAATAGGCATCCGCTTTCGGGCCATCCTCACGGCTGATTAAACCACGCACCCGAATCTGTCGGCGCAGTGATTTCCAATGCATAACAAATGCCGCCTTGCCCGCCTGGTCCAGCTCCTGCGCTTTCTGGCTTTCATAGTTTGTGTAAAAGACAAAAGCATCCGCCTCGACCTCTTTCAACAGAACCATACGAACATTCGGCAGGCCATCGCTGTCCACCGTGGACAGGGCCACTGCATTGGGATCATTGGGTTCAGAGGCCTCCGCCTCGGCGAGCCAGCCCTTGACGATCTCGAACGGGTCGTCCCCCCCGAATTTACCATTTCTACCAGACATCTTGCACTCTTGCTCTATTTTCAGCGCTCGGTTCGTCCGAATGACGCCCTAGCTACCAAATTAGCTATAGAAGCCATGCAATCACAACAACCTACAGCTGATTTTTCCTAGGAGAGTTGAAAACCCGCTTCAAAACGTCGTTCCTGTTTTGCGCGAAGGCCCAGCTCTCTTGATGGTATCCACGCAATGTCTTAAACGAAACGGACTGTAATGTTAATAGAATTGGGCACAGCATGGCGAACGATCTGATGCAGGGCAAACGGGGGCTTATCATGGGCCTTGCCAACGACAAATCCATCGCATGGGGTGTTGCGAAATCTCTGGCCGATGCCGGGGCAGAGCTTGCCTTTTCCTATCAGGGGGACGCGCTGAAGAAACGTGTGGGACCTCTGGCCGCCCAATTGGGCAGCGACATCGTGCTGCCCTGTGATGTGGGCGATGAGGACTCGATCGATGCGCTGTTCGCCAGCCTGAAGGAAAAATGGGGCGGTATCGACTTCATCGTTCATGCGATTGGTTTCTCGGACAAGAGCGAATTGCGCGGGCGTTATGTCGACACCAGCCGCGGCAACTTTGCCATGTCGATGGATATCTCGGTCTATTCTTTCACCGCCGTGATGCAGCGTGCGGAAAAGATGATGTCGCCCGGCGGCAGCGCTGTCACACTGACCTATTATGGCGCGGAAAAGGTCATGCCGCATTACAATGTCATGGGCGTGGCCAAAGCCGCGCTTGAGGCTTCGGTCAAATATCTGGCTGAGGATCTGGGCAAGGACGGCATCCGTGTGAATGCAATCTCGGCCGGGCCGATCAAAACCCTTGCCGCTTCGGGCATCGGGGATTTCCGCTACATTATGAAGTGGAATGAATACAACTCTCCCCTGCGCCGCAATGTCACCATCGAAGATGTGGGCAAGGCCGCCCTGTTCCTGCTGTCGGATCTGGGCAGCGGCACCACCGGTGAGAACCTGCATGTCGATGCAGGCTATCATGTGGTCGGCATGAAGGCGGTTGATGCGCCTGACATGACCAAGGAATGACACTAACGCTGGCACATATGGCGGCATTCAATGCCGTGCTGATTTTGTCGATCCTCAGCCCGGGGGCTGCCTTTCTGATGGCTGTGCGCAGCACCGTGTCCCACGGCCGGCACGCCGGTCTTGCAACCGGTTTTGGCCTTGGCCTGATGGCCAGCCTCTGGACCCTCGCTGCGCTTCTGGGCATGGACGTGCTCTTTGCGATTTTTCCATGGGCCTTTACCGCTCTCAAGATCGGCGGTGCCGCCTATCTGATCTACCTCGCGATCACCACCTGGCGCGGGGCCAAGGTCCCTGTCGTAGCCGCAACACGGCCACAGGGCCGGGCCTTTATGGATGGTATTCTGGTGAATCTCGGCAATCCAAAATCGGTGCTCTTTGCTGCCGCTGTGCTTGTCGTGATCTTTCCACCAGAGATGAGCGGCTTTGAGATCGCCCTTATTACGCTCAATCATCTCACGCTGGAAATACTGTTTTACACCGCTTGCGCCTTTATCCTCAGCGCACCTGCCGCCCGCACCCGCTATCTGCGCGCCAAACCCCTGCTTGATCGCATCGCCGCCCTGCTCCTTGGCGGGCTTGGCCTCAAACTTCTGCTGCAAAGGTAACTCCATGTCCGACACCCGCCTGCCCCACGAAAAAGGCTTTCACATCTCTTGGGATCAAATCCACCGCGACAGCCGCGCATTGGCCTGGCGTCTGGATGGCAAAGGCCCCGACAATGGCGCATGGAAAGCCGTTGTTGCCATCACCCGTGGCGGCATGGCTCCGGCGATGATCGTGGCGCGCGAGTTGGACATCCGTACCGTTGATACAATTTCGGTGGTCTCTTACCATTCCGGCGGCGGCAAGGCCGATGACCGGCGCGACGCCAAAGTGCTGAAATCCCCCGACCCTGAGATGATGGGCGATGGCACCGGCATTCTGATCATCGACGATCTTGTCGACAGCGGCAAAACCCTTGAACTGGTCCGCAGCCTCTACCCGCAGGCACATTTTGCCACTGTCTATGCCAAACCCGAGGGCGAACCGCAGGTTGACACTTTCATCACCGGCGTCAGTCAGGACACATGGATCTTCTTCCCCTGGGACATGGCGCTTCAGTATGTCGAACCCTACAGAGGCAAGGACTGACCCGACCGCCCCCTCTTTTTGGCCTTATATACTGTCCGCACTCTCACCCGGAAGCCGCCCGATGATCTTATCCCGTACCGCCGCCACCTTCCCCCCTCCCGTGATGGAGGCGCGCCGCTGGCTTGACGGCGTCACCCATCCTGCTGACCGCCCCCTGATCAACGTCTCCCAAGCCGCCCCGGTGGATCCGCCGCCTCAGGCGCTGCGTCAGGCCATGGCGGATGCCGCGCTTCGCAATGACGACGCCCATCTTTACGGCCCCGTGCTCGGCTTGCCTGAACTGCGCGCGGAACTCGCCCGCCAGACCGCCAGCCATTACGCAGGGGCCGTCACCGCGGCCCAGACCTGCATCACCTCAGGCTGCAATCAGGCTTTCGCCGCTGCCATTGCGACTCTCTGTACGGAGGGCGATGAGGTCATCCTGCCCACCCCTTGGTATTTCAACCACAAGATGTGGCTCGACATGTCCGGGGTGCGCAGCATAGCCCTGCCGGTACGTGCCGACATGCTGCCGGACCCGGAACAGGCCGCCGCCCTGATCACTGGAAAAACCCGCGCCATCGCGCTGGTCACCCCCAACAACCCTACCGGCGTCGAATATCCCAGCGATCTTGTGCAGGCCTTCCTTGATCTGGCCCGCAAACATGGCATCGCGCTGATCGTCGATGAAACCTATCGTGATTTTGACAGCCGCTCCGGCCCGCCACACGCCCTGTTTCAGGACCCGGACTGGCAGGACACGCTGATCCACCTCTATTCCTTCTCCAAGGCCTACCGGCTGACCGGCCACCGCGTCGGGGCGATGATCGCCAGTGAAGAGCGGCTGGCGGAGGTTGAGAAATTTCTCGACACAGTTGCAATTTGCCCCGGCCAGCTGGGCCAGCACGCCGCCCTTTGGGGCATGCGGAACCTGAAACAATGGCTTGCCGGAGAACGCGATGAAATCCTCGCCCGCCGCGCGGCCATTACCGAAAACCTGCCCAAACTTACCACCAAGGGCTGGCGGCTTCTGGGGCTCGGCGGCTATTTTGCCTATATGCACCACCCCTTTGCCAAATCCTCGGCGCAGGTGGCCCCGGCGTTGGTTAAATCCGCTTCAATCCTTTGCCTGCCGGGCACCATGTTCTACCCCGCAGAGGCCCGCGACGGCGACGCGCAATTGCGCATTGCCTTTGCCAATCTTGACGCAGCCGGCATTGCTGATCTGTTTGACCGGCTCGCCGCATTGGAAACGCTCTAGCAGGCGGGACCACGCCCCCTTGCCCCCCAGAGCGACAGCGCTTAGACAACTGATCTGAAACGCAGATAAGGACACGACCCATGGCAAAACGCAGCGGCATCGGCAAAATCGCCATGTGGATCCTATTGGGTCTGTTGTTCATCGGTCTGGGCGGCTTTGGCGCGGCCAACCTCAGCGGCAATATCCGCAGCATCGGCACCGTGGGTACCAAATCCATCCCCGTCGACAGCTATGCCCGCCAGTTGCAAAACGAAATGCAGGCAATCTCAAGCCAGACCGGACAGCCCCTGCCCTTTGCCCGCGCACAGGAAATCGGCCTTGACCGCGCTGTATTGCAACGTCTGGTGCGCAACCGCGCATTGGATCACGAAACCGGCGAGCTTGGTCTGTCCATCGGCGATGAGGCCCTGCGCAATGAAATCCTGCAAATCGCATCTTTTCAGGGGGTAAACGGCGAATTCGACCGAGAAGGATACCGTTTTGCGCTGCAACAGGGTGGCGTGTCCGAAGCAGAGTTTGAAATCTCCCTGCGCGAAGAAGCGGCGCGCACCCTGCTGCAAGGCGCGGTTTTGGGGGGCGTCAAAATGCCCGCAACCTATGCCGAGACATTGGTGAATTATGTTGGTGAACAGCGCGATTTCACCTGGAGCCTGCTGGAGGCCGAAAGCCTGACCGCCCCATTACCCGTCCCGAATGAAGCCGAGTTGCACAGCTACTACGATGAAAACAATGATAAATTCATGCTGCCCGACACTAAAATGATCACCTATGCGCTGCTGACGCCGGATGCGATGATTGACGAGGTCGAGGTCCCCGAAGAAGAGCTGCGGGCCGAATATGATGCCCGCGCCGATGTCTACAACCAGCCAGAGCGGCGTCTGGTTGAACGTCTGGTCTTTCCCGATCAGGAAACTGCCGATCAGGCCGCAGCAGCCCTGGAAGTCGGCGGCACAAGATTTCGCAATCTGGTGGAGGACCGCGGGTTGACCCTTGCGGACATCGACCTTGGCGACGTTGGCCGGCTGGAGCTTGATGCCGCTGGTGAGGGCGTGTTCAGTGCCGCTGTTGGCGAAGTGGTCGGCCCGCTGCCCACGCCGCTTGGGCCTGCCCTGTTCCGTGTAAACGGCGTGCTGCCTGCGCAGGCCATCGCCTTTGAAGATGCACGGGGCGATCTGCAGGAAGAGCTGGCGCTGGCCCGTGCAGTACGCGCCGTTGAGGCCCGTGCGCAGGACCTTGACGATCAGCTGGCCGGCGGTGCCACACTGGAACAACTGGCCGATGAAACCAAAATGACATTGGGCAGCATCGCCTGGCACGCGGATTCAAGCGAGGATATCGCGGCCTATGTCGACTTCCGCGAGGCTGCGCGCAACTTGCAGGCCGGTGATTTCGCCAAGATCCAACAGCTTGAGGACGGCAGCATCTTTGCCATGCGATTGGATGAAGAACTTCCCGCGCGGGTCAACCCGTTCGAGGATGCGCTTGAAGATGTGCGTGCAACCCTTAGCATGGAACAGACCCTCGCGGCTCTGACCACACAGGCCGAAGCGCTGGTGCCGACACTGGACGGTGCCGTGGGCTTTGAGGCCGCTGGCCTGGATGCGGTGATAGAGACCGACCAACGGCGCAACGCCTTTATCACCAATACTCCTGCCGGTTTTATGTCCGATGTCTTTGACATGGAAATTGGTGAAATCCGGGTTCTGCCGAATGAGGATTCAGTGGTGATTGTACGTCTTGATGCCATCAACCCCGCTTCGGATGCGGCGGAAAACGTTGCCTTGCTCAGCCAGCTGGGGGCGCAGATGGATCAGGCTCTCGCACAGGACCTGTTCACCATTTACGCGGATGATGTGGTGCGCCGCGCCGAGCCGCAGATAGATCAACGCGCCTTGCAGGCCGTTCATGTCAACTTTCCGTAAGGCACATCATGGCTTTGACCCCCAGCTTTGACAATTTCGCGGCCGGCCACGCGGAGGGTCGCAATCAGGTTGTCTATGCCCGTCTTGCCGCGGATCTGGACACCCCCGTCTCGCTGATGCTCAAGCTGACCGGGGCGGCTGAAAACGCCTTTGTGCTGGAATCGGTGACCGGGGGCGAGGTCCGGGGCCGCTATTCAATCATCGGCATGAAACCCGATCTGATCTGGCGCTGTCGCGGTGAAACCTCTGCCATCAACCGCGCCGCACGGTATGACGCGGATGCCTTTGAGGAGGCCACCGGCAACCCGCTGGATGTGTTGCGCGCATTGATCGCTGAATCCAAAATTGACCTGCCCGAAGATCTGCCGCAGGCCGCCGCCGGTCTGTTCGGCTATCTGGGGTATGACATGATCCGGTTGGTGGAACATCTGCCACATGTGAACCCCGATCCGCTGGGACTGCCGGATGCAATGATGCTGCGCCCCTCGGTAATTGCCGTGCTGGACGGGGTGAAGGGTGAGGTCACGATTGTCTCACCCGCCTGGGTGTCAGACGGGCAATCCGCCCGCGCCGCCTATGCGCAGGCCGCTGAACGTGTGATGGATGCGGTGCGTGATCTGGAACGCGCCATGCCCGGTGCCAGCCGCGATCTGGGTGAAGCTGCCGAAGCCGATGAACCGGTCAGCAACTTCACCCGTGAAGGCTATAAATCAGCGGTGGAAAAGGCGCGTGAATATATCGTTGCGGGTGACATTTTTCAGGTGGTGCCAAGCCAACGCTGGGCGCAGGGGTTTGCCCAGCCGCCCTTCTCGCTTTATCGCAGCTTGCGGCGCACCAACCCCTCGCCTTTCATGTTCTATTTCAACTTCGGCGGCTTCCATGTGGTTGGGGCCAGCCCCGAAATCCTTGTCCGTGTTTTTGGCAATGAGGTCACGATCCGCCCCATCGCTGGCACCCGCCCACGTGGCGCAACGCCAGAAGAAGACCGCGCGCTTGAGGCCGATCTGCTTGCCGATGAAAAAGAACTGGCCGAACATCTGATGTTGCTGGATCTGGGCCGCAACGATGTTGGACGTGTGGCGAAAATCGGCACGGTGCGCCCGACCGAGGAATTCATAGTCGAACGCTATTCCCACGTGATGCATATCGTGTCCAATGTGGTGGGCGAGTTGAAAGAAGGCTGTGATGCGCTTGATGCCTTCTTTGCCGGGATGCCTGCGGGCACCGTATCTGGTGCTCCCAAGGTCCGTGCGATGGAAATCATCGACGAGCTTGAGCCAGAAAAACGCGGCGTCTATGGCGGCGGTGTCGGGTATTTCAGTGCCGGTGGCGATATGGACATGTGTATCGCCCTGCGCACTGCGGTGATCAAGGATGAAACCCTTTATATTCAGGCCGGTGGCGGCGTGGTCTATGACAGCGACGCAGAGGCCGAGTTTATGGAAACCATCCATAAGTCCGGCGCAATCCGCCGCGCGGCGGCGGATGCGGCCCGGTTTGACGGCACAGGACGGAATTAGGCAAGATGCCCAACGCCCCTTTCGAAATTGCAGGCGTTGAAATTGCCGCCGGCACCAACCGGACTGTCACCTTGCCGGTTTCAATCCTACCCGATCACACGCCGGTTGGCCTGCATGTTCAGGTCCACCATGGCAAACGTGCAGGCCCGACCATCTGTGTAACTGCCGCCGTACATGGCGACGAAGTGATCGGCGTCGAAATCGTGCGCCGGCTGCTGCGCGCACCGCAGCTTGCCTCCCTGCGCGGCACATTGCTGGCCGTGCCGGTGGTCAACTCTTTTGGTTTTCTGTCACGCTCGCGCTACCTGCCCGACCGGCGCGACCTGAACCGCTGTTTTCCGGGGCATCCTTCTGGTTCGCTTGGCTCCCGTCTGGCACATATTTTCTTGAACGAGGTCGTGCAGCGCTGCGACTTCGGGATTGACCTGCATTCCGCAGCCATCCACCGCACCAATCTGCCGCAGGTGCGCATCTCCCCGCGCGATCCTTTCACCCATCAGATGGCGATTGATTTTGGTGCCCCTGTGGTGCTGACCTCCCCGCTGCGAGACGGATCTTTGCGGGCCGTGGCCGCAAAACAGGGCACGCCGATCCTGCTCTATGAAGCAGGCGAAGGGTTGCGGTTCGACGAAATGGCGGTGCGGGCGGGTGTTGCTGGCATCCTGCGGGTCATGCGGGCCAAGGACATGCTGCCTGCCAAAGGCATCGCCAAACCCAAGGTTGCCCCCTATTTCTGTAGCGCCTCCACATGGCTGCGTGCCCCCGCTGGCGGGCTGCTGCGCACCTTCCGCGCCGAGGGTGAGACCGTGGCCAAGGGCGATGTTCTGGCAACTGTATCGGATCCGTTTGGCACCGTCGAAACCGATTTGCTTGCCCCCAGCCCCGGCATCCTGATTGGCCGCGCGATCCTGCCGGTGGTGAACGAAGGGGATGCGGTGTTCCATCTGGCGCAACTTAGCCCGAAAGCATCGGAAGACACGGTAGATGATCTCTCCACTCAGCTGGAGACCGACCCGCTGTTTGACGAGGATGAAATCATCTGATCTGCGGCGGTGACCGGTGCCTTTACCGGTCCTCACGTGTCAGGATTGCGGAAATCGGGGCCAGTGCCACCTTGCCCGCCCGGTCCTGCAACCCCCACAACAGCAAGGCCGAAATCGTGTCTGGCCGCAAACGTCCCAACATCACCACAGCCCCCTCTTGCCCGGCTTTGAAGGCGGCCTGATCAAGAAAGCGACGGATCACCGTTGCGGTCTGCCCTTCGCTGTCAAAATCACGAAACACCGGGTCGGCGGGCACACCTTGTTTGAGCGCCAGCTTGGGCATGGTGTTCAACCCCTTGTCCTGCGTCAGCAGGCCATGCCCGGATTGCGCAAGGATCGCAGTGACTTGATCGGCCACCTCCCGCGAGGCTTGCAGCCCTTCGCCTGCGCCTTCCAGCACGCCGACAACTTCAGGCATCTGCGACAGGGTTGCCCCCAATGTGGTCTCAACGTCAGAGGCCAACGCCCCTTGCGGCATATCGATCATCGCCAAAACCTCAAACCCTTCGGCGCGGTACAGTGCTGCCCGCTCTGCTGCATCGGGCAAGCTGCTGTCGACTGCAAAACTGAGCGAATAGGGGAAGCTGCGCAGTGCCGCGAGCCCCGGCGCCCCTGCGGTTGGGTCACGGCCATCATCAATCAGGACAATCCCCATCAGCGGCTTGCCCTCTGCATTAGAAAACGCCTGCGCGTATTTCTCCACAGGCCGCAGCTCAATCCCCGACGGGCTGTCGGTGATGATGGTTGCCTGTTCGACGGTCGCATCCGGGGATGAATTGCCCAAGCGGTTGACGGTCACATTACTGGCACGATCGCCCAGCGTGGTTGCCGGTTTTCCGATCCGTGGACGTGCAGAGGGGGCCAGCACGGCGACCTGTGTATTCGCCTCACTGTTCTCTTCGGGTGCATTTTCATCCGGTGCCTCTGCTACCGGTGGCGCTGCCGGGGCGGTTTCGGTTTCGGTTTGCACGATCTGCGGGGTTTCGCTTGGCTGTAAGGCTTCCCTTGTTTCAGGTGCTGAAGCCTCTGCTGGTGGCTGTTCTGCCTCACCCTGCGCCGAATTCTCTGGCGCATTGCCTGCCACCACGGTCTCTGCTGGACTCGCCTCTGAAGCATCTGCCTCCTGCCCTTCGGCATTCGGTTGCGCCTTACGCGCAGCCGCCAGCGCATCAGCAACGATCTGCTCTGCAGCTTCCGCTGACACCTCGGGGTTTTCCAGCGGTTTTGGCAGCGGACGGGCCGCGGGTGCGGTATCAATTGCCACCTGATCCGAATCCTCCGGCATCATCGGGGCCAAAGCCTGAGGATTGGGGATCACCGGATCCTCACCGGACAGGTCAACCGCAACGGATTGCGCCACATCGACAGGGGCGTCCAGCTCAATCGCTTCTGCAGTAACGGGTGCCTTGGCCGAAGGCGAAGTGGTCACATCCAGACCATCCAAAGTATCCGGTTGCGGTGCCTGCGTCTGGGATGCGGGCAGTCCTGCGACCGGCGCATCCTCTGAGGCGACCGTATTGGTCTTAGCCACCACGTCAACGGGCTGCGGTGTTTCACCGCCCTGCGGGGCCTTGTCACTGACCAAAGGGGAGGCAAGCGGTGCCGGCGGGTCCAACGGCACCATGACCGAGGCCACAGCTCCAACGCCAAGGCTGACAACCCCACCAACAAGCGCCCCACTGAGAAATCCGCGTGCCATTTAACTACTCCTGCTCACTGCATCTGCCGCTGCTCAACGGCGCATCGGTCCGAATTTGCCTGCTCACGCTCTTGACGGCGCGCGGCAAGCCTGAACATCTATGCACCGTATATACTCCGACGGGTGCGAAGACCTCTAGCCCAAAGGACCATCCCAAACGCAAAGAATTGACCATTGTTGCTGCTCATCGATAACTACGACAGCTTTACCTATAACCTTGTACACTATCTGGGGTCTTTGGGCGCAGATGTGCAGGTGCACCGCAATGATAAGCTAAGCACCGCCGATGCGCTGGCCATGCGCCCTGCCGGTATCCTGCTGTCACCGGGCCCCTGTGACCCGGATCAGGCCGGCATCTGTCTGGAACTGACCAAAGCCGCCGCCGAAAACCATATTCCACTGATGGGTGTCTGTCTGGGGCATCAGACCCTGGGGCAGGCTTTTGGCGGCAAGGTCGTGCGCGCCGATGACATCGTACACGGCAAAATGGGCCGGATGCATCACGATGGAACCGGCTTGTTTGCCGGGCTGCCCACCCCCTTTGAGGCAACCCGCTATCATTCGCTGGTGGTTGATCGCGACAGCCTGCCCGATGCCTTGCGCATTACAGCCGCGCTTGAGGACGGGACAATCATGGGGTTGCAGCATCGCGAATTGCCGATGCATGGCGTGCAGTTCCACCCTGAATCGATCCGCTCCGAGCATGGCCATGCGCTGTTGCAAAACTTTCTGAATACATTGCAGGTGCCCGCATGAGTGAAGCGCTAAAACCCCTGATCGACGCCGCCGCCAATGGGCCGCTGACCCGCGCGCAAGCTGCTGAGGCCTTCGAGATCCTGTTTGACGGCGAGGCCACCCCAAGCCAGATCGGCGGTTTCCTGATGGCCCTGCGCACACGTGGCGAAACCGTGGATGAATATGCCGCCGCCGCAGCTGCAATGCGCGCCAAATGCCACGCGGTGAAAGCCCCCGAAGGGGCGATGGATATTGTCGGCACTGGTGGTGACGGCAAAGGCACGTTGAACATCTCGACCGCGACCGCTTTTGTCGTCGCGGGTGCCGGTGTGGTTGTGGCAAAACATGGCAACCGCAACCTGTCGTCCAAATCCGGCGCAGCAGATGCGCTGACGCAGATGGGATTGAATGTCATGGTCGGCGCCCCCGTGGTCGAACGTGAACTGGCCGAGGCTGGCATCGGTTTCATGATGGCCCCAATGCATCACCCTGCCATTGCTCATGTGATGCCCACCCGTTCGGAACTGGGCACCCGCACCATATTCAACATCCTTGGGCCGCTGACCAATCCGGCCTCTGTCAAACGCCAGTTGACCGGTGCCTATCGGCGTGACCTGATCCGCCCGATGGCAGAAACACTGCTGGCGCTCGGGTCCGAAAAGGCCTGGCTGGTACATGGTTCAGACGGCACGGACGAGCTGACCATCACCGGCGTCAGCTGGGTTTCGGGGCTGGATCAGGGTACGGTCAGTGATTTTGAGGTCCATCCCGAAGATGCGGGCCTGCCTGTACATCCCTTTGATGATATTCTGGGCGGCACACCCGAGGAAAACGCACGTGATTTCAGGGCCCTGCTTGACGGGGAGCGATCCGCATACCGGGATGCCGTACTGCTGAACGCCGCCGCCGCGCTGGTGGTTGCGGATGCCGCACCTGACCTGAAAACCGGCGTAGAAATGGCAACAGCAAGCATCGATTCCGGGGCCGCCAAGGAAAAGCTCGCCCATGTCGCCGCTGTGTCCCAGCAGAAATGACCGCCTTGGATCTGTCCCGCTTGGGCGGCTGGGCAAAGCTGCCGTTTTTCCAGCAAACCCTGCCCAACATTGAAGCGGCGCTGGCGCAGGAAACCCGCCCTGTTTTCCCACCACCGGATAAGGTATTTCACGCGCTGGAACGCACCCAGCCGCAGGACACCCGCGTGGTGATCATCGGTCAGGACCCCTATCATACGCCGGGCAAGGCAGATGGGTTGGCCTTTTCAATCCCGCAGGACTTTGGCGGGCGGCTGGACAGTCTGGGGAATATTTTCAAGGAAATCGAAAGCGATCTGGGATTGCAGCGTACACGCACCGATCTGGGTGACCTTGCTGATCAGGGGGTGCTGCTGCTCAACACGGCGCTGACCGTGCCGCAGGGGGCGGCCAAGGCCCATGCAAAACTGGGCTGGGGGGAGCTGGTGCAGGACGTGCTTGCCCGTCTTGCCGATGCGCCGCGCGCCTATCTTCTTTGGGGTGGGCCAGCGCAAAAAGCGGCCAAAAACGTCAGCGCCAGTGACAATCTGAAGATCGAAACCGCGCACCCTTCACCCCTGTCCGTTCATCGCGGCTTTTTCGGCTCCCGCCCCTTTAGTCGCACCAATGCGTGGTTGCAGACACAGGGTCAGAAGGCCATAAACTGGGGCAACCCGGAGGAATGATGACTGATACCATCCTAGATAAAATCAAAGCCTATAAGCTTGAGGAAGTGGCCGCCGATAAGATCGCCAAGCCACTGGCCGAAATTGAGGCTGATGCACAGGCCGCCAGCCCGGTGCGCCCCTTTGCCGATGCGCTGCACGCAGCATCCCGCGAAGGATATGGCCTGATCGCGGAGATCAAAAAAGCCAGCCCTTCCAAAGGGTTGATTCGCGAGGATTTTGATCCCGCCAGCCTGGCGCAGGCTTATGCGGCAGGTGGTGCAACCTGTCTGTCTGTGCTGACCGACACCCCCAGTTTTCAGGGTGCAAAGGAATATCTTACCGCCGCCCGTGCTGCTTGTGATCTGCCTGCCCTGCGCAAGGATTTCATGTATGACACCTATCAGGTGGCAGAGGCGCGCGCACTTGGCGCGGATTGCATCCTGATCATCATGGCGTCGGTGTCGGATGCACAGGCTGCAGAGCTTGAGGACTGTGCAACCCATTGGGGCATGGATGCGTTGATCGAGGTGCATGACGCTGAAGAACTGGAGCGCGCCACCCGATTGAAAAGCGTGATGATTGGCGTCAACAACCGCAACCTCAAGACCTTCGAGACCTCACTCGATGGCACGCGCACCCTGTCCAAACTGGTGCCCGCTGACCGGTTGATCGTCAGCGAATCCGGTTTGAACACCCCCCAGGACCTTGCGGATATGGCGCAATATGGCGCGCGCAGCTTCCTGATCGGGGAAAGCCTGATGCGTCAGGATGATGTAGCAACTGCCACCCGCAAATTGCTGGCCAACCCGCTGACTTCCGGGGGGATGTGATGGCGCTGACGCATTTTGACGCCAAGGGTGATGCGCATATGGTTGATGTGTCGGAAAAGGCTGTCACCTCGCGCATCGCGGTGGCCGAAAGCCACATCAAGATGAACCCAGAGACCTTTGATATCATTACTGAAGGCCGCGCGAAAAAGGGTGATGTTCTGGGCGTGGCACGGCTGGCAGGCATCATGGCGGCCAAACGCACCTCGGATCTGATCCCGCTCTGTCATCCCCTGCCGATCACCAAGGTCAGTGTTGATCTGGAACCGGACGCAACCCTGCCCGGCATCCGCATCACGGCAACAGTGAAAACCACTGGCCAGACCGGTGTCGAGATGGAGGCGCTGACCGCCGCCTCTGTCACCGCCTTGACCGTTTACGACATGTCCAAAGCGGTCGACAAAACCATGGAAATCGGCGGCCTGCGTGTTGTTTTGAAAGACGGCGGCAAATCGGGCCGGTTTGAGGCCACATGATATCGGTCGAAGAGGCCCGCACCGCTGTTCTGGCGCTTGCCGCGCCGCTGGCGGTTCAACATGTCCCGCTGCGCCATGCTGCTGGTCGCGTATTGGCGCAGGATGTTGTCGCCACCCGTACACAGCCCCCCTTTGCCGCCTCATCCATGGATGGATATGCCCTGCGCCGCGCAGAGGTCGAACCGGATGCCATGTTCAAAGTTATCGGTGAATCGGCAGCCGGTCACCGGTTTGACGGCACAGTGAAAGCCGGTCAGGCAGTGCGTATCTTTACCGGTGCGCCCCTGCCCGAAGGTGCGGATTTCATCGTCATTCAAGAGGATGTGACCCGCCGCGGCGATCTGATCACCCTTGGCCATAACATTGGGGATAAGGACAACATCCGCCCCGCCGGTGGCGATTTCAGCGCCGGTCAAACCGTCACGGCCCCGCTGCTGCTGCGCCCTGCTGACATTGCGCTTTTGGCCGCCATGAACATCGCAAGCGTCCCGGTGACTCGCAAACCTGTGGTGGCGATCCTTGCCACCGGGGATGAGCTGGTGCAGCCCGGTGAAACGCCCGAGCCTGACCAGATTGTCGCCTCCAACAGCTTCGGCCTCGCCGCCATGCTGGAGGGACTGGGTGCTGAAACCCGCCTGCTGCCGATTGCCCGCGACACGACCGCTTCTTTGAAACAGGCTTTCGCTTTGGCAAAGGGTGCAGACCTGATTGTGACCATCGGCGGTGCTTCGGTTGGCGATCACGATCTGGTGGCCCCGGTTGCCGCCGAATTGGGCATGGAACAGAGTTTTTATAAGGTTGCGATGCGTCCGGGCAAGCCATTGATGGCGGGGCGCATGGGCGACATGGCGATGATTGGTCTGCCGGGCAATCCGGTCTCTGCCATGGTCTGTGGCACGGTGTTTGTCGCGCCAATAGTCCGCAAGATGCTGGGGCTGGGCATTGCGGAGCCTGAAATGCACAGCGCGCCACTGGCCTGTGACATGCCCGCCAACGGAGCACGCGCGCATTACATGCGGGCCCGGTTGATTGACGGGAAACTGCACCCGGATACACGGCAGGACAGTTCACTGCTCAGCGTGCTGGCAACCGCTGACGCGCTGCTGATCCGCCCCGTCGATGATCCTACCCGCAGCGCCGGCGAGATCGGCACCTACCTCTTGCTGTAACCCGGCAAACACGACAAGCGTTGACACAAAACAAGAACATCCCTAGAACAAATGAAAACCATTTGTCGAAAAAGGGGGCGGCCATGCTGACCAAAAAACAACTCGATCTTTTGGCCTTTATTCATAAACGTGTGCAGCGTGACGGGGTGCCGCCAAGCTTTGACGAAATGAAACTGGCGCTGGATCTGCGGTCAAAATCCGGCATCCACCGTTTAATTACGGCCCTTGAGGAACGTGGCTTTATCCGTCGTCTGGCCCACCGCGCACGCGCCATTGAGGTTGTGAAACTGCCCGAAAGTCTGGGCGGTGCGCCGAACCCGGGTTTCACCCCGCGTGTGATTGACGGGGACCGCCCCGATGCCAACCCACCGGCAGAAGCCCAGCCCGTGGGTGTAGCAGAGGCGCTGAATGTGCCGGTGATGGGCCAGATCGCCGCCGGTGTCCCGATTGAGGCCATCAACCATATGACCCATTCGGTCACTGTGCCCAATGGGATGATAGCAGGGTCAGGACAGCATTACGCGTTAGAGGTCAAAGGCGATTCGATGATCGACGCCGGCATCAATGACGGTGATGTGGTGGTGATCCGCGAGACTTCTACGGCAGATGACGGTGATATTGTGGTCGCATTGGTCGAGGATCACGAGGCCACTTTGAAGACCTTCCGCCGCAAGGGGGGCTCCATCGCGCTTGAGGCGGCAAACCCAGCCTATGAAACCAAGGTATTCCCCTCCCATCTGGTCAAGGTTCAGGGTCGTTTGGTCGGATTGATCCGCACCTACTGATCTTGTGACCGGGCTTTGGGCCAATGGGTCCAAAGCCGGTCGCCGGCACTGCCCCGCGCCGTGGTGATCCGCCACCCTTCCCCGGATTTACGCAGGGCCACCGCGCCGGTCCGTCTCAGGCTGGTCGGGTCAAACACCCTGCAAGGTTGGCCGGTCAGCACATCCGCCCTGACAGAGGCGACCACGATCTGCCCTGCCTGACAGCCCTGAAACCCTGCCAAGGCACGTTTGCCGGACAGGTGTACAATATCACCCTGCCGCCATAGCTTTGCCGCAGATGCCTGGGTCGCTCCTGTCCCGTCATTTTCCAACCAGTTGCGGGCGACAAACCCTGCCCCTTTTGCTTTGCTCAGCGCGCGCCCCTTGGGCGTCATGACACCGACCAATGTACCCGTATCGGAAATCAACAGTTCGGGCCGCACCGCCTCATTCCATAGGACAAGACTGAGGGCCATCGCCGGCACCCCGACCCATCGCAGCCGTCCCTGCCAGAGAATAAGCATCAGAAACCCCAGCGACAGCAGCGGCAAAACCCATGCCCCTGGGCTGACAACATGGCCCCTTGCGCCCTCCAGTTCTGAAACGGCATGGGCAACACCAAGGATCCAGTCCAGCCCCAGCCCCATCACTGCAAGCCCGATCCAGTCCAACCCCAAAGGGGCCATCAGCAGGGCCAGCACGGCTGCCGGTATCACAAACAATCCCATCAAAGGCACCGAGGCGAGGTTTGCGATCAACCCGTAATGGGCAAAAGCGTTGAAATGCGCCGCGGCAATCGGTGCGGTTGCAAACCCAGCCACAGCAGAGGAAACCACCGTGGCAAATACCGGTCTGGCCCATTTTGGCAGCCAGCGCTGATCTATCCCCCGCAGCCAGCCAAAGACCGCAACCAGTGCGGTTGTCGCAGCAAAGGACATTTGAAACCCCGGCCCCATCAATGCCTCCGGGCGCAGGATAAGAACGACAAAGGCCGCCACCGCCACAGCCCGTAAGGAAAAGGCCCGCCGCCCGATCATCAAGGCGGCCAAGGCAACCGCGACCATGATAAACGCACGTTGCGTTGCAACATTCCCACCCGACAAGGCAAGATATCCCGCCGCCGCAATGAGCGCGCCGACAGCAGCAATCGCCTTGGTCGGCCAGCGCAGCGCCGACACCGGGTGAAGCGTCAACAGAAGCCGCAAACCGGCAAAGACAAAACCCGTCAACAACCCCATATGCAGGCCCGAAATCGCCAGAAGATGCGCAAGGTTACTGACCCGCAGCGCCTGCAATGCCTCTGGGCTGATGGCGCTGCGATCGCCGGTGGTAATCGCCGCTGCAAACCCGCCGGTATCTCCCGCCAACCGCTTCCGTATATGGGCAGACGCCGCCATGCGGATACGGAAAACCATCAACCCTGCATGACCTTCGCTGGCAGCAGCAGCCCCCATCAAAGGCGTGCGCGCATAGCCAACGGCCCCCAGCCGCGCAAACCATGCATGCCGTTGAAAATCAAATCCCCCCGGCTCCACCGGACCGGCGGGCGGCGAAAGATGTGCGGTGATCATCACCCGCAACCCCGGCTCAGGGGTGATGCCCGCAGGCCCTTTGCCGTGCAGGGAAATCCGCACGCGATGTGGTGTGCGCTCCGGTGGCACGTCATCAAGGCGCAGCTGGTCTAGCGTCAACCGCAGGGCACCCGACTGGCTGCGGTCGATGGCGACGATCCGCCCCTCCACCGCCCCGTAATAACGCCAGCCCAGAACCGGCCCGGCAACTGAATGCGCCCGGACACCGGCGAGGATAAAACCGATCAGGCATAACGCCAAAGCTATGACAAAAGGCGAAAGCGCCTCTGGCAGATTGCGCGCGAGAGTGACAAGCCCCAGCACCCCCAGTACCAGCCAGATGAACAACGGCCATCCCGGTTCCCATTTCAAGGAAAAGTAGCAGCCAATGCCAGTGGCAAGACAGACTGGCAGCCAGCCCAGCATATGGCCCAGTTGTGCCAGCAATACCGCGCCGCTGGCGGTCAGGCCGCGGTGAAACATTCTGCTGATGCGGCCCATGCTTGCTCCCGTTCACCGCACTGGATAGACAGGCCCCAACACTAGCGGGACGATGGTTAGCGAAAGGTAAACGCAACTTTGTTCCGGTTGACCCCTATTGAGAAAGAGCCCCAATGACCGCCGAAGTTGTCACCCGTTTCGCCCCCTCGCCCACCGGTTTTCTGCACATCGGCGGCGCACGGACCGCTTTGTTCAACTGGCTGTATGCCCGTGGCCGGGGTGGCAAATTCCTGTTGCGGATCGAGGACACCGACCGCGCACGCTCCACCCCCGAAGCCACTACAGCGATCCTACAGGGCATGGCATGGCTGGGTCTGGATCATGATGGCGAGATTGTCAGCCAGTTTGACAATGCCCCGCGCCACGCCGAGGTGGCACTGGATCTGCTGGCGCAGGGCAAGGCCTACAAATGTTTTGCCACTCAGGATGACATCAGCGCCTATCGCGACGCCGCCAAGGCAGAAGGCAAAAGCACCCTTTATCATTCACCCTGGCGCGATGCCGAGGCTGACAGCCACCCGGATGCCCCCTATGTGGTGCGCATCAAGGCCCCGCAGGAAGGCACTACGGTGATCCGCGACGAGGTGCAGGGCGATGTTACCTTTCAGAACAACACCCTGGATGACATGGTGCTGTTACGTTCGGACGGCACACCCGTTTATATGTTGGCAGTGGTTGTGGACGATCATGATATGGGCGTGACACATGTGATACGCGGCGACGATCACCTGAACAATGCAGCACGCCAGATGATGATCTACAACGCCATGGGCTGGGATGTACCTGTCTGGGCGCATATTCCGCTGATCCACGGCGATGACGGTAAGAAACTGTCGAAACGTCATGGGGCCTTGGGCGCGCAAGAATATCAGGTGATGGGTTATCCCGCCGCAGGCATGCGCAACTATCTGGCCCGTCTGGGATGGAGCCATGGTGACGATGAGTTCTTTACCGATGCGCAGGCGCTGGAGTGGTTTGATCTGAACGGCATCCGCAAAAGTCCGGCACAATTCGACCTGAAAAAGCTCGGAAATATCTGTGGACAGCATATTGCCAGCTCAGGTGACGCTGCGTTGCGGCGTGAATGTGAGGCATATTTGGCGGCTGCAAATCTTCCTGCCTTGACCCCACAACAAAGTGACGGATTGGAGCAGGCCCTCTACTGCCTGAAAGAAAGGGCAAAAACACTGCCGGAACTTATTGAAAAGGCTCACTTTGTCCTGACTTCACGCCCCGTTACACCGGACGAGAAAGCAATAAAAAATCTCGACAATGTATCCCGTGGTATGCTGAACGAATTGACGCCGCAGTTGCAAAATGCTAGCTGGGACAAAGAAACGCTGGAAGAGGTGATGAACGGCTTTGCGGCTGCGAAAGACACCAAATTCGGAAAACTCGCGGGGCCCCTTCGGGCGGCACTTGCAGGGCGCGCAGTAACCCCATCTGTTTATGACATGATGCTTGTGTTGGGGCGCGATGAAACCCTCGCCCGCCTGAGCGACGCGGCTGGTTGAGAAGCGGTTAACCACTTCTCAACATCGCACAAGATAACAGTTGGTACGGCCCCGATCACAAGGGCCAAGCCCCAGACAGCTGGCAGAACGCCAGCTGCCCACCGGACGAAAGGGACCGCATGACAGAGAGTACGAAATCCGCAACGCTGACCATTGACGGCAAAAGCTACGACCTACCGATTTTCTCGCCGACCGCCGGCCCTGATGTGATTGATATCCGCAAGCTCTATGCGCAGGCAGATGTCTTTACCTACGATCCCGGTTTCACCTCGACTGCCGCTTGCGACAGCCGGATCACCTTTATTGACGGCGAAGAAGGTGTCTTGCTGCACCGCGGCTATCCCATTGACCAATTGGCAAGCAAATCCCACTACCTCGAAGTGTGCTATCTGCTGCTTTACGGTAACCTGCCCTCCCCGGCAGAGTTGGAGGATTTCGAAAGCCGCGTGACCAACCACACCATGTTGCACGAACAGATGATGTATCTGTTCCGCGGTTTCCGCCGCGATGCGCATCCAATGGCGATTATGGTTGGTGTTGTGGGCGCGATGTCTGCCTTTTACCACGACAGCACTGATATCACCGACGAATGGCAGCGCGAGGTCGCAACGATCCGTCTGATCGCCAAGATGCCGACCATTGCCGCCATGGCCTATAAGTACACCATCGGTCAGCCCTTTGAATACCCGCGCAATGATCTGGATTATGCATCCAACTTCCTGCGCATGTGCTTTGGCGTTCCTGCCGAGGATTACGTTGTTGATCCAATCCTCAGCCGCGCCATGGACCGTATCTTTACCCTGCATGCGGATCACGAACAGAACGCTTCTACCTCGACCGTGCGTCTGGCGTCCTCCTCTGGTGCGAACCCCTTTGCCTGTATCGCGGCGGGGATTGCCTGTCTCTGGGGCCCTGCCCATGGTGGTGCGAACCAGGCCTGCCTTGAGATGCTCAAGGAAATCGGCACACCGGACCGCATCCCAGAGTTTATCGCCCGCGCGAAAGACAAGAACGATCCGTTCCGCCTAATGGGTTTTGGCCACCGCGTCTATAAGAACCACGACCCGCGTGCGACCGTGATGAAGGAAAGCGCCGACGAGGTGCTGGAGCTGCTGGGTGTGGAGAACAACCCGATTCTGCAGGTCGCCAAGGAGCTTGAAAAAGCGGCGCTGGCAGATCCCTACTTCGCGGAGAAGAAACTCTTCCCGAACGTCGACTTCTATTCCGGTGTTATTCTGGAAGCCATGGGCTTCCCCACATCGATGTTCACACCGATCTTCGCACTATCGCGCACCGTCGGCTGGATTTCCCAGTGGAAAGAGATGATCGCGGACCCACAGAACAAAATCGGTCGCCCGCGCCAGTTGTATCTGGGCGAGACAAGCCGCGATTACGTGGATATCGAAAACCGCTGATCCCGCAGGATATTGCCAAAGAAAACGCCCCGCTTTGTCCGGGGCGTTTTTGCGTTTGGGGCTGTTTACGGAGCCGAAACAAATTTTAACCAAGCCTGCCAAATGTGGCAGAGCTGCCCCATTTCCGTTCCGAATCAATACGAATAGAATCGCGCCAAAACTGCGAAATTAGGTTAAAAATGGTAGAATTGTTTCTGTTGCAATTGCCGGTATCGAAACGGAGCGGGCAGAAATGAGGCACAATGAAGGCATTGTTTCGCCCCCTTGTACAATCCTTGCCACATCATTGACGCAAACCCTGCCAAGCCGTTAGCGTCTCGTTAACACATTGAAGGAAGTCTCATGTTTGTTGCGGTAACTGCTCTCCTATCCTGTCTCCTTATCGCTGATGTTGCTCAGCGCAGCTATGCAAAACGCAGATCGGCTTTGGTGCAGGCGCGGATCATGCGCAGCATCGACAGGGGGCACCGCACATGAACCGCGACAAATATGATGGTGCCTTGCGTTGGGAACGTGCTGCCGGGTTGATGCCGAGCTCACAGGCCAAGCAACATGCACCGCAAGGCGCATTTGTGCCCGATACGATGCATGACTGTGATCAGGTCGCTGTGGTCTATAACAAGGGTGAAACACCGCCGGAGATCACGATTAAACAGGTCTCAGGCTCGGTGCATACAGTGCTGGCCGACGGGGTTGCCGTGGCGGTGATCGCCCGCGCCGCAGGACCAGCGGTCTCGCCGGAAGATGTGTTGCTGGTTGAACGCTCGATCTAGAATGGCGCAAAGGCCCCGACCATCAGGTCGAGGCCCATTTCGCAAAACTCTGCGTATCAACGCCCCTCGAATGTCGCGGGGCGTTTTTCCGTGAAGGCCAGCACGCCTTCTTTGAAATCCCTTGATTTGCCGCAGATGCCCTGCGCCTGTGCTTCAAGGGTCAGCTGCTCTTCAAAACTATTGTCCCAGGAGCCGCGGATCACATTCTTGACCTCTGCATAGGCCGCTGTTGGCCCTGCGGCCAGATGGGTCGCCTTGCCACGCCAGTTGGCCTCAAACTCCGCATCCGGCACCGCCTCCCAGATCATCCCCCAGTCATCTGCCTGACGGGCACTGATCTTATCCGCAAACAGGGCCGCGCCCATTGCCTTGGCTGTTCCCATGGAACGCGGCAGCACATAGGTGCCGCCCGCATCCGGGATCAACCCGATACGTGTGAAGGCTTGAAGGAAATAGGCTGACTCCGCGGCGATCACCACATCTGCCGCCAGCGCAAGGTTTGCCCCCGCCCCTGCCGCCGGGCCATTCACCGCCGCAATTGTCGGCACCGGGCAATTCACAATCGCCCGCAGCATCGGCGCGTATTCGTCGCGCAGCGTACGTTCCATATCAATCGACGCCCCGCCTGCGCGGTCACCAAGGTCCTGTCCCGAACAAAACGCCCGCCCCGCGCCTGTAATCACCAGAACCCGTGCATCCTTGCCACCCTGTGTCGCCGCATGGGCAATCTCGGCCCGCATTTGCGTGGTCAGCGCGTTCATCTTGTCAGCCCGCGACATGGTGATCAGCGCCACGTCATTCTCAACGGTATAGGTGATGGTCTGGTAGTCCATAATCGAGCGTCCTTATTAGGAAATTTTGCACAGTGTTACCAAAGCAGATACGAGGAACCAGCAAAACCGGACGTCATCCGCAGATTTCCGCATCAGCGGCCCAGAATCTTGTCCAGCCGGGCCTGCTCTTCCGCGTCCAGCGGCGCATCAGGGGTGCTGCGCCCTGCCGCACGCCCCCGCAGATAGACAAAGCCAAGCCCCCCCGCCAAAAGCAACATCAACGGTCCTGCCCCCCAGAGCAGCCAGTTGGCACCGGTCACCGGCGGGTTCAGCAGAACAAATTCACCATAGCGCGCAACGATATACTCTACGGCCGCTTCGTCACTATCGCCCGCCAACAGACGTTCACGCACCAGCAGGCGCAGATCACGTGCAAGGGTAGCGTTGCTTTCATCAATGCTTTCATTCTGGCAGACCAGACAGCGCAGGCCCTTGGACAGCTCCCGCGCACGCTGTTCCAGCACCGGATCATCCAGAATTTCATCCGGCTCAACCGCCCAAAGCGGTGTCGCAATCAGCATCAGGATCAAGACAAGATGTTTCATTCCGCAGGCACCGGCGTTTGACGGCCCTTGTTGACCGCCCCAGCCGCCACGCGGAACCGCCTGTCACTCAGGCTCAGCATCCCACCAAGCGCCATCAGCGCCGCCCCGATCCAGATCCAGTTGGTCAGCGGCTTGATATAGGTGCGCACCGTCCAGCCGCCATTGCTCTGCTGGTCCCCGATCACCACATAGACGTCGCGGATCAGATCATAATCAATCCCCGCCTCGGTGGTCGGCATCTGCGCCACCGGGTAGAACCGTTTCTCTGGACGCAATTCCGCAATGAAATCCCCCCCCTTGCGCAATGTCAGTACACCCATTGTTGACAGGTAGTTCGGTCCGCGTACCTCCTGCACATCGGTCAGGGTCAGCTCATATTTACCCACGTTCCATGGTTGATCCAACTGCACCGCGCGGATGTCATCCTGTGTCCAGGCGGTTAGCCCCGCAATACCGGCCATGGTAATCCCCAACCCTGCATGGGCCGTTGCCTTGCCCCAATCGGCACGCGGCAAACGTGCCAAGCGGCGCAGGCGGTTTGCTCCGCGCCCGCTGCGCTGCACCAGTTCCACAACCACGCTCATCACCAGCCAGGCCCCGAGAAACAGGCCAATCGGCCCGATCATGCTGCGTCCGGTTTGCATCGCATAGGTCAAACCGCCAACCGCCAGTGCCAGCAGAAACACATAGCGCAGCGGTTTGAAGGCCTTGATGATGCCAGCCCGTTTCCACGGCATGGCTGCGCCAACCGGCAGGATCACCCCCAGCGCCACCATAAACGGCGTAAAGGCCGCGTTGAAAAACGGCGGTCCGACGCTCAGCTTACGGTCAAAGAACATCTCTGCCACCAGCGGCCACATGGTGCCGACAAAAACCACAAAGCAGGCCACCGCCAGCAAGAGGTTATTCACCACCAAGGCGGATTCGCGGCTGGCCAAGGCAAAGACGCCCTTGGCCTCCATCGCGCCGGCCCGCAGGGTGAACAGCACCAAGGCACCGCCCATAAAGAACCCCATGATCAACAAGATCCAGATGCCGCGTTCAGGGTCATTTGCGAAAGCATGGACCGAGGTCAGCAACCCTGACCGCACGATGAATGTGCCGATCAGCGAAAAACCAAAAGCAAGGATCGCCAGCAGTATCGTCCAGCTTTTCAACGCCTCGCGTTTCTCAACCACAATGGCGGAATGCAACAGCGCAGCCGCCAACAGCCAAGGCATAAAGGACGCGTTTTCAACCGGATCCCAGAACCAGAAACCACCCCAGCCCAGTTCATAATAGGCCCACCAGGACCCAAGCGCGATGCCAATGGTCAGGAACACCCAGGCGGCCAAGGTCCAGGGACGCACCCAACGCCCCCACGCCGCATCCACGCGCCCTTCCATCAGCGCTGCAACCGCAAAACTGAACGTCATGCTCAGGCCAACATAGCCGAGATAAAGAAACGGCGGATGAAATGCCAAACCGGGGTCTTGCAACAGCGGGTTAAGGTCTTGCCCGTCAAAAGGCGGGGTTTCCAAACGCAGAAACGGATTGGAAGTGAATAGGATAAACCCGAAAAACGCCACCGCAATTGCTGCCTGCACGCTGAGTACCCGTGCTTTCAGACTGGGGGGCAGATTGCCCCCAAACCACGCGGCCATCGCGCCAAACAGGGTCACGATCAACACCCAAAGCAGCATCGAGCCTTCGTGGTTGCCCCATGTGCCGCTGATTTTATAAAGCATCGGTTTGGCGGAATGGCTGTTCGCCCAGACCAGCCGCAACGAAAAATCAGAGACGACAAACGCCCAGACCAGCGCCCCAAAGGACAAAGCCGTCAGTGCAAACTGCGCCCCGGCGGCTGGTTCGGCAACGGCCATCCACCCGGCCCAACGTTTATGGGCACCAATCAAAGGCACCACCATTTGCACAACCGCGACAAGGGCGGCGAGGATCAGGGCGAAATGTCCGAGTTCTGTAATCATGCCGCGAATATAGGCGGCAATTGCGCCCGCTGCTACGTCAATCCAACGTCAGCAGGCGCCAAAGCGTCGCAGTCAGCGGCGCGACTGCCGCCACGCGTCAAGGGCGGCATTGCCTGTCGGTGCGATGGAACGGGCCAAAAGAACCGCATCCGGTGCGGTATCTGCCACCGCAACGCCATCGGCACGCAAGCTGCGGATCTGGGCAATGTTGCGCAAAACTTCCGGCACCTGCGCGACACCGCTAACGATCTCGCGCTGGAACTCCTGTGCTTTTACCTGATGGCGGGCCCCGAAATAGAACGACACAATCACCCCCAAAAGCCACCACAGCGGTTCCGGCACCAATGCAATCCCTTGCATCCGTTCAGCAAACCACAAAGGTTCAACCATGGCCGAAACAAAAAGCCCCAGCGTTCCCAAAGCCAGCGCAGGACGCGGAAGACGGTTCAGCCCGTCCATGAACCGGTCAAACCTGCCGCGGCGGGGCACCAGAAACTCCGCCCCAAATTGCGTCATTGCTTGGCCCTGCACCTCTGCGCCGCGCTGCGCCCCGGCCTCGGCGTTTTCGCGAAACACTTCGACCGTGTCGCGAACCAGATTGTTTTGGCCGCCAAACACCAGCGTCAACACCCGTTCGATCAATCCCATGCTGAGACCCTTTGTTGAAATGCCTCTGTGCTAAGGTGGTAGGCTGGCGCGATAAATTCCTCTGCCCGCCTGATCCACCCGCCTTTGCCCCCTGCCCGGTTGCGCGCATATTTCCGGCTGGCAAGCCGTTGATCAGCCAACCGGAAATAGTAGTTACGCCGCGCAATCCCATAGGCATCCACCAGATGATCCGGGGCTGCGGCCATGGCCTGACGCGCGGCGGAAAGTGTTTGTGGCCCCAATACACCGTCCACCGTCACCTTGATTCCCATGGTCCGCAAGAGCTGTTGCAAAATGCGGATCGCATTGGACCCCGCGTTGACATACATGTCAAAAACCGACGGCTGCAACGCATCGGGCAAATCGCCAATCAGCGGCTTTTCAAAGTAATGTTTGATAAAAATATCAACCGCCTGTCGGCGGCTTAACGCTTTGACGTCGCGGATGTCGACCTGCCCGTCACGGTTCAGATCAACCCCCAGACGGCGCATCGTGTGAATCGTCACACCGAAATTCGTCGCCCCACCCGGGTCATCCGGGTCATTCACAAATCCCCCCTCGCGGGCGACGATTTGCTCTGCAATCTCCCTGACAGATATCATGCTGCGCTCCTCACCACGTTTCACGGTCAGAAGGTCAGAGATTGGTTAATGAAATGAAGGGGCAGCGGCCGCTGTCAGCTCTCCGGCTCTACATAGACACCCTGTTCCTTCAGCGCGTCCACAACCTCTTTTGGCATGTAGGTTTCATCGTGTTTTGCAAGAATTTCAGTGGCTTCAAAGACACCGTTGACATAACTGCCGGTGCCAACCATACCCTGACCTTCCTCAAACAGATCAGGCAACACCCCGCGATAGGTCACCGGCACCGTTGCGCCGCCATCCGTCACGCTAAAACGCACGGTTTCACTTTCGCCGCGCACCAATGTGCCCTCTTCGACCAACCCGCCGATGCGAAACACCTCTGAGGCGGCGGGCGGTTCTGCAATCACCTGCGAGGGCGCGCGGAAAAAGTTGATCCCGTCACGCATCGCATAGCCAATCAGGGCGGTTGAACCGATCAAGGCCACAACCGCCAGAGCGATCACTTGGATACGACGTTGTTTCTTTAGGCTTTTCATGCCGCTCACGGAAATAGCGGGGCCATCATCAGCCCCTCGGTCTCCGCTATATTTAACATCAAGTTGGCATTCTGCAACGCCTGCCCGCTGCTACCTTTTGTCAGGTTATCCAGCGCCGCCACCACAATAGCACGTCCTGCGATACGGTCCTGCACCACCCCGATATGGCAGAAATTCGATCCGCGAATATGGCGCGTGCTGGGAGCCTCACCCAAGGGCAGCACCTCGATAAAGGGTTCATCCGCATAGGTTTTTTCCAGCTCTGCCTGAATCTCCTGCGCATCGCCTTTAACGTAACAGGTCGCAAGGATACCCCGGTTTGCCGGCACCAGATGCGGGGTGAACTGCACCTTCACAGGCCGGCCCGCCACGGCAGAAAACTCCTGATCAAACTCGCCCAGATGCCGGTGTGTCCCGCCAATGGCATAGGCGTGATAGCCTTCGGATAATTCCGCATGCAGCAGGTTTTCCTTCAGCGACCGGCCCGCGCCCGATACGGCGCACTTCAGGTCCATGATGATCTCATCCAGATCAATCAGCCCGGCAGCAATCAGGGGCCGCAAGGCAAATTGCCCGGTTGCAGCGTTACATCCTGTGCCAGCCACCAGACGCGCGTTCTTGATCTCTTCGCGGTAAAATTCGGTTAGCCCATAAACCGCTTCGCCCTGCTGATCCAAGGCCGCATGATCGTTGCCATACCATTTCTTATAGGCTTCGGGGTCACGCAGCCGGAAGTCAGCCGATAAATCAACGATTTTCAAATCCGCAGGCAGTTTGGCAATCACCTCTTGCGAGGTCTTATGCGGCAAGGCGCAGAAACACAGATCAATCTGGGAAAAATCGATATCCTCGATTGTCACAAGTGCGGGAAGATCCAGATGGCGCAGATGTGGGAAAACTTCGGCCATGGATTGACCGGCTTTGGAGTTTCCTCCCAAAGCCCTGATTTTCATGGACGAATGTCCGGAAATCAACCGGATCAACTCTGCGCCCGTGTAACCGGAAGCACCCAGAATGGCGATATTGTACATTTTATTGGTCCCTTATTGGGGTATCGTTTAAGCGAAAATTAAGCGGCGGTGAAGCTGATTGATCGTCGCAAAAACTGTGTCGCACGGGCGGATACTTTGGCTGGATCTCCCGTCGTCAAAAACGCCGCATTGCCGGTGCCGACTTTGTCGGGATGACGCTCAAGATAATCGGCAAGGCTTTCGGCCACGAGGTTCGCCTGACTATAAACATTCACCCCCTCGCCCAAGGCCGACTGGAAGGTTTCCTGCATCAACGGATAATGGGTACACCCTAGAATGGCCGCATGCGGTTCAGGCATTTTGCGTTTCAATGCATCCACATGGCTGCGTACGAGTGCTTCGGCGAGGATGAAATCACCATCCTCGATTGCATCAACAACCCCGCCACAGGCTTGAGCTTCGACATCGACGCCAATCGCGCGAAACGCCAGCTCGCGCTGGAAGGCACGGCTGGACACGGTGGCAGGCGTGGCAAACAGCGCCACATGTTTCACCGCCACTTCACGCGGGGGGGAGTTATCCCCCCACTGCCGTTCCGTCAGCGCCTCGATCAAAGGCACAAAAACCCCCAGCACCCGCTTGTCCGCTGGCACCCATGCTTCCTGCATCCGCCGCAAGGCCGCCGCAGAGGCCGTATTGCACGCAAGGATCACCAGATCACAGCCCGCATCAAACAACCGCTGGGTCGCAGCGGTGGTCAGATCATAGATATCTTCCGCCGTGCGCACCCCATAAGGCGCATGGGCGCTGTCCGCGAGATAGACAAACTCTGTCTCGGGCAGCCGCTCCTGCACGGCTTGCAGAACGGTTAACCCGCCCAAACCACTGTCGAAAATACCAATTGCCATGTTGCCTCAGCCCTTTCAGGCACGATGATGTTCCTCAAATTCAAAGCCAAGCTCGGTTGTCACCAATGGCTCTGGCGACAACTCATAAGTGGCTTTGCGCAGGAAATCCATCATGGCTTTTGCATCTGCGGCAATTGGGTCCAGAACATCCCGGCCCAAGGGGGCCCCGATGACCACCCGCACCGGCGTATCCACCCGCTTGCGGAACTCTTTGATCAGCAGGCCCATGCGTAGGTTCGCGTGCAAATGGCTGGCAATCTGGAACAAACGGCTGGTGTGACCCTCAAAATAGATCGGCACCACCGTGGCACGTGATTTGGCGATCATGCGGGCGGTAAAGCTGCGCCAGCCGGGGTCCATGGGCCGCGAAAACGGTCTCGCTGCGGTGCTGACCGTGCCCCCCGGAAACACACCCACTGCGCCGCCCTGCCCAAGATAGTCCAACGCCTTGCGTCGCGTCGCAAGGTTCAATGTCAATGCCGCCTTGTCCGTTTCAAAGCTGATCGGCAACAGATATTGGTTCAGATCGGCCGCGCCGTTGAACACTGCATTTGCCATGATTTTAAAATCAGCCCGCCTGCGTTCCATCAGATGGCCCAACATCAACCCGTCAAGGATACCATAGGGGTGGTTGGCAATGAAAATGACCGGTCCGTCACGGGGGATCATGTCCAGCGCGCCCCCCACCACCTCAAGGCTTAACCCATAACGCGCTGTCATCACTTCGAAAAAGCTGCGGCCAGACAGAAGTTCCTGCTCGTAGCCCCGCGCCCGTTTGATCAGTTGCAACCGCCCGGTAGAGTTTTCCATCAATCGGATCAGCGCCTTGCCGGACCTGCTGTCTGCACTCGAGGCATAGCTAAGCGCCGATAGGCGATGATGGGTGAACTGAACCATATCTGCTCCGCATGCCGGTTTCCCCATCAGATAGCGCAGATAGGTAACACCGGCATGACTGGCCCAGCGCAGATTTACTCGGCAGCTTTTGCCACCGATGGTCCACCAGCGCGGATCACGCTTAGCAGTTCCTCGCGCCGTTTTGCGGCCTTGGCCTCCGCTGCCTGTTTCACCGGACCGAACCCCCTGATCTGTTTGGGCAATTCGGCCAAAGCCACAATTGCCGCGCGGGTCTGGTCGGTTACCTGCCCAAGCACCTCTGCCATGTCCTGCTCATATTGCTTGATCAACGCCCGCTCCATCTTGCGTTCTGCGGTATAGCCAAAAACATCCAGCGGCGTGCCACGCAGCCCTTTCATCCGCGCCATCAGGCGCAAGGGGCCCTCCAGCCACGGACCAAACTCGCGTTTCATCGGGCGGCCATTGGGACCGGTTTTCGACAACAGCGGCGGTGCAAGGTTGAATGACATCTTAAAGTCACCTTCAAACTCTGCCTGTGCCTGTTCACGGCTGCTCAGCAACAGGCGAGCCACTTCATATTCGTCCTTATAAGACAACAGCTTGTGATAGCCTTCGGCCACCGCCGCCTTCACCTCATCATCAGCAATGCCGTTCACCAGCTTGGCATAGCGTTTAGCCAGACGTTTGCCCTGATACTGGGTCAGATGCTCCATGCGGAAGGTGATCCGCTCCTCCAGTGTTTTGGGCAGGGCCACCACTTTGGGTTCGGACACACGCCGCGCATCTTCCGGGTACAGGGCCGCCCAGCGCCCGATTTCGAAAGCCCGCAGGTTACGGTCAACCGCCGCCCCGTTCATACGGATCGCCTCCTGCAATGCCTCAAGGGTCAGGGGCAGCAGCCCCTTTTGCCACGCGCCCCCAAGCACCATCATATTGGAAAAGATCGAATCGCCCAATGCGGCCTTGGCCAGATCGGATGCATCGAACATCGTCACACCATCTTTCAACCGCGCTTCAAGCGCCAGCGTCAGCCGATCATAGGGCATCTGGAATTCGGTATCGCGGGTGAAATCGCCAGTGATGATCTGATGCGAGTTCACAACCGCTCCCGTGCGACCGCCCTGCGTCAGCCCCAGCGTCTTGGACCCGGCCGACACCACAAGATCTCCACCGATCAGCGCATGGGCTTCGCCTGTCGCGACACGAATGGCCGAGATATCACCGGGATCATTTGCCAGACGGCAGTGGATATGCACCGCGCCCCCCTTCTGGGCAAGGCCTGCCATCTCCATCATACCCGCGCCTTTGCCGTCCAGCTGCGCCGCCTGCGCCATCAGCGCACCGATGGTCACCACACCCGTGCCACCGACCCCGGTAATCACCACATTATGGGTGCCCTCGATCACGGGCAATTCAGGCATCGGCAGGTCGGGTATTTCGATCTTGGTTGTCGGGTCCTTGCGCACGCTGGCACCTTCCAGCGTCACAAAGGACGGGCAGAAGCCATTAATACAAGAGAAATCCTTGTTACAGGAGGATTGATCAATCGCGCGTTTCCGCCCCAGTTCGGTTTCTGCTGGCACAAGCGACACGCAGTTGGATTGCACACCGCAATCGCCACAGCCTTCACAGACATCGGTATTGATAAACAACCGCTTATCAGGATCGGGGAACAGACCGCGCTTGCGACGTCGACGTTTTTCAGCCGCACAGGTCTGGATATAAACGATCGCGCTGACGCCTTCCTTGGTGGCAAAGTCCTTTTGCACCGTTTCCAGCATGGCGCGTTCATGCATCGCCACCCCTTTGAAAGCAGCTGCATCAACGTCTTCTTTCTCGTCATAGACCACCGCAAGGTTTTTCACCCCCATGGCCTGCAGCTCGGCTACGATGCGCGGCGCGTTCAGATCGCCTTCGTTATCCTGCCCCCCCGTCATGGCAACCGCATCATTGTAGAGGATCTTATAGGTGATATTGGTCCCCGCCGCGAGGGCCGCACGGATCGCCTGCACACCGGAGTGGTTATAGGTGCCGTCCCCAAGGTTCTGGAACACATGTTTGCGGGTGGAGAACGGTGCCTCGCCGATCCAGTTTGCACCTTCGCCGCCCATATGGGTGAAGCCGGTGGTTTCGCGATCCATCCACTGCACCATATAGTGGCAGCCGATACCGGCATAGGCGCGGCTGCCATCTGGCACCTTGGTGGAAGAGTTATGCGGGCAGCCGGAACAGAAATACGGCATCCGCGCGGCGATCTCTTCTGCATTGTCGGCGCGACGGGCCTCGTCCAAAGCGGCCATGCCCGCTTTGACCCCTTCGGTTTCGCGCCCCTCTTCGATCAGGATCTCGCCCAGCTTTTGCGCGATGTAAATCGGGTCCAGCGCGCCACGTGTCGGGAACAGTTCCTCACCATGTTCCAGCCCAGCGCCCCCGGCCTTGTACCAGCCGTAAACACGCCGGTGCTGATCAGAGAACAAGGCCTCCTTGATCTGCACTTCAATCAGCTTGCGCTTTTCCTCAACCACCACAACCAAATCCAGACCTTCAGCGAAGGTATGAAAGCCGCGCATATCCAGCGGAAAGGTCTGTCCCACCTTGTATAGGGAGATCCCCAGACGCTCTGCCTCATTCTCATCAATATTCAGCAGGCTCATCGCGTGGATCAGGTCCAGCCAGTTCTTGCCTGCCGCGACAAAACCGATCTTTGCACCGGGTTTACCCCAGACACGCTTGTCCATCTTATTGGCATGGCTGAACGCCTCGGCGGCATAGCGTTTGTAATCAATCATCCGCGCTTCCTGCGCATGGGGCGTATCACCCAGCCGGATGTTCAGCCCGCCTTCGGGCATGTCAAAATCGGGCGTAACCAGCTGCATCCGGTTTGGATCACCATTGACCACACTGGTGGCTTCAACCGTGTCCTTCATGGTCTTCAGGCCAACCCAAAGCCCCGAGAATCGCGACAACGCCCAGCCATAGATGCCGTAATCCAGAATTTCTTGCACCCCTGCCGGGCTGACCACCGGCATATAGGCATCCACCATGGCCCATTCCGACTGGTGCAGCACGGTAGAGGATTCGCCCGTGTGATCGTCCCCCATGGCCATCAGGACGCCACCATGCACCGAGCTGCCCGCCATATTCGCGTGGCGCATCACATCACCGGTGCGATCCACCCCCGGCCCCTTGCCGTACCACAGGCCAAAGACACCATCATATTTGCCTTCACCGCGCAGCTCCGCCTGTTGGGAGCCCCAAAGCGCTGTCGCCGCCAGATCTTCGTTCAACCCGGCCTGAAATGTAACCTGATGTTGTGTCAGCACCTTTTCGGCCTTGGCCATCTGCAAATCCACCGCTCCCAAGGGTGATCCGCGATATCCGGTCACCAGACCAGCGGTGTTCAGCCCGGCAGCACGATCCCGCGCGGATTGCATCAGCATCATCCGCACCAAAGCCTGCGTGCCGTTCAGCAGGACAGTTGATCTTTCCAGATCAAAGCGGTCGTTAAGCGATATCTTTTGGCTGGTCATGGCGGTCTCCCTGGTTCCGACGATCTGGCGCAATAGCTCGATCAATTATAGGTCATAAATGCTGACCTGTATACAGTCATTTTCTGCCCATCCGCTGCATTTATTCCCCCTTCCCTCTATTCTTGAGGGGCTACTATAGGGTAGGCAGTGCCCATCCGGAGCAACTCACGGGTGCACCAACAAGGGACTGGATCAAATGGATTGGGACAAGCTCAGAATATTTCACGCTGTCGCAGATGCTGGCTCGTTGACCCATGCGGGAGACAAGCTGAACCTGTCACAATCCGCCGTCTCACGCCAGATTCGCGGTCTGGAGGAACAGCTGAACACCAATCTGTTCCACCGCCACGCCCGTGGGCTGATCCTGACGGAACAGGGCGAGCTGCTGTTTGACGCCACCGCCGCCATGACCAAACGGCTAGATACCGCCTCTGCCCGTATCCGCGACAGCGAAGAAGAAGTCTTTGGCGAATTACGGGTCACCACCACCACCGGCTTCGGCACACTTTGGCTGGCCCCGCGCCTGCCCAAACTTTACGAAAAATTTCCCGACCTCAAAGTCGATCTGATGCTTGAGGAACGGGTGCTGGACCTGCCAATGCGCGAAGCCGATGTGGCGATCCGTATGAAAGAACCATCTCAGGCCGACCTGATCCGCAAGAAACTGATGATGATCAAGATGTGCCTCTATGCTTCCCCTGCATATCTTGAGGCCAATGGCACCCCGCAAAAGATCGAAGACATGTCAGATCACCGGTTGATCTGCCAGAATACCGACAGCGATCAGGTTGGGGCCGGTGTGACCCTGATCCAGCAACTGATGATGCATGATGTGCGGTCACTTTTAACCGTGAACAACTATTTCGGCGTGCTGCAAGGTGTGCTGCATGATTTGGGAATCGGCGTACTGCCGAACTACCTGACAGAGGACTTTCCCGATCTGGTACAGGTTCTGCCAGAAACACAATCCGCCGATGTACCGGTATTTCTTGCCTATCCAGAAGAGTTGCGCCAATCCAAACGGGTCTCTGCCTTCAAAGATTTTGTACAAGACGAGATCATAAGCTACCGAAAACGCCTGAAAGATATGTGACTTCGCCCAGTTATGCGCAGAGAGCATAGCGGATATGTCAAAAAACATACGTTCATGACTTGATTGGAGGCACATCGCCTCTTAATTCATCATTATAAAGTTTGATGGCCGCAAGGCTGTTGCTTTATACCTCCCTGTTGGACTTGGCCGAGCTTTATGCTCGGCCTTTTTTTTCGCCTCTTTTCTTGCCCCCCTGCGGTTCGACTGGCGGTAACACCCCAGCGCACTGTCCTGTCCTGCCAAACTGTCTGACATTCTTCACTGGTGAGGCATGCCCGTCAGATTGGCAGTTTTGACTCCTTCACATATCATACCGCGCCACTGCCCAGGCGTTTCGCTCAACAGCGACACGCAGAAATCAATAAAATAAGTTAATATATTTCAAGTATTTAAGATAATTTAGAGCAAATACTTCAGATACAGTTGGAACGATCATGGCAGCCCATCCGTTGAGTAGGCAAGACCGCAGACGCTGCGGACAACGAAGTTAAAGGAACATAAAATGACACGTTCAATTCTTGCAACCACAACTGCAATCGCAACAATGGTCGCCACCTCATTCGCCTTCGCCGCTGAAAACTCGGCCAGCGACCTGCAAGGCAATTCGCCAGCGATTACCGAAGGCGGTAATGCAAATGAAGTGGGCTCAACCGATACCAGCAATGATCTGGTGACAAAGCGTTTCGGCATTGGCGACTCCGCATTTGACGCAACGCGGATGGCGATGACCGAAGAACAGTATGACGCATTGGCGGCCTCAATCGGCGCAGATTTCCAAACCAATGAAGGCAAGGTTCTGGGCATGATCAAAGATGTGACCATCGATGCACAGGGCAACCCCAACCTTGAGGTCGACCTGAACGAAGACACTAAAATTGATGCGGAGCTTTTGGTTATCACACTGCTGCCTGACAGCATTGTGCTGAAAGACGGCAAGATCTTCATCGATACCTCAGAGGACAACCTGTACCTGCAAGCACAGGATGGATCGAAAGCTGACGACGAGACACGCACAACTGTCATCGTGATGTAATCTTACCATTCCCTGGCAACACTGCCTCTGACCGCACCTTTCACCGGGTGCGGTCTTTTTGCATATGGGTCCGGCTGCCCCCTTCCCCCTTCGCCATGGTTGCACTAAGAACCGCAGCATCAGCGCCAAGGGGACAAACCGCATGCAAGAACCTGCCATCACCGATGAACTGATCGCCGCCCACGGCTTTACCCCCGATGAATTCGCAGAGGTCAAGAATATCCTTGGCCGCGATCCGAATTACACGGAAATGGGCATCTTTTCAGCGATGTGGAACGAACATTGCTCCTATAAGTCATCGAAAAAATGGCTGCGCACCCTGCCTACGGAAGGCCCGCAGGTGATCTGTGGCCCGGGCGAAAATGCCGGTATTGTCGATATCGGCGACGGTCAGGCGCTGGTGTTCAAGATGGAATCGCATAACCACCCCAGCTATATCGAACCCTATCAAGGGGCCGCGACAGGTGTTGGCGGCATCCTGCGCGATGTCTTCACCATGGGCGCACGCCCGATTGCGGCAATGAACGCGCTCAGCTTTGGCCACCCCGATCACCCGAAAACCCGCCAGCTGGTGCATGGGGTTGTCGCCGGTGTTGGTGGCTACGGCAATTGCTTCGGCGTACCGACCGTCGGCGGTGAAGTCCGCTTTGACACCGCTTATGATGGCAATTGTCTGGTCAACGCCTTTGCTGCGGGCCTCGCTGATACAGACAAGATATTCTATTCCGCCGCGTCCGGGGTTGGCATGCCGGTGGTCTACCTTGGTGCCAAGACGGGACGTGATGGCGTGGGCGGTGCAACCATGGCCTCGGCTGAATTTGATGATACCATCGAAGAGAAACGCCCCACTGTGCAGGTTGGTGACCCGTTCACCGAAAAGCGCCTGATGGAAGCCACGCTTGAACTGATGGCCACCGGTGCCGTGATCTCTATTCAGGACATGGGAGCCGCTGGCCTGACCTGCTCTGCTGTGGAAATGGGCGACAAGGGCGGCCTTGGCGTGCGTCTGGATCTTGAAAAAGTGCCGACCCGCGAGTTGAACATGACCGCCTATGAAATGATGCTGTCCGAGTCTCAGGAACGTATGTTGATGGTTCTGAAACCCGAACTTGAGGCCGAAGCCAAAGCCGTGTTCGACAAATGGGACCTTGATTTTGCCATCGTCGGTGAAACCCTGGCTGAAGACCGTTTCCTGATTATGCTGAACGGTGAACTCAAGGCGGATCTGCCGCTCAGCAAACTGGCATCCACCGCACCGGAATATGACCGCCCATGGGTAGAAACACCCCCCGCCGAACCGCTGGCCGATGTCCCGGGTATTGATCCGCTTGACGGGCTTAAAGCGCTGATTTCTGACGTGAACTATGCCGCGAAAAACTGGGTGTTCGAACAATATGACACCATGGTCATGGGCGACAGCGCCCGCACCCCCGGCATTGGTGCTGGCATCATCCGGGTGCATGGCACCGACAAATCCATCGCCTTCACCTCGGATGTGACACCGCGCTACGTCAAGGCCAACCCGGTCGAGGGTGGCAAACAGGCGGTGGCGGAAAGCTATCGCAACCTCACCGCCGTTGGGGCCAAGCCATTGGCAACAACAGACAATATGAACTTCGGCAATCCCGAAAAACCCGAAATCATGGGCCAGTTTGTCGGCGCAATCAAAGGCATCGGCGCGGCGGTTTCTGCCCTCGACATGCCCATCGTCTCCGGCAATGTCTCACTGTATAATGAAACCGATGGCACCGGCATTCTGCCAACCCCCACCATCGGCGCGGTCGGGTTGATCAACCACCCTGACGAAATCATCGGCTGCGAGGTCCGCGAAGGCCATGTTGCACTCGTGCTGGGCGAAACCAAAGGCCACCTTGGCCAATCCGCCCTGTTGGCCACAGTGTTTGGCCGCAGCGAAGGGGATGCGCCTGCCGTTGATCTTGCTGCGGAAAAAGCCCATGGCGATTTCATCCGCGCCAACCGCGCGTTGATCAAAGCCTGCACTGACCTCAGCGATGGGGGGCTTGCACTGGCCGCCTTTGAACTGGCCGAAGCGGCGGGCGTGGGCGTTACACTCGACGCTGCCGATACCCCAACCCTGTTTGGCGAAGATCAGGCGCGCTATCTGATCGCTTGTAACTTTGATCAAGCCGAAGCCCTGATGATCGCCGCGACTGCCGCTGGCCTGCCCCTTGTCACCGTGGGCAAATTTGGCGGCACCGATGTCACCATGGGCAGCACATCCGCCCCCCTGGCAGAGCTGTCGTCGATTTATTGCGGCACGTTTGAAGCCACCTTCGCCTGAACCATCTGGTTTCGGAGCCGCCCTTGCGTGAGGCCGGGCGGACGGGGCAGCGGGGCTTTGCCAAGAACAATCGCCACGGGCCCCGCCTGCGGGAAACGGCTATTGTTCTTGGCAAGGGCATGCTGCTCTGTCAGACGGGAATCGCGCAAGGGCGGCTTTGGAATCAACTGGTTTTGGTGAGCCTGCAGCGCCTTCCTTTCCCATCACCTGTGAAGAGGCCCGTCAGGGCTGATGCGCCGCCGCCATAAGCCGCGCTTTCTCACCCACATCATCGGGCCGGGAAATCACCTGCGCCAGTTCCTCCAGCGAAGCAATCGAATGACCCGCACGAAAGCTGTCCACATGCGGCAGCATCGCGCGAATGCCCGCGGCCTTGGGCGCAAACCCGTCCCAACGCAGCAGAGGATTCAACCAGATCAGCCGCCGCGCTGTCAAATGCAACCGCTGCATATGCCGCGCCAGTTCTTCCGGCCTGTCCCGGTCCAGCCCATCGGTGATCAGCAATACCACCGCACCCTGCCCCAAGACACGGCGCGACCAGTCACGATTAAAGGCTTCAATCGACGCGCCAATCCTTGTGCCGCCTTCCCAATCCTGTGCTTCGGCTCCGGCTGCGGCCAATGCTGCATCCACGTCACGGGTGGCCAGATGACGGGTGATATTGGTCAACCGCGTCCCGAAGGTGAAACCATGCACCTGCGCCCAGCCCGCCCCCTTGGCATTGCTGACCGCATGTAGAAAATGCAGGATTACCCGCGAATATTGGCTCATCGACCCGGAAATATCACAAAGCACCACCAGGTTGGGATAGCGCGGACGTGGTTTTTTAAACGCCAGCTGCTGCATCTCTCCGCCGCGCCGCAAAGCCGCGCGCAAGGAACGGGCAGCGTCGATCCTGCCATTTGCAGCCGCCATACCGCGCCGGGAAGGCAAGGGTTTCACCGGCAGGGTTATCCGGGCCAGCATCCGCTTGGCCTCTGCCATTTCAGCCAGCGACATCTGTTCAAAATCCAGGCTGCGCAAACGCTCAGAGGAAGACATAGTGAAACTGGCGTCCACCTCAATCACCGTATCTTCGTCAGGCCTCTCATCTTCCTCACCTCGTTCCGGCCCCTCTGCCCCGTCGAGCAGCGCCTCGGCGGCACGTTTTTCCGCAGCTTGCGCGGGGCGGTCTTCCTGCACCCCACGGACCGCCGGCAGCATCGCTGCCATCATATGTTCAAGGTAACGCGGATCGCGCCAGTAAAGCCGGAACAGCTGGGCAAAAACCCTGCGATGTTCAGGCCGGTTCACAAAACAGGCGTGCAGGGTCCAGTAAAAGTCGGGCTTATTCGAAAACCCTGCGGCTTCGACCGCGCGGATCGCATCGATCACCCGCCCGGGACCAATGGGCAGCCCCGCGCGGCGCAGAGCACGGGCAAAATGGGTGATATTGCCCGCGAGTTTGGGATCGTCAGGAAGATCAAGGGGGAGGTGTTCAACCATAAATGGTTGATTGGAGGACGCTGTCCTCCAAACCTCCTGCAGCATTTAAGGCCAAAAAGAGGATCATACGGGTTCCAGGCTTGCTTTGGCCTGATCAAGGATGCGTTTGGCTTCAGAACCCTGCAATTTGGCGATATCATCCTGATATTTGAGGATCGCGCCCAGCGTGTCGGCGATGACTTCCGGGCTCAGGTTGATCACATCCAGCGCCAGCAGACATTTCGCCCAGTCGATGGTTTCGGCCACACCGGGCTTCTTGAACAGATCCTCGGTGCGCAGCAGTTGAACAAAGGCGACCACTTCGCGGCTGAGCTTCTCAGCAGCTTCGGGCGCGCGGGCCTGCAATATCTCCATTTCACGGTCGAAATCAGGATAATCCACCCAATGGTAAAGGCAGCGGCGCTTTAATGCGTCATGCACTTCACGGGTGCGGTTGGAGGTCAGGATCACGATGGGTGGCTCTGGGGCATTGATTGTGCCCATTTCCGGAATGGTGACCTGAAAATCGCTGAGTGCCTCCAGCAAAAATGCCTCGAAGGGGGCATCGGTGCGGTCCAGCTCGTCAATCAGCAGAATGGGCGCGCCGTTTTCATCCGGGCGCATCGCCTCAAGCAGCGGGCGTTCGATCAGGTATTTATCGCTGAACAGATCAGCGGTCAGAGCCTCCGTATCTGCCCCGCCCGCCGCTTCAGCAGCGCGGATGGCAACCATCTGTGCCGGAAAGTTCCATTCATAAACCGCAGAGGAGGCATCAAGCCCCTCATAACATTGCAAACGGATCAGTTTGCGGTTCAACCCGGCGGCCAGCGCCTTGGCAATCTCGGTTTTACCGACACCCGCTTCGCCCTCAAGGAACAAGGGCCGCCCCAGTCGCAAACTCAGAAACACCACCGTGCCCAAATCACGCCCGCAGATGTAGCCTTGATCACCCAGCATCTTCTGCACCGCATCGATGCTTGTCATTTCCGTCATTTCATTCTCCCCGATGCGCCAAAGGTGCATTTGCACGTGCCGGGGTCAAGTCATCCGATTTGCCTATTTGTCACGCCGCGCCCTGCCTTTGCTTCCCAGATTGACGTGATTCGGACGGGCTGGCATAGTCTATGAAAATAAATCGAGGTTTCCGGGCATTGATCCCGAAACCCGGAGGCGGATATGAGAACGAGTACAACTTTCCCCCGGACAGCTGGGTGATGGCGGATCTGCGCATCACAGCGGTAACCTGCGTCAAGAACGAAGGGCCTTTCCTGTTGGAATGGATCGCCTTTAACCGCTGCATTGGCGTCACGGATTTCCTTTTCTATTCAAACGATTGCTCGGATGCCACCGACCGGCTGCTGGATAGGCTGGAAACTCATGGGGTGGTTGCACATCTGCCCAACCCCGCGACCAACCGCAATTACCAGATGCAGGCCCTGAAGGCGGCGCGCCGCCACCCTTTGGTGAAACAGGCTGATTGGGTCTGGATTGCGGATGTAGACGAATTTTTGAACATCCATACCGGTGATCACACGATCCCTGCCCTGATTGACGCCTGCCAAAACCCACAGGCGATTTCAGTGACTTTTCAGTTCATGGCCAATAACGGGGTTGAGGATTATGTGGACGCGCCTGTAATCACCCAGTTTCTGCATAGCCACAACCCTGACATCTGGGGCGCAGATACCGCAATTGAAGTGAAATCGCTGGTGCGAAATGATTTCCCAACTGAATATTTCGGCGCGCACCGCCCGTTTCATGATGATGAAAAGGCAAAACCAAAATGGACCGACGGGTCGGGCCGTCAGGTGCCGCCACCATTTCGCAAAGCCGCAGGTAAACGCCGTATCCGGGCGTTTCCGGCACGCGACGCACGCCGCTTTGCCACGCTGAACCATTACGCGCTACGCTCGCTGGACAGCTATCTGGTCAAGAACGACCGCGGTGATGTGAACCGCGAGCACCGCGCCTTTGACGACAGCTATTGGCGCGAACGCAATGATCCCGCCTATTTTGACAACAGCATTCTGCGGTATGAGCCCCCCCTGCGCCGCGAAATGGCACGGTTGATGGCTCTGGAGGGGATCGCCGATCTGCACGCCGAAGCGGTCACCTTGCACAAGGCCAAACGCGACGCATTGCTGGCACAGGACAGCTATCAACAGATGCGCACGCAATTGCGCAACGCCCCCCCCTTTAGCGACGCAGAAACGGCTATTCTCAAGGAGTTGGCCGGCGCATGATCCCAAACCCTATCATCAGTCTGAGCCTGCCCAAATCAGGCACCACAACCCTTGCCACCGCGCTGCGCCGGGCGGGGTTGAACGTCATCGACTGGCGAATCCGTGAAAGCCAGACCTTTCGGGACGACCTCAAGGATCAGTTGATCGCGCCACTGATGTATCAGGATTACTTTGACAGCGGCGACCCGTTGGCGCGGTTCGACGAATTTCATGCAATCACGGAAATGAGCGCGATCAACGGCAAGATGAGCATGTGGCCCCAGACCGACAGCGGCATGTTGGGTGCCATCCTGAGACATCATCCGGGTGCCAAGTTCCTGCTGTCGATGCGCGATCCGGCGGCCGTGGCCAAAAGCATCATGGGCTGGAATAACCTTGGCAAAGCACGGCTGCCGCGCAATGACGTGCCGGGACTGCCACGCCCCTATGGCGGCAATGTCGAGAACCTGACCCAATGGGTCAACGGCCATTATGATTTCTGCGCCCGCTACTTCCGCCGCTCACCCAATTTTCTGGCCTATGAGCTGGAGGAAAAAAACGTCCAACATCGTATCAGTCGCTTCCTCAGTCTGGAATTGCCTTGGTGGGGCAAAGCCAACGAGAATATTCGCCGGGCCGATACGCCGGATGCCGAGAGCGATGAACATGCCCAAACCTGACCTGACACTGCTGATCGGCCCTACCGAAAAATCGGCTATGCGGTTTCGCGCCCTGCTTAAGGAAAAGGCGGGTCCGCTGGCGAAGAAGGGGATTCTCGCCCCCGAATGGAACCATGTGCGCCTTTACACGGCCTGTGCAGAAGCGGATGCCATCAGCATGCTGCGTTACCGGCGCGGGCTGGACAATCCGTTGGTGCAACAGACACTGACTGCGGAATTTATCAGCCGGTTTGAAAAAGAACTGCCGCAAATGGACGGCAAACATGTGGTGATGGCCGCAGCGCAGCTGGGCAACTTGCTAAACGCCCCCAGTGAAATTGCCCGGTTGCATAAGCTGCTTACCCCCTATTTCGATCGCATTCGGATCGTCGCCCATGTTGACGAACAGGCCCGCCTTTTGACGCAACACTACAGCTTTGCCATTCTTGAGGGGCGCCATACCCCACTTGATCAGGAAATCACGCTGGCCGGGCAGAGTGACTGGTGGGCAGGTGCTTTGGCGATGCGCGGCAAGACCGCCCCCCTGTACGGGGTTTTTGACGATATTCATGCGCCACCGTTTTGGCTGGATTACCAAACCCTTCTGAAGACATGGGAGGCGGTGTTTGGCAGCGGCAATGTGACCCTCTGCCCGCTAGATCAGGCGCGGCTCAGCTCGGATGCGGGGATGGATGTGGTCTGTGACGCGCTGGGTATCAAGAACACCTTTGGCAAGTCTGACCCCGACCGCCTGTTCAGAGCGGAGCCGGCCCCCTCTCTGGCCCGGATGCGGCAGATGAACGACATGTTGATCCGCTATGGCAAGGTCCGGGACATGATTATCCCGCGCGACATCTGGACCCAGGTACACAAGAACGTGCGCACAACCGGACAGCCGATTGAGCCGGGCAGCCTTGCTGCGGTGTCGGATCATTTCAAGCCTGGCAATGCTGCATTGATCAAACGCTTTCCCGAGTTGAAAACGGTGCTGCGCCCTGATGCCCCGCTGGCACCATGGCAAGAGGCCGAACCGACAATGGGCTTTCGCGCCAGCCAGTATCTGGCCGCCTTCGCCCACGCCTTGCGCAAGGCCTCCACCTCTGGCGCAGAAAAACGCGCCGAGCTTGAGGCCGCGCAACAGGCCGCAGAAAAATTCGACGGTATTCTGGCGGGTGAAACCCCTGACAAAGCAGAGCGGCAGGCCAACGAACGCCTGTTGAACCGCGTCAAGGTCAACCACCAGATGGTAATGTCCACCCAGTTCAAGCCGCACAACAATCTGGGTGCAGTAAACGAGGAAGAGCTGGCCGCCGCCTATACTGAAATAACACCACGCAAATTGAAGAACGGCAGCAGCGGCAATGTGATTGTCGGCTGTATGAAGAACGAAGCCCCCTATATCATGGAGTGGGTTGCCTATCACCGCGCCATGGGTGTCGATAACTTCCTGATCTACACCAATGATTGCACCGATGGCACCGATGAGGTGCTTGGCCGCTTGATGGAAATGGGCATTCTGGAACACCGCAACAATGACAATTGGAAAGGCAATTCGCCGCAACAACATGCGCTGAACAAATCGCTCAAGGAGCCGCTGATCCAGAACGCAGAGTGGATCGCGCATATTGACGTGGATGAATTCATGAACGTGCGGACCGGCAATGGTACGCTGGAAGATCTTTTTGCCGCGGTGCCCGATGCCACCAATATCGCGATGACATGGCGGTTGTTCGGCCATAACGGGGTGACCCGCCTAAGCGACGATTTTGTGATTGATCAGTTTGACACCTGCGCCCCGAAATACTGCCCCAAACCCCATACTGTCTGGGGCTTTAAAACCATGTTCCGTAACATCGGAGCCTATGCCAAGATCTCCTGCCACCGACCCAACAAACTGGACGAAGCCTTTGAAAACAAGGTGAAATGGGTGAACGGCTCCGGTCAGGATATGACCCGCGACGCCGCCCATAACGGCTGGCGATCCTCGAAGAAGAACGTCGGGTACGACCTTTTGCAACTGAACCACTACGCGTTGCGCAGTGCCGAAAGCTTCCTGATCAAACGCCAGCGGGGCCGCGCCCTGCATGTAGATCGTTCCATTGGGATCAACTATTGGATCCGCATGGACTGGTCCGATTTTCGCGATGTGACCATCAAACGTAATATCCCGCGCCTGCGGGCCGAATATGACCGCCTGATGCAGGACCCCCAGTTGAAACAGGCCCATCAGGACGGGCTTGCATGGCACAAGGCCAAGGCCGCTGAACTGCATGGCAAACCGGAATTTGCCGAGCTCTACAGTCAGGCGCTGGATGTGAAACTGAATGAAACAGAGCGTGTGGCATATGCGCTTTCTCTGGATATGGAGAGCTGACATGGACGGCGAGACACAAAAAAACGACGCGTTCATCATGTCCCGTGGCATGAAATTCCCCCGCCACCCCGAGATCATGCAAGGCAAGATCCGCCGCATGCTGCGCCGCGGTGTCTATGAACGCAAGGAAAGCGAAGCCGCGCTGCGGGTGGTGCGCGCCGGCGATGTGGTTGTCGAACTGGGCGGCGGGATTGGCTATATGTCCACCTTGGTAGCCACCAAACGCAAGATTGAATCCGTACATGTGTTTGAAGCCAATGCCAATCTGATCCCCTATATGAAACAGGTCCACGAGGTGAATGGCGTCACCAACGCCCATGTCACCAACGCGATTCTCGGTCCGCGCAAAGGCAAAGTCGATTTTTACATACGCGAACCAATGCTGGGCTCTTCGATGGAAGTACTGGAAGGCGAAGTTGACCCGCCATCCGTCAAAGTAGACGTGTTGAACGCAAAAACCACCTTCAAGGACATCGGGGCCTCAGTGCTGATCTGCGACATCGAAGGAGCAGAGGTTGATCTGATCCCCTCCATCGACCTGACCGGATTGCGCGCCGCGATCATTGAAACCCATCCGCAATGGATCGGCCCCGAAGGCATCCAAAAGGTGTTTCGGGCTTTCATGGATGCGGGTCTGACCTATTATCACCGCGGCTCTGAGGGCAAGGTGGTTGCCTTCCGCAACCGCTGGTAATGTGCCACCTCGCCATCCTCTGTGTGCGCAATGAAGCAGCTTTTCTTCTGGAATGGCTTGCACATCACCGCGCCACCGGATTTGATGATTTCCTTGTCTTTTCAAACGACTGTGATGATGGCACTGATCTGATGCTGGACCGTTTGGCGGAAATGGGCCTGTTGACCCACATCCGCAACACAGGTCCTTATGACAAGGGCGGCATTCAGTTTACGGCGCTGAAAGCAGCAGCCAAAACGGCGCAGGTCAAACAGGCCGACTGGATTTTACCGCTGGATGTGGATGAGTTTGTAAACATTCATACTGGCGATCATACCTTGACCGCCCTGCACGCCGCCCTGCCCGATGTCAGCGCCATCACCCTGACGTGGCGGTTGTTCGGCACTTCGGGGCATGCGCATTATCACGATACACCTGTTTTGGACACATTCTCCCAATGTGCCCCCGTAGTGATGCATTGGCCTTGGCGGGCTGCGATGTTCAAAACCCTGTACCGCAATGATGGCACCTATCGAAAACCCGGTGTCCACCGCCCGCGCGACCCGGATAAAACACGGCTGGCAGCGGCCCATTGGGTTGATGGCAGCGGACGCCCCCTGCCCGAGGCGTTCAAGACCAAGCGGATCTTTTCGGATTATGGGCGCGACAACTACGAACTGGTGCAGTTGAACCATTATCCCTTGGGCGCCATGGAATCCTATGTGGTGAAGGCGGATCGCGGCCGTGCGGTACATGCGGATGACCGGCTGGGGCTCGATTACTTCGTGGAACGCAATTTCAACACCGATACCGACACCACCGTCAGTGCCCTTGCCCCGCAACGCGCCGCCGAACTGGAAAGACTGAAAGCCGATCCGCGCCTCGCCACCCTGCACGCCCAAGCCGTGCAATGGCGCAAGAACCGTTTTACACAACTGCTGCAACAGGAACCTTATCGTGCCCTTTTCGGGCGCCTTCTGATGACGCCGCCAACCCAGCCCCTCAGCCAGAAAACCGCGCAATTCCTGACCCATCACGCCCGACTGGCCCATCACAACGCCGGAGAATAGCACCGTTTAGGCGCGTATTTACCAAATTTCTGCCGCATTACACTGGTAGTTCTGCATCCAAATCGCACATCTAAACAAGCGATACGTGGATTTGAGGACGCGGCAATGACAGATGAAACGCCAACACTAGAGACTTCCTTGCTCGACCTGCCCCGGCGGGAATGGCTGGCTGCTGTTGAAGAGATCGTCGACGAAGACGGTTATCTCGAACCGCTTGGCCGCCGTCATCACGCGATATTTATCGAAAAGGGCAGCACTCTTCTGGTCACCTTTGAGACCTTGCAAGGCATGCATGCGCTGTCGGATATGGGCCAGCCTTTGGGCTGGGAAATGCTGCGCGATCATGATTGGTCGCACCTGTGTCTGGCAAGCAATGGCGACACCTGGTTTCGGGACAAATCGGTCTATGGATATTTCGACCGGCTGATCGATGACGGCTTTTTTGACGAATTCGACACAGTAGTGTTTTACGGTGCCGGTCCCTGCGCCTATGCGGCGGCGGCTTTCTCTGTCGCCTCGCCCGGCGCGCGGGTGCTGGCCATTCAGCCGCAGGCCACGCTTGATCCCCGTGTGACCGAATGGGACGACCGCTTTACCGACATGAGGGCTCAGGATTTCACCACGCGCTATGGCTACGCGCCAGAAATGCTGGACGCGGCCGAACATGCCTATGTCATCTATGACCCGCGCGAACAGCTGGACGCGATGCATGCCGCCCTGTTCACCCGTCCCAATGTTGATAAATTCCGCATGCGTTTTATGGGCAATGCCCTGCAAACCGATCTGTTGGAAATGGGAACCTGGGCACCCCTGTTGCAAGCCGTGGCAACAGATCAGTTGAACACTGCGTTTTTCGCCGAACTTTACCGCGCCCGCCGCGACTACCGCCCCTATCTGCGCAATCTGCTGGACAGTTTCGAAGCTGAGGGTCGCACCGAGCTGGTTGAAATGCTTTGTGCCAATGTATCAGAGCGCATGCGCGCGCCCCGGTTCAGGATTACCCTGCGCAAAATTCAGGAAGCCCGCAACGCCGCGGCAGATGACAGCGCAGATCAGGACTAGTCCTGCGCAGGCAGCTGTGCTACCGCCGCACCCATGACAAAAACACTGACGATCCGCCGTCCTGACGACTGGCACCTGCATCTGCGCGACGGCGATATGCTGCGCGCGGTTTTGCCTCACACCTCCGCCCATTTCGCCCGTGCGATCATCATGCCAAATCTGGTGCCGCCTGTGGTGACCATGGCGGATGCCAGCGCATATCGCGACCGGATTGTCGCGGCCCTGCCCGAGGGCAGCGGTTTTACCCCGCTGATGACCCTCTATCTGACAGAGAACACCGACCCCGCAGATGTGGCAGCTGCCCATGCCGCCGGACTGATCCATGCGGTGAAACTCTACCCGGCGGGGGCAACGACCAATTCCGCCAGCGGCGTGTCCAACTTTGACAATGTCGCACAAACCCTTGAAAAAATGGCAGAGATCGGCCTGCCGCTGTGCACCCATGGCGAAGTCACCGATGCAGATGTCGATATCTTTGACCGCGAAGCTGTGTTTATCGACCGCGTGTTGGACCCGATCCGCCGGAAACACCCCGATTTGCGGGTGATCATGGAACATATAACCACCGCCGACGCTGTCGATTATGTGAAATCACAGCCCCAAAATCTGGCCGCGACCATCACCACGCATCATCTGGTGATCAACCGCAACCATATCCTCGCCGGAGGGATCAAGCCGCATTATTATTGCCTGCCAGTCGCCAAACGCGAGGCCCACCGCCTTGCCCTGCGCGCCGCCGCCACCTCCGGCGATGCGCGGTTTTTCCTTGGCACCGATTCCGCTCCGCATACCGACGCCAACAAACTGCTGCCCTGTGGCTGCGCGGGGTGTTTCACCGCGACGAACACCATGTCGATCCTTGCCGAGGTCTTTGAACAGGACGGCGCACTGGAACATCTTGAGGCTTTCACCAGCCGCAATGGTCCCACTTATTACCGCCTGCCGGTGAATGAGGACACCCTCACCCTGACGCGGCAAGCGCCTGATTATCCAACGCATATCGACACGCCAGACGGTCCTGTCACCGTCTTTGACCCCGATATGCCCCTGAACTGGTCTATTTCGTAACTGGGCCGTTTTCTTTCAGGAAAACTGCCCAAGGCTTTTGCAAAAGCCTTCACCACCCGGAGAACATGCATGATCCCTTCCAGCTACCCTGACGCCGCCGAAATGGCCCGCCTTACCGCCCGCATGCTGCTGGAGATCAAAGCGGTCAACTTCAACTCCAAAGACCCGTTTACCCTGTCTTCCGGCCTGCCCAGCCCGACCTATGTGGATTGCCGCAAGCTGATCAGCTATCCGCGTATCCGCAGCACATTGATGGATTTCCTGACCGTCACTGTGATGCGTAACGCCGGTTTTGAAGCCTTTGACAACATTGCAGGTGGCGAAACCGCTGGCATCCCTTTTGCCGCTTTGGTCGCGGAACGCATGGCCCTGCCGATGACCTATGTGCGCAAAAAGCCCAAGGGCTACGGTAAAAACGCCCGCATCGAAGGGGATATGACCGAGGGCCAGCGTGTGCTGCTGGTGGAGGATCTGACCACCGACGGCGGTTCTAAACTTAGCTTTGTGGATGCGATCCGCGACACCGGTGCTACCTGCGCCCATACCGCCGTGATCTTTTACTACGGCATCTTCCCGCAGACGGAAAAGACGCTGGGCGATCACGGTGTTGCACTGCACAGCCTTTGCACATGGTGGGATGTTCTGGCCGAAGCCAAGGCGCAGGGTTCCTTTGACACCGCCACCCTGAACGAGGTCGAAGCCTTCCTGAATGCCCCGAGGGAATGGCAGGACGCTCATAAAAAATAGCACCTTGTGACCACCCCATGTTGACGCGAGCAGCTACAATCATGCAATATGTTGTAGCTGTCGCGGGTTTTGCGGCTTATCCACAAAACATACAATTTGCGCCTCAGCACCGCGCGCTTTAAACGATGCCGTGGGAAAACGGGTGAACCAATGAACGAAATCACGTCACTGAACGCGAATGATATTGCCGTGCAGGCACCGGAAACGATGCCGCACTCCATCGAGGCCGAGCAGCAGCTTCTGGGCGCAATCCTGACCAACAACGACATCTATGACCGCATTGCCGCGATCATTGGCCCCAAGCACTTCTACGATCCCGTGCATGCCCGCATTTTTGACATCGCATCGCAACGCATTGCCAAGAACAACCTTGCCTCTCCTGTGACGCTGAAGGCGTTTATGGAAGACGACGAGGGGCTCAAGGAGTTGGGTGGCCCGGCCTACCTTGCCCGCCTGGCCGGGGCGGCGATTTCCGCCTTTGCCGCACGGGACTATGCGCAGATGATCTATGATCTGGCGGTGCGCCGTGATCTGATCCAGCTGGGCCGCGATATTTCGGCCAAGGCGGCGCAGGTTGACGTGTCTTCCGAGCCCCGCGAACAAATCGTCGAAGCCGAACAAGAGCTGTACAAGATGGCAGAGCAAGGCCAGACAGAAAGCGGTTTTCAAAGTTTTCTCAAGGCAGTAACCGACGCTGTTAATGTGGCCAACACGGCTTATCAACGTGATGGTGGGCTGTCTGGTGTTTCTACCGGGCTGATCGACATGGATGGCAAACTGGGCGGTTTGCACAGGTCTGACTTGCTGATCCTCGCGGGTCGTCCCTCAATGGGGAAAACCTCGCTTGCGACAAACATCGCCTTTAACGTTGCCAAAGCCTACAAACGTGGGCGGCTTGCGGATGGCTCTGAAGGGGCCGTCGAGGGCGGGGTTGTCGGGTTCTACTCGCTGGAAATGAGCGCCGAACAGCTGGCCGCGCGTATCCTTTCGGAAGCTGCCGAAATCCCGTCACATCAGATCCGGTCGGGCGATATGTCCGAAACCGAATTCCGCCGCTTTGTTGATGCAGCCAAGGCGTTAGAAGCCTGCCCACTTTATATTGATGACACGCCTGCCCTGCCAATCAGCCAATTGGCCGCCCGTGCGCGGCGTCTGAAACGGACCCACGGGTTGGATGTGTTGATCGTAGACTATCTGCAACTGGTGCGCGGCACCGGCAAATCTGACAACCGGGTAAACGAGATTTCCGAAATTACCATGGGTCTGAAAGCCATCGCCAAGGAGCTGGACATCCCTGTCATCGCCCTGTCCCAGCTGTCACGCCAGGTGGAAAACCGCGAGGACAAGCGCCCGCAGCTGTCGGACCTGCGTGAATCGGGATCGATTGAGCAGGACGCGGATGTGGTGATGTTCGTGTTCCGCGAGGAATATTATAAGGAACGGGAAAAACCCGGTGATCACGATCTGGAGGCGATGGCCCGCTGGCAAGAAGAAATGGAACGCCTGCATGGCCGCGCCGAGGTGGTCATCGGCAAGCAGCGTCACGGCCCCATCGGCACTGTTGAGCTGAGTTTCGAAGGCCGGTTCACCCGCTTTGGCAATCTTGCCAAGCCGTGGCAGCAAGGCGGCGGCGAGCAGGAATTCTAACCACAGGTTGATTTTCTCCACAGGACAAAAAACAACCTCTGCCCAGACCGGGCAGAGGTTTTGCTTTGGAAAGCCATGGTATCTCATGGATTTGCGTCGCACAGCTCACCTTACTGAAAAGAGACCGTGCAAAGGGCGTGAAATCAGTCCACCGACTTAACCTCATAGCGCAGGCCAATTGCCGTGCCTTCAGCAAAGCCTTTCCAAGCAGTGTGGTCTTCTTTGGGTGTGCCATCCTCATTCATTGACCAGACACCATCGTTGGAGTTTTCGATCAACTCCAGATAGGCCCCTTTGTCGGCATCCGCTTTCAACCCGCGATCCAGCCAGGCGGTCACAAAATGCTGTGCGATATTGTTCATGCGCACCGTGTCCCAAACCGGGTCTGTATAGTGGGACGAGATATCAAACCCCTTGTCTTCGTTGAAATAGAAGCTTTCGGCAGGGGCAGGCATCGGGGCCGCCGTGTTGTGACCACCGTTTTCAAAGGTCAACAGCGCATGCGGTAGCGCAGATGCGTTTTCCCAGATCGCGCGCACCCCTTTTTCATAGAGCGATACGGAATCCTGTGATCCTGCGATAAACAACATCGGGATGCCGACACCGGCCAGCCCCTTGGCGTCCCAGAACCCCGTGTTCATCCCCCAGGGACCAAAGGCAACGGCAGTTTTGATCCGCGGGTCCGGCAATGCCTTATGGGTTTCGCTGCCGGCCTGATGGATGCCCAATGTACCATGCGGTCCCCCCCAGGGATAGGCAACAGAGGCCTCGGTCACACCGCCACCTGCCGTGATGATTGCACCATAACCGCCCATGGAATAGCCGATCAGCCCAGTGTTATCCGCGTCATATAACCCAGCGAACTCACCACCATCCGCGGCCAGCTTTGCCATTTCCTCCAGCACAAACAACTGGTCCAGCGAACGGTTCACCAGCGTAGAACCAAAGGCCGCCTGCGTGCGATAGGTGCTGTCAGTGTGATCAATCGAGGCCACAACATACCCTTTTGAAGCGATGTTTTCCGCCAGATGCGACAGCAGGAAGCGGTTACCGGGATAGCCATGGCTGATCAGCACCAGCGGATAGCCCGCCGCCTCTGCCGGGGTGGCATCGCGCATGGCGCGGCCTGTCAGGGAAACCTCGGTGGTGCCATCGCGCAGATAGGCCTTGAATGTGGTGTCCCCCGACGCGCCTTCAGCCGCAGGGTACCACATTTCCACTGTCAACGGACGGTCATAGGTCGGCAGCTCTGCCGGTTTATCCGCTGCGGGATCAATGGACAGAATGTCGATCTGACCGGGATTCACCATTTCCAACTGGCGCACCCCAACCGGCAGCGCCCCATAGGCGGCCAGTTCAGGGGCGGTGGGCAATTGGGTATCAATGCGGTTTTCAGCAAGGCCCGCGGTTGCAGAAAGGCCAAGCGCCACGGCAAGCGGTGCCCTCTTCAAAGATGTCTTCAGCATGTTTTCCTCCTCAGGTTGGCCGCAGCCTTGCGCGGGGATCACCTCAGGGCAAGCATCCTTTCGGTGACGTTACATCACATCAGCTCTATCGGCGTCGCAGGCATTTTGGCGGCGCGGCATGGCTGCCTTGCACAGAACACTTGGGCCTGCTTGTCCCTTTTGCGTGATTTGGGTAAGCCTTGCACAGGTTTGGCCCCGCCCCGAGCCTGCCCGTTACCAACTGCCACAGGACCTTTGCACAATGACAACCGCGACCCTGACGATCGACCTGACGGCGATCGCCGCCAATTGGCAAGCCCTCAACAAGCTGACCAACTGCGAAACCGCCGCTGTCATCAAGGCAGATGCTTACGGACTGGGCATCGCCAAGGTTGGTCCGGCATTGGCCAAGGCGGGCGCGCGCGGGTTCTTTGTGGCTGCCGCCGAAGAAGGTGTGGCCCTGCGCCGCGTCCTTGGGGCCGGTCCTGACATCTGTGTCTTTTCGGGCCATATGGCCGGGGATTCGGACATGATCCGCTCTGCCAACCTGACTCCGATGATCAACTCGGTCGATCAATTGCTGACCCATGTGGAAGCCTTGCCGGGCCATCCTTTTGGCATTCAGCTTGATACCGGCATGAACCGTCTGGGAATGGAGCCCGGCGAATGGTCCGCCGTGCGCGAGATAGCAGTGGCCCAGCAGCCGGTGTTGATCATGTCCCATCTGGCCTGTGCCGATGAACCTGATCATGTGATGAACCAGATGCAGCTGGATAGTTTTATCGAGATGACACAGGGGCTTGATGTGCCCCGGTCGCTTGCGGCGACGGGGGGGATACTTCTGGGGGAAAAATACCATTTTGACGTCACCCGCCCCGGTGTCGGGCTTTATGGTGGATTGCCGTTCATTGATGCCACGCCGGTGGTGGCGCTGGACATTCCGGTGATCCAAATCCGTGATGTGGCAGCGGGCGAAAGTGTCGGATATGGCAACGCCTTTGTTGCCATATCCGAAACCCGAGTGGCGACAATTGCAGCGGGCTATGCAGATGGGCTGATCCGCGCCATGGGGAACGGGGCGACATTGACCTTTGACGGACAACCCGTGCCGATCATCGGGCGGGTCTCCATGGATATGATCACCGTCGACATCAGCCGCCTGTCGCAAGTCCCCGAACATCTGCAACTGATCGGACTACATCAATCTGTCGACACCGTGGCAGGGTTTGCCGGAACCATCGGTTATGAAATTCTCACTTCGCTGGGCGCACGCCATGATCGCGTGTATCTGACGTGAGCCGCGCCGGCCCGGCAGTTGTTCTCCTGAACCTAAGCCTGCTGGTGCTCTACCCGATTGCATGGTGGGCCCCTTTGATGCGCGCAGGGTTGTTGCCACTGTTCTCACTTAGCGAAATCTCTGTGCTGACCGGGCTGCAATCACTATGGTCCTCGGACATCTTTCTGGCGCTGGTTGTCACCCTGTTTGCGCTTTTTGCACCCTATCTGAAAACCATCGCGTTGACGCTGGTGCATTTCGAGTTGCTAAAGCCCGCCGCCCTGCCCGTCCTTCAGGTTCTGGGTAAGCTAGCGATGGCAGATGTCTTTCTGATCGCCCTCTATATCACCCTGTCCAGAGGCATCGGATTGGGCCGCATTGAGGTCGCTTGGGGGCTGTATCTGTTCACGGCCTGCATTCTGGCCTCGCTCTGGATCAGCTGGAAAACGCAACAATCCCAAGAGACCACACCGATTGACGAAGAATAGGAAACGCGCCGCAGCCAGAATGTGATATTTGTAGCAAGTTTTCGTGATTTACGCCCTTTTTTCGACTTTTTTTATGCAAAATCTTCGTTTTGGGCATAAACTTGCCGATAGATGCTTCCGGGGGGAATGTCTTTGTCTACGGTTCGCGCGATTGCGTATTTTATCCAGTTCATGATGCAACGTCTTGCATTTCTCGTTTTTGTGCTCGGCGCATTGGCCCTTCTTGTGGCCAGCGCCATGGCGGCTTTGGGGTTTTGGTCCTGGATTGATCTCCCGCTGCAATATCGGGGACAGCCGGTGGAAAACGCCGGGATGTACGTGCAGATTGGTCTGACCCTTTTGGCCACCGGGCTGTGTTTCTTTCTGCCGTCCAACCGCCGTATCATGACCTTGGAAAACTCTCACCGTCAGTTTTCAATCGGGATGCAGGATGTCGCCCGGGCCTATGCTGCCGTGCATGCGGCGGATCGCGCGGAAACCTTCCGGCTGAGTTCGGAGTTTGACGCGGTGCGCGAGCGGCTGGCCTATCTGCGCGACCATCCTGATCTTTCCACGCTTGAACCGGCCTTGTTGGAAGTTGCCGCCCAGATGAGCCACCTCAGCCGTGAGTTGGCTGAAGTCTACTCAGATGAAAAAATCGCCCGCGCCCGCAGTTTTCTGAAAGAACGCCAGCAGGAAATCGCCCTGTTCAACACCCGGCTTGATCAGGCCAAGGCTATCACCACGGACCTCAAACACTGGGTGCATGAAGTCGAGCTGGAAGAAAGCGTAGCCGTGGCGCAGCTGGACCGGCTGCGCGCCGAAATGCAGGAGATCCTGCCGGAACTGGGCCTGGAAAGCCGACTGAAATCGGATCAGACCGCGCTGGACAATACAGTGGTGGGTTTGCAGCCCAAGGCGGCAGAGTAACATAGCAGAAACTTTCTGAGTTTCTGACCGCTTTCCCCCAAAGAAAGCAGCGTCGCCTGTGCTGCTTTTCCCTTTGACGCCCCCCGCCCGCTGGGCCACAACAGCGCCATGGCAAAACCCGTCAAGACATTCTCCTGCACCGCTTGTGGTGCCAGTTTCACCAAATGGTCCGGCCGTTGTGACGGCTGTGGCGATTGGAACACCATTCAGGAAGACAAGGGCATCTCTGCCGGTCCACCCAGCAAATCACTGGGGGCACGGCGGGGATCTGCAGTACAGCTGACCGACCTTTCCACCGAGGAGGCCCCGCCCCCGCGCAGCCACTCCGGCATTACCGAACTGGATCGGGTGCTGGGTGGAGGGCTTGTTCCCGCCTCTGCAATCCTTGTGGGCGGCGATCCTGGAATCGGGAAATCCACACTTCTGTTACAGGCCGCCGCACATTTTGCCAAAGCCGGTTTGAAAACCATCTATGTCTCGGGTGAAGAGGCCTCAGCGCAGGTGCGCATGCGCGCGCAGCGGCTTGGCCTGTCGGACGCCCCAGTGCAACTGGCCGCCGAAACCAATCTGCGCGACATCCTGACCACACTGGACAAGAAACGCCCGCAGCTGGCGATCATCGATTCGATCCAGACCATGTGGGCAGATAACGTTGAAAGCGCCCCCGGTTCCGTCTCTCAGGTGCGCGCCGCCAGCCATGAATTGACCGCCTTCGCCAAACGCACCGGTACTTCGGTGGTCCTTGTTGGCCATGTCACCAAGGAAGGTGCCATCGCCGGGCCAAGGGTTGTCGAACATATGGTCGACACAGTGCTATATTTTGAAGGTGAGCGCGGCCATCAGTTCCGCATCCTGCGTTCAGTGAAAAACCGCTTTGGCCCTGCGGATGAAATTGGCGTGTTTGAAATGACCGGTAAAGGTCTGGCCGAAGTGACCAACCCCTCTGCCCTGTTCCTGTCTGAACGCGGCCAGCCCGCCGCCGGATCTGTGGTATTTGCCGGGATCGAAGGCACCCGGCCTGTGCTGGTCGAATTACAAGCACTTGTTGCCCCTTCGCCCCATTCACAGGCGCGACGCACGGTGGTTGGCTGGGATTCGGGCCGCCTTGCGATGATTTTGGCCGTGCTTGAGGCGCGGTGTGGCATCCCTTTTGCCGGGCTTGATGTCTATCTGAACGTGGCCGGTGGCATGAAAATCTCGGAACCTGCCGCCGATCTTGCGGTCGCCGCTGCTTTACTCAGTGCCCGCGAAGATGCGGCTTTGCCCGCAGAAACGGTGGTTTTTGGTGAAATCAGCCTGTCTGGTGCCCTAAGACCGGCCACCCAGACCGAAAATAGGTTGAAAGAAGCGCAAAAACTTGGTTTTACCAGCGCTATCGCGCCTGCAGGTGGCAAAACCGCAGCTGCGTCCGGCATATCGCTGAATACAATGAGCGATCTGACCGGGTTTGTTGGTGAAATTTTCGGCGCGGGATAACGCGTCACTCGGGTAAAAGGCAGGAAAAAGATGGAAGGTTTTACGATTATTGACGGCGTGGTGGCGCTGGTCATCATCCTTTCTGCCCTGCTGGCCTATGGCCGTGGCCTTGTCCGCGAAGGCATGGCGATTGTGGGCTGGGTTGCCGCCGCGATCCTCGCCTTTCTGTTTGCCCCGCGTGTCGAACCCTTGGTGCGCGAACTCCCTGTGGTTGGTGAATTTCTGGCCGACAGCTGCGAATTGTCGATCATCGGTGCCTTCGCCATCGTCTTTGCCATCGCGTTGATTGTGGTCTCTTTGTTCACCCCGCTGTTTTCATCCCTTGTGCAGCGTTCGGTGTTCGGCGGGCTGGATCAAGGTCTTGGATTTATCTTCGGGGTGGCGCGTGGCGTATTGCTGGTGGCCATTGCCTTCTTTGTCTACAAAACCGTGATCACCGGCCAACAATTTACCATTGTTGACGAAAGCCGCTCTGCCGTGGTGTTTTCACGCTTCACCGGCCAGATCGAAGAACAAAACCCCGAAGCGGCCCTGGGTTGGATCACCACCCGCTACGAAGCACTTGTCGGGGCCTGCGGCGAGTAACCCACAGGACGCAAAACCTTTCCGAAAAGGCGGTTTTCGGGGCGACGGTAATATTTCGTTAACTAAGCTGAACTATGACTCAGGTCACCGATAAGGAGTACCTGGTGACTTCTCAGCATTCATATGGCGATTTTGACCTGATTTCGGCACCCGTTTTTGTCCTTCACATCAACGATGCAGGTGAACCGGTTTACGCTGCGATCAACGACTATGCGCTTCGCAAATCCGGCCGTCCGATTTCAGATTTTCTGGGCCGCACGGCGCAGGAAATCTACCCCCATGCCTATGGACGAACCGCCTATGCCTTTCACTGTGGTGTGCGCGACAGCGGTGTATCGACGTCGTATCAGCTGGATCTGCCCGTTGCCGGCATGCCTCGCAGCTTTCGAACCACTTTATGCCCCGACCTGGATGATGAAGGTAAGGTTACCCGTCTTGTCGGCTGCTCCACCGATCTGACACCAGAGCAAAACGCTCAGGAAGCTAAGGTTCAGTTCAACACCCTTGCCACCGAGATGGAGCAGTTTGTTGCCATGGCAGCCCATGATCTGCGCGCGCCCATGCGTCAGATTTCCGCCATTGCCGGGTTACTGCGCGACGATCTGGCAGAACAGGACATCGGCAATATTGAACTGCTGGAAACGCTGGAACGGATCGCCGCAAAAACCATGGATCTGGTGACCGAAGTATTGCAGCATGTAGAGGTCGCCGCCGAGCGAAACCCGCATACGGTCTTTAACTTTGCCACACTGTGCAATGACATCTGCGCGACACTTGATCCCACGCAGGTTCACACTGTCACAAGCTCCATGTCCACACTCAGCACTGATCGCACGGTCATGCAAATCGCCCTCTGCAATATGATTGAGAATGCTCTGAAACACGGGCACCGCGACAAGATGAAAATCAAAATTGACGTGCGTCAGGGTGATCCGGGCATGCTGGAAGTGACGCTTACCGACAATGGCATGGGTTTTTCATCAGATGCCTTGAAGGTGATGAACAACAGTCAGTTTCGCGCAGAAAGCGGATATGGCCTGTTTGCAGTAAAACGGCTGATCTCTGCACGCGGCGGCACGTTGAAGGCGCAAAATTTACCCATCCAGTCCGGTGCGATGGTACGGTTCTCCCTGCCCGGATACTGTCTTGAAGATGCGACAAAATCAGGAAACCAGAAGCGTAGCCAGGACATCGGCGATCAGCCGGGCAAGGACAGTGGGCGGCGGCGGGCGTAATCCTGTCTCCCCCGCCTCAATGCGACAGGAGCGTTTCATACAAATTTTACATATGCCCTGCTTCGGGGTGACACTGGAGATTAATCCTCCTACATAGTGTGCGTCCCCAACTGGATTCGGAGCAGCCCCACCCGTGCCCAAGATTTCCCGCAAAATCATGCCCCCCGCACACCCCTTTGACACCTCCTATCTGCGTGACGCCGGCGACGAGGATAAACTGAAAGAGGAATGCGGCGTCTTTGGCATGATTGGCGTGGCCGACGCATCGAATTTCGTCGCCCTCGGCCTGCATGCCCTGCAACATCGCGGCCAGGAAGCTGGCGGCATCGTCAGCCATGATCCCGAAGCCGGATTTCAATCCGCCCGCCGCTTTGGCTATGTGCGCGACAATTTCACTTCGCAAAAAGTGATGGAAACCCTGCCCGGTGAACTGGCCATCGGTCATGTGCGCTATTCCACCTCCGGTTCGAAAGGCCCGACAGCGATCCGCGACGTTCAGCCCTTCTTTGGCGAATTCGCCATGGGCGGTGCGGCGATTGCCCATAACGGCAATATCACAAACGCCAATTCCCTGCGCCGGGAGCTGATCGAACGGGGCAGCATATTTCAATCGTCCTCTGACAGTGAATGTATCATTCACCTGATGGCCCGCTCCTTGCAACGCACCATCCCTGAACGGATGGAAGATGCCCTGCGCCGTGTTGAAGGGGCGTTTTCTGTAGTGGCCATGACACGCACCAAGCTGATTGGTGTGCGCGACCCACTGGGTGTGCGCCCGCTGGTGTTGGGCAAGGTCGGTGACGGCTGGGCATTAAGCTCGGAAACCTGTGCGCTAGATATCATCGGCGCGGAATTTGTGCGCGAAATCGACCCCGGCGAAATGGTGGTCATCACCCCCAAGGGCATCGAATCCCATTTTCCCTTCCGCCGTCAGGAACCGCGTTTCTGTATCTTTGAACACGTCTATTTCAGCCGCCCCGACAGTATTCTGGGCGGTCGTTCCGTCTATGAAACCCGTGAAGCGATTGGCCGGGAGCTGGCCAAGGAAAGCCCGGTCGAGGCGGATCTTGTCTGCCCCGTACCGGACTCCGGCACACCGGCTGCCATCGGGTTTTCCCTTGAATCGGGCATCCCTTATGCGATGGGCATCATCCGCAACCAATATATGGGCCGCACCTTCATCGAGCCCACCGAGCAGATCCGCAACATGGGTGTGCGCCTGAAACTCAACGTCAACCGGGCGCTGATCAAGGACAAACGGGTCATTCTGGTTGATGACAGCGTGGTGCGCGGCACCACCAGCCGTAAAATCAAGGAAATGATCCTGGATGCCGGTGCCAAGGAGGTGCATTTCCGCATTGCCTCCCCCCCGACAGCCTGGCCCTGTTTTTACGGTGTGGATACCCCACAACGCGACAAATTGCTTGCGGCCACAATGTCCGAAGAAGAGATGCGCGCGCATTTGAACGTGGACAGCCTCAAATTCATCTCGCTGGATGGCCTCTATCGTGCCGTTGGCGAGGCCGAGGGGCGCAACAAGAAATGCCCGCAGTATTGTGATGCCTGTTTCTCGGGCGAATATCCGGTCACCCCCGCCGATCAGATGGATCAGGGTTTCCAAATGAAACCGGCGGCGGAGTAACCTGTCGCCCCTTCAAACCATAAGAAACAAGCAGCTCCCATGACCAAAACCGCATTGATCACTGGCGCCTCTCGCGGCTTGGGTGCCGCCCTTGCTGAGGCACTGGCCCCCACACATCACGTCATTGCCGTCGGGCGCACCACCGGCGCGCTGGAGGAACTGGACGATCGCATTCAAGCGAAAGGCGGTGCCGCCACCCTGGCCCCGATGGATGTGACCAACGCCGATGCCATGGCTGTTCTGTGTCGCGGAATCCATGACCGCTGGGGCAGCCTTGATATTTGGCTGCATTGCGCCATTCACGCAGCCCCGCTTGCCCCCGCAGATCACATTGATGCCAAGGACATGGCGAAATCGGTCGCCGGCAATGTCACCGCCACCTCGACCCTGATCACCTATGTGGCACCTTTACTGGGCCAGAGCGGGCAAGCGGTGTTCTTTGACGATCCGCGTGTCGATCACAAGTTTTTCGGGGCCTATGCGGCAACAAAATCCGCACAGATCGCACTGGCCCGCGCATGGGCCGCCGAAACCGCCAAGATCGGCCCCAAGGTCAGCATTCTGACACCTGAGCCGATGCCCACCGCCACACGCGCCCGGTTCTTCCCCGGCGAGCCACGCGAGGGCCTTAGCGACATCCACACGCAAGCGGCTGCGGTTTTGGCGCAACTTTGACCCTTTGAGGCCAAGCCTGCGCTTGCCGCGCTCTGCCCCCTCACCTATCAAGGCAGAAAGGGGCAAATCATGCGCATTCTGATTACAAATGACGACGGGATCACGGCACCGGGGCTTGAAACGCTGCACGCCATCGCCACCGATCTGGCCGGCCCCAAAGGTGAAGTCTGGACCGTGGCACCGGCCTTTGAACAATCCGGCGTTGGTCATTGCATCAACTATGTGCATCCCACGATGATGACCCAATTGGGCGAACGCCGCTATGCCGCCGAAGGCTCCCCCGCTGATTGTGTGTTGGTCGCCGTACATGACGTGATGAAGGACTGCCCGCCTGATCTGGTGCTCTCCGGTGTGAACCGGGGCAATAACTCGGCTGAAAACACGCTCTATTCCGGCACCATTGGCGGCGCGATGGAAGCGGCCCTGCAAGGGCTACCCGCCATTGCCCTGTCACAATATTTCGGTCCTGCCAACCGTGAGCTGGAAGACCCGTTTGAGGCCGCATCGAAACACGGGGCCGCCGTTTTGCGCCGCATTTTGCGCAACACGCCCGATGAAGATGTGGATTACCCACTGTTTTATAACGTGAACTTCCCACCCGTCGCAGCACTGGATGTCAAGGGCACCCGCCTTGCCACCCAGGGGCGTCGTCCCGGTGTGGTCTTTGGCACCGAACCGCACACCGCACCGTCTGGGCGACGGTTCTCATGGATCAAAGGCGGCGATCAGCAGGTCAAAACCGCCAAAGGGTCGGATGCGGCCTATAACCTTGAAGGTTATGTTTCGGTGACGCCGATGCGCGCGGATCTGACCGCCCATAACATGATGGACAGTCTTGCGGGCATCAATTCATGAGTAACGCGGACGACGCCCATTCCGCCGCAGAGCGTAAGATGCAGTTTCTCTATGCGCTGCGCTCCAAGGGGGTGACGGACAGCCGAGTCCTTGCGGCAATGGAAAGCGTTGACCGTGGCCCTTTTATCAAAGGGCTGTTTTCCGAACGCGCCTACGAGGATATGCCGCTGCCCATCGCCTGTGGCCAGACCATCAGCCAGCCTTCTGTTGTCGGGCTGATGACACAGGCGCTGGAGATCAGCCCGCGTGACAAGGTGCTCGAAATCGGCACCGGGTCGGGGTATCAGGCGGCGATCCTCAGCAAACTTGCACGCCGCGTCTATACCATCGACCGCCACCGCCGTCTGGTACATGAAGCCCGCACCATTTTTCAGGACCTTGATCTGGTGAACATCACCGCGATCACTGCCGATGGCAGCTTTGGTTTGGCCGAACAGGCCCCTTTTGACCGCATCATCGTGACGGCCGCCGCCGAAGACCCACCCGGGCCCCTTCTGGCGCAGCTCAAGGAGGGCGGCATCATGGTGCTGCCGGTGGGGCAATCGGATGCGGTGCAACATCTGATCCGTGTGCGGAAAACCGCAGACGGGCTGGAATATGACGAAATGCGTTCTGTGCGCTTTGTTCCTTTGCTGGAAGGCTTGGGCAAAGACGGATAATAGAGTATTGTGTTGCGAACCCTCGGAGACACGGGGGGGCCGAGTGTAAAGAGGACTAGCAGATGCGCCCATCCATTATGCGCCGTAAGGTACGGCTGAGCTTGCTGGCAACGGCCAGTGCCACCCTTCTGACCGCTTGCGGTGATCAACCCTTGGATTTTGATCTGCGCGGCATTGGCGGCGGCTTTTCCACGGCGGATGCAGCCACCGGCCCACTGGCCAACCGGCCCAAGCCTGACGATCGCGGTGTGATCTCCTATCCCAACTATCAGGTTGCTGTAGCCCGGCGCGGCGACACCCTGGGTGATGTTGCCAAGCGGGTGAATGTCGACCCTGCTGCGCTTGCCCGCTTTAACGGGATCAACATTGATGACACCCTGCGCAAGGACGAGATCATCGCCCTGCCGCGACGTGTCGCGGAACCTTCGCCTGCAACCGGTGCGGCGAGCAGCGGCCCGATCCAGCCGGTTGACATCAGTTCGCTGGCCGGTGGCGCAATTGACCGCGCTCCTGCAACACCCGGTGTACAAACCGCCGCCCTGCCCCCCGCAACCAACGCCCCACAGGCGCAAACCGGGCAGGAACCTGTGCGCCACAAGGTCGAGCGCGGAGAAACCGCTTATACCGTTGCGCGGCTTTACAATGTGCCGGTCAAGGCGCTGTCGGAGTGGAATGGTCTGGGGGCAGATTTTGCCGTGCGCGAAGGTCAGTTCCTGCTGATCCCCGTTGCCAAGCAGAACCCACCGGCCCGCAAGGCGACACCAGCCCCAAGTGCGACGGCAACCACCACCGCCCCCGGCACCGGCACACCTACGCCAACACCACCCTCAGCGGCCAAGCCCTTGCCCAAGGACGACACGGCCAAACCCGCCCCTGCTGCCAAGGCACCCAGCAAGCCGGTGGCAGATGTTGGCAAAACCACCAAACCCGCCAAAGCCACCAAGATGACAACTCCGGTCACCGGCAGCATCATCCGTGGCTATGCCAAGGGCCGCAATGAAGGCATCAACATCAAAGCTGCCGCCGGCACGCCGGTGAAAGCTGCCGACAGTGGCACCGTGGCCGCCATCACCAAAAGCGCTGAAGGTGTGCCGATCGTTGTCGTACGCCACGCTGGCAACCTGTTGACGGTCTATGCCAATGTGACGGATGTGAGCGTTGCCAAAGGTGACAGCGTGGGCCGTGGTCAGCAGATCGCGAAACTGCGCAGCGGTGATGACGCCTATGTGCATTTTGAGGTGCGCGAAGGATTCGACTCGGTTGATCCGGCACCTTTCTTGAACTGATACGGGTCCAAAACCGGGCCTGACATCCGTTTTCAGGGCAAATTACCTCTAAATTGCCGCGAGTTTGCCTCAAACCACACGGCAACGCCCTCATCGCGCCCCGTTTCGGGAATAGAAACAATCCAACGCACCAAGCGCGATTGGATTGAACCATGCTCAACTATAACGGTTACAAAGAAACGGAATTCAGACCAGAAGGCCCGGTTGTACCCGTGCATTCAGTGCTCAAGTGCGATGTGCGGTCTGCTCTAAACACCTGTGCCTTCGTTCAGTTGGATAAGTCTCGTGTTCACGCTTACCATCAGATAACTCGCCACATTTCCAAATGCACCACGCGGTGGGATCACCAAAAAACAACCTGTGATACAATGTCTGTTTCCCCAGTATCGGGTGCAAACCGGATGGGGAGATAGACGATGCCGACTTACCATGGCATCGGCTATCGCTGGACCGGATATAACATCCCCTCCACACCTGAACTGACAATCACCATCACAGATGATGATGCGCAGATGGATTGGTTTGGTTCAGGTGACGCCAACCAACTTGTCACCACATCAGATGGCAATCACACCAACGCAGTCGTAAACGGCGGTTCCATCCTCAATGTACGTATGGATACCAACAATGATGGCATCCAGGACGTTATTGAACCAGTTGCCTTTTTTCAGGTCGCCGGCCAATGGTACTGGCTCCCTACGCCGGGCTCGTCCTTTGAAACAGGGGATACCCTGTTGGGCAACGCCGGTGGTTGGGTGGATAGTGGCACCGGTTGGGATTACGAGGACATCACCTGCTTTGGAGCGGATACCTTAATTGATACCTCCCAAGGTCCGCGTCGCATCAGCGATCTATCCGAAGGCGATTTGGTCAATACTGATAATGGCGGCGAACAAACCGTTGAATGGATTGGGAAAAGCACAGTCAAAGCGGATGGTGACCTGGCCCCGATCATAATAACCAAGGGTACTTTTAACAACGATCGCGATATCGCTGTCTCTCCGAACCACGCAATTCTGGTTGAAGACTGGCGCGCCGAATTACTGCTCGGCACCGAAGCCGCCTTTATCAGAGCCAAAGACCTCGTGAATGGTGACACAATTTACCGAATGCCACAGGCAGAGTTCACCTATTATCACCTACTGCTAAAGGGCCACTTCGTTCTGCAAACCAGCGGTATGTTGAGCGAAAGCTTCTATCCTGGCCCAGCCGCAATGCAGGCGCTCTCTCCAAGTTCAAAAAACGAGATTGTCAGGCGTTTCCCGGCACTCTGCATTGATACGGATAGCTTTGGCCCACAAGCATTTGCCGTGGCAAAATCCTATGAAGCAGCCTGCTTTCCGACCTATGCTTAGCGCAGGGTCACGCCCTTGCGCCCTGCCAGATCCACGAAATACTGCCAGGCCACACGCCCGGACCGTGCCCCGCGTGTTGCCTGCCACTCAATGGCCTCTGCCCGCAGCGTATCGTCATCAATCTGCACCCCATGGGCATCGCAATAGCCCCGGATCATCGCAAGATATTGATCCTGATCACAGGGGTGGAAGCCCAGCCACAGGCCGAAACGATCCGAAAGGGACACTTTTTCCTCTACTGCCTCAGCTGGATTGATCGCGGAACCACGTTCGTTTTCGATCATATCGCGCGGCATCAGGTGACGGCGGTTCGACGTGGCATAAAGCACAACATTCTCGGGCCGCCCTTCGATCCCGCCATCCAGCACCGCCTTTAGCGATTTGTAATGCGCGTCATCATGGCCAAAACTCAGATCGTCACAGAACAGGATAAACCGCTGCGAAGCACCGCGCAGAAGGTTCAGCAACCGCCCCACCGAAGGCAGATCTTCGCGTTGCAATTCGACAATGCGCAAGGCCTCATGTGTTGCTACAACATTGGCATGTATAGCCTTGACAAGGCTTGATTTTCCCATGCCCCTCGCGCCCCACATAAGCGCGTTATTTGCTGGCAGGCCAGCGGCAAACTGCCGTGTATTCTGCAACAGGGTATCGCGCGCGCGGTCCACACCGATCAGCAAGGACAGATCAACGCGACTGACCTTTTCAACCGGCTCCAGCCGGTCCGGCTCTGTATGCCAGACAAAGGCCGTGGCCGCATCGAAATCAGGGGCCGCAAGCGGGGCCGGTGCCATCCGCTCTAACGCGGCGGCGATCCGATCCATGGGGTCATCTATCATCGCGTTCGGCATAGACACGCCCCTTACTTCAAATCGTCTTCATCGTCGTCAAATTCGGCCAGCAGGTCTTCGTCTTCGTCATAGAAACCTTCCGCCCGCAATTTGGCCTCACGCTGTTTTTCGACCCGTTTCACCAATTGAATGGACAGTTCATAAAGCCCGTAAACCACCACAAACAGGATCACCTGAGTGATCACATCGGGTGGCGTGACCAATGCCGCCAGCACCAGAATGGCCACAACCGCATATTTGCGCACATTGCCCAGCCCCTCGGCGCTGACCAGCCCGGCCTTGCCCATAAGCGTCAGCAAAACCGGCAGCTGGAAACACAGACCAAAGGCCACGATGAATTTGATTGTCAAGCTTAGGTATTCTTGCGCCGATCCCTGAAAGGCGATGCCGGCCACACCGTTCGCCACCGCGTCGGATCCGTCACCGGTCAGTGATCCCTGTTGGAAGCCGAGAAAGAAATCAAACGCCAGCGGGGTAACCACGTAGAACGCAAACGACGCGCCGATAAAGAACATGATGGGCGAAGCGATCAGGAACGGCAGAAACGCACCCTTCTCGTTCTTGTAAAGCCCCGGTGCCACAAACCGCCACATCTGGTAGCTGATATAGGGAAAGCCCAGTACCAGCCCGCCCAGCAGCGAGATCGAGATGGCAACAAAGAAGCCTTCTTGCAGCTTGATCAGGATCAGCCCGCAATCTTCCTGCCCGCGCTCGGCCATGGCCGAACATAGGGGATTGGTCAGAAAGTTGAAAATCGGGTTCCAGACCGTGAAACAGATGATCATCCCGATGATAAAGGCAATCACCGAATGGATCAGCCGCGTGCGCAGCTCTGCCAGATGCTCGATCAGCGGCGCTGCGCTGTCGTCAATATCGTCTGTCGCGCTCATGTGTTACTCTTTTTCCGCCACAGGAGGCGTTGCTGCCGCCTCGAGCTCTTCGGCTTTGGCCATCGCCTCTGCCGCCTCGCGTTGTTTGCGTTCGGCCGCTGCACGCGCACCCGCTGCCTGAATTTTCTTGGCGTTTGCCGCACGTTCCGCCGACAGCTTGCCGGTTTCACTTTCAGGGTCCAGATCGGTCAGGGATTTGGCTGCGGATTTCACCCCGTCCATCGCCGTGCCCACCGGATTGGTCGCCGCCTTGAGCGATTTATTGATCGAAGTGGACATTTCGCGCATGCCGCTGTCGTCCGCCGCATCGTTCATCGCAGAGGAGAACTCCCGCGCCATGCCCTTGGCCTTGCCCACAAACTGCCCGACCTTGCGAAACAGGATCGGCAGATCCTTGGGGCCGACCACAATCAGCGCCACGATCCCAATGACCAGCAGTTCGGTCCAGCCCAGATCGAACATGGATTAAACCTTGTCTTTGGTCGTATCGTTTTCGGCGACAACCTCGGTCTCAACGGTGTTGGACTCATCCGCCAGTTCTTTTTCGCCTTCGTTGATGCCCTTCTTGAAGCTGGTGATGCCTTTGCCGACCTCACCCATCAGGCTGGAAATCTTGCCGCGACCGAACAGCACCAGAACCACAACCGCGATCAGCAAAAGGCCCGGCAAACCAATATTATTCAACATGTCTTTTCTCCCATGGGGGCGCATACACCTTTGCCGCGCCCGATCTGTCAGTTCAGCCCCTGTTTTACGCAGCACCGCAGGCAAGGCAAAGTGGCAAACCTGTTTCCCGCTCCTGTTTCACGCATCAGTACAAAAATAATCGCCTCTTGTCGCATCCAACTGACAGGTTTATGTCAGTTGGCATCCCCTAGACGGGTCTCACACATGAACAAAGGAGTTTCTCATGTCCCAGACCCAAGCCACCACCGCCGCTGTTGCGGAAATCGTGACATTTCGTTTGAACGAGGGTGCCGACCCGACGGCCTTTGTCACCGCCGCACGCGCGATTGAGCCGATGCTCAAAGCCAGCGGCAACGTCCTGAGCCGCACCCTATCCTGTGATAAGGATGGCATGTGGACCGACCACGTGACATGGACCACGATGGAGGCCGCCAAATCCACCGCCGAGGCAATGATGGCCGATCCCATTGCCGCCCCGATGATGCAGATGATTGACCCCGCGCATGTCTCGATGCGTCACGGGTTGATCAAATACCAACAGGAGTAGCATGCGCCGCACTGATCGTCTGTTTGACATCATACAGATCCTGCGCGACGGTAAACTTTACCGCGCGCAGGACATTGCCGAACGGCTAGAGGTATCCACACGCACCATCTACCGCGATATGGACACGCTCAGCGCATCGGGTGTGCCCATCGAGGGCGAGCGCGGCGTGGGCTATATGATCACTCAGGCGATCAGCTTGCCGCCCCTGACCTTGACCGCATCCGAGCTTGAGGCGCTGAACCTTGGGTTGGCAATTGTCGGGCAAGCCGCGGATGACACGTTGAAGATCGCGGCTGAGACATTGGCAGACAAGATCGACGCGGTGCTGCCCGCACAAACCATTGCCGAGGCCGAGGCGTGGAAATTCGCCGTTTACCCCTTTGCCGATCCGACACGCAATCTGACCCATATGCCGCTGCTGCGTTCCGCGATCAAAGCCCGCCAGAAGGTGCGCCTGACCTATACCTCGCGCGAAAATGCCGTCACCAGCCGAGTTATCCGCCCGCTGCATATGGAATATTGGGGCCGTGTCTGGACCCTGACCTCATGGTGCGAATTGCGCGAGGGTTTTCGCGTCTTTCGCCTTGATCTGATCGAAAGCGCAGAGGCCCTGCCCGATCTGTTTGTCGATGAGCCGGGCAAGACGCTGGCGGATTACGTGCCTTAGGGTTTCAGTTTCCAACCGGATTGCGGCGGCAAAAACGCCTCTACGCTCGCTTGCGCAACCACAATCGTTTCACCCCCAGCCGGCACATTCAACCCGCCATGCACGGCGCACACCTCGGCCTCGCCGCGTGGCAACTTCGCTGTCAGCGCCGCCAAGTCCAGCTTGTCCGGTTCCTGCACGCCGATCGTCACCTGCACCCGCATCTCTTCATGCGAAACGCCCGTAACGGCGAAAAGCGGCAGCGATGAGTGGCGCAGCGCGTCTTCAATCGCGCGGCCCGCCGCCTTGGTGTAATCCATCCCGTGCAGGTCGTTGCCCATGCCCATTTCGATGATCACGCGCTGCATGTTTTTCAGATCACCCATCTGCCCGCTCCATATCAAAGCCGACAGAGAGCGCCACATTGGCCATCGCCGTTGGATGCCCGTCCCCGTGTTCCCCCTCAGGACGCGCCACATCCAGCCCGCCTTTCGAGACGTTCACCGTCACATTTCCATAGGGAAACACCGCCTTCAGCACCTCGACATCAACCTTGTCCGGCTGCTGCACCCCAACGTCCAGCGTGATCTGCATCGCGGTTTTCTCAAACCCGAAGAGTTCCGCGAGGTTGATTGAATTGTGCCAAAGGGCATCGCGCACCGCACGCTCGGCTGCTTGGGTGTAATCCCCCCGCCGCAGTGACGATCCCATGCCAAACTCAACAAGCAACGTCTCAGCCATCACCAACTCCTATTCATCAAACGGGAACACAAAGCACCGGTCGCGCGGAATAGTCAGCCACATCACCGCCCCCGGTTGCGGCAGAAACACATTCGGCACAGTTGCCCGCAAGGGGGACCCGTCATGGTCCATTACAAATTCGACCAGACTTTCCGACCCCATGAACCGCGCCCGCGACACCACGGCCCGTGCCGGCATCCCCTCTTTCGCCGTGGGGTTTGGCCCCTTGCCCGCACGGTCAAAGTCGATCCGCACATGTTGCGGGCGAAACACGATCTGCACCCGCGTGCCATCCGCAACACCGGGGGCCAGAAACCGCCCGAAAGCCGTATGCGCCAGCGCGCCCTCAACCGTCGCTTCGATCACATTCGCATCGGAAAAAAACGCAACCGCCGCGCGGTCCAGAGGCCGAGTGTAGACATTGTAAGGCGCACCCTGCTGCACAATCTTGCCATCGCGCATCAATGCGATTTCATCTGCCATTCGCATGGCCTCGTCCGGTTCATGTGTGACCAGCAGAACGGCCGTATCCTCTCCTTTGAGGATGCTCAGGGTTTCATCGCGGATGCCGTCGCGCAACCGGTTGTCCAACCCCGAAAACGGCTCATCCATTAACATGATACGCGGCTTGGGGGCCAAGGCGCGCGCCAGTGCAACACGCTGTTGTTCGCCTCCCGACAATTGGTGCGGATAGCCGTCGATAAAGCGCAACAGGTCGACCCGCGCCAACAGTTCTTCTACCCGGACGCGTTTCTCTGCCTTTGATCCCTTCAGGCCAAAGGCCACATTGTCCGCCACCGACAGATGCGGAAACAGGGCAAAGTCCTGAAACATCAGGCCAATTTCGCGCCGCTCGGGCGGGATGCGAAACACCGTGTCACAGATCAGCTTGCCATCCACATGGATCGTTCCACTGTCTTGCATCTCCACGCCCGCAATCATCCGCAAAGTGGTGGATTTGCCGCAACCCGAAGGGCCCAGCAGGCAAGTCACCTGACCCGGCATGATTTGCAGTGACACGCCATCAACAACCGGGCGGCCCGCAAAGGAACGACGCAGGTCCTTGATTTCAAGGCGCGGGACAACCGGTTGGTCCGGCGTAGAGGCAGCTAAGGTCATAGATATCCGATAGAATTACTCGGAAAAACTGCTATCAGCCCCGCCGCACCGCCGCAAGCACTCCGGCGAAGCCAACCGCCAGAACAGCCAGACAAATCACCAGCAGTTGTTCGTATTTATGCCCCTCGGGCAGGATGGCGACAAAGATCGCCCAGCTGCGTCCGAAATACGCCACCGCCCCGATTGCCGCCGCACCAAAGGCAATCAGATAGCCCCAAAGCGCCACATCGCGCCCCATCACCAGACCGACGACCAAAACCGGCGTCAGAAACATCGACGCTGTACCGCTGACCGCCACCGCATCAAACAGGGTCGCATTGCCCCAGAGTGTAAGAGCCGTGCCCGCGACCATAAAGGCCAGCATCACAACGCGCCCCCCCGCCAATGTGCGCGGTGCAAGGCGCAACTCTTCAACAACCAATCGCGCAGCAGAGGCCAAGGCGGAATCCAGCGTGCTAAGGGCAGAGACCAGCAGCGACACCATCAAGGCGACAAAGACCCAAGGCGGGAACATCACTGCCCAGGTGCCGATCAACTGCCCTTCATATTCTGCCCCGCTCAGGGCGGCCTGTATGCCAAAGAAACCAAATCCGATGATACAGACTGTGGAAATCCAGAAGGCATGTAGAAACGATGCCTTGGTGGTTTCTTCATCCGCAATAAACCCGCGGTCCATCATCACCGGATCGTGCGCGGGATAGGAAAACACCTGCAATGCAGCCACCGCCAGCAAGACCCAACCGTTATAGGCACCCGAGGTGCCGGAGGCCGTCACAACCGCGCCGAGGTCGAAATCGGGGCTGGTGATCAGCGCCAGAAACGCCAGACCAAAGACCACCAGAAACACCAGCATTTGCACAACATCCGTGCGCAGGGCCGCCGACAACCCGCCCCATGCCGAATAGGCCAGCCCAAGCACCGCAACGATCAGGATCGCCCCGGTGCCGCTGCCTGCCAGAACGGCGTTGAAGATCAACCCGACCACCAGCAGATTGGCAAAAACCTCTGACAGGAGCCGCAGCGCAATCACCAGATTGTAACAGCCGTTGCCCGCCACACCGAAATGCGCGCCCAGCCAATCCTGCATCGACCGCGCCCCTTTCGCCCGCAATCGGGCGACAATAAAGCCACCGGTCAGGAAGGAGCCGTAGTAGGCGGCATAGGCCAAGGTACCAGCAATCCCGTAGTAATACCCCAGAATCGCAGCGTTCATCAGGGAGCGTGCGAAAATCCATGTGGTGACCTGTGACAGCACCAACACCCAAAGCCCAGGCGCACGCCCCGAGACGCCAAGCCCACCAAAGAACCCGTCAACCGAGGCGCGTTTGGGGGCGGCCAGCAGACTGGCGACCAGAATGGCCGCAAAGAGCGCAATAAGAACAGTGGTTTGCATGGGCTTGCCTTATGATGACCTGTAATGGCCCAGCTTTAGCCGCCAATCGGCAAGGCAACCACCAATGATCGTCCTGGTCCCAAAAACGTGAACGGGTTTAGGGTGTCAGCTCAAAATCGGCGCGGGCCAGATCCTGCCCGTTGACCTGTAAAACCACCGCATGCGGCCCCGGATAAAGGGTGAAAGTCGTCGCATCACCCTTGAGGAAATGGGACTTTGACAGGGTCAGCGGATTGCCCGCTTTGATCTCTGCGACCTTCAGTTTGAATACTTTTTCCGCCGTCTTGCCCCCTGCCCGCGCAAAGGTGATGCGGTAATCCACCATGACCGGCAGATCCTGATCCGTCGCCAATTCACAGCCAATCGCCAGACGGTCCCCGATGGCATAGCTGTCTGCGCCCAGCGTCAGACTGGCCCGCACCGGCACGTCACCACGATAGCCCAGCAGGTCCAGCGCCCCGGCATGCCCCTGTTTCACCAAGGCGCGCAGCGCATGGCGCGTCATCCACGCAAGCTCCTTTGCATCCTGACGCCCCTCTTGCTGCCACTCCTGCAGTAGCGAGATCACCAGTTCAGGTTCTTTTTTCGCGATATCGTTCAGGTGGTTCGCCACTGAACGCGTCACATAGCGGGTTTTGTCTGTATAAAGCCGAGCCAGTAGCGGCACCCGCTGCCCGGTCTCCAGCGTGACCGATCTGGCCCATGGCAAACGGGGCCGTGTACCTTCGCTGACCAACCGGCGGACATGATAGTTGTCATCCGCCGCCCAACGCGCCAGACGGGCCAATGTTTCCTCCGGCCAACGGTTCAGGAAAGGCCTGATGTAGAACTCCATCGAGAACCGTTTGGTCGCCTCATAAAGCAGATCCAGCGCCCGTTCGCGATGGTCATCAAGCCCGTGGCGCACCGCCAATATACCAGGCATGGCGTGAATGAATTGGCCGAAATCATCGTCGCACAAGGCGGGATCCAGTGGTGCGGGCATTGCCGCTTCCAACTGGTCCGCCATGGTCGGGAAACCCTTGGCCAATTGCCCCTCAAGGCAATTGGCCATCCATTCCATCCGCTCCATCAGCTCGCGTTCACCAAAGCCAGACAGGGCTTCAGCCTGAAAACGTTCCGCATCAAAACCGGGTAGCCCGGCGGCAAACTCTGCGGCCAGCTGTGCCATGGTTTGCGGATTGAACAGATGATCCTTGAGCGAGAATTTTTCGGCCATATCAATTACATCGTGATGTTGGTTGCGCCACCATCCAGCAGCAGGTTCTGCCCGACAATGAAGCCCGCATGGGTGGAGCACAAAAACGCACAGGCTGCGCCGAATTCCTGACGGGTGCCATAACGCCCGGCGGGAATGCCTGCAGCACGTTCAATGCGCGCTTCTTCAAGTGAGATATTGCGCGATTTGACCACCACACCGTCCAATGCGTCGGCACGGTCCGTGGCATGAATGCCGGGCAGAAGGTTATTGATCGTCACACCCGATCCTGCCACCTGACGCGAGGTGCCCGCGACATAGCCGGTCAACCCGGTGCGGGCCGAATTGCTGAGGCCCAGAACGCCGATCGGCGCGCGCACGGATTGAGAAGTAATGTTAACCACCCGGCCCCAGCCGCGGTCCATCATGCCGGGCACCAGCGCCTTGATCAGCGCAATCGGGGCCAGCATATTGGCATCCAGCGCCTTGATGAAATCCTCACGGTCCCAATCGGACCACATGCCCGGAGGGGGTCCCCCGGCATTGTTGACCAGAATATCCACGTCACCCGCTGCCGTGATCACCGCCGCCTGCCCCTCATCCGTCGCCACATCTGCAGCAACGGCGGTGACCGATACGCCATAAGTGCTGCGCAGCCGCTCGGCTGAAGCCTCCAGTGCCTCTGCGCCACGGGCGTTCATCACCAGATTGACGCCCGCCTCCGCCAGTGCTTCGGCACAGCCCAGTCCCAAACCCTTGGATGATGCGCATACCAGCGCGGTTTTCCCTTTGATCCCCAGATCCATATCGCGATTCCCCTGTTGTGATTTCTTCAGACCTATCATGCTGACCGCTGACTGCCAGCAAAACACCGCAGCCTTGACCCAGCGCGGTCACAATCATAGCGTTAGCTGCTGCCAAACCCAGAGCATCAAGGATTGAAATGACCCGTTCAAGACCCGCCCCCGCGCAAGTTCTGGCCGCCTATTCAGCGCAGGATTTTATTGCCTCTGGCGGGGCAAATATGGGTGACCCTCTGTCTTTCGCCAGTGAGCTGGTGCTTGATGATGTGTATGAACTTGCTTTTGAGACAACGCCCAAACGGCTTGCGGTGCTGTCAGGCGCAGACACCCATTTTCGCATTGCGCCGGACTCCGAGCTTGGCACTGCGCGTGCCACTTTGGTGCTGGACAGCGCGATCAGCTTTATGTCCGGCGATGGCAGTATGCATGACGCATTGGTGATGGTCGAGGTGGACGAGGAAGGCAGCGTTGCCGAAGTTTTCCTGATGCCCCTGACCACACTTAGCAGCGGTGTCGAATACAGGCTGGTTGGCATTGACACCACCACCGCACGACAGAAGTTCGCACAGGTTGCCAGCGTCTCCTTCACCCGTGGCACCCATATCACGCTGGCCTCTGGCGAACAGCGGTTGATCGAAGAGCTTTCTGTCGGGGACCGGATCTTGACCCGCGATGACGGTGTGCAGCCGCTGCGCTGGATCGGGCAAAGCACCGTCCGCGCCGTGGGGGATTTTGCGCCGATCAAAATCCATGCCGGCACGCTAAACAATGATCACGACCTTATCGTCAGCCCCGACCACCGCCTGTTTATTTATCAACGCAGCGATGCACTGGGGACTGGGCGTGCGGAAATCATGGTCAAAGCCCGCCATTTGGTGAACGGCAGCACGGTCACCGTGATGGACGGCGGTTTCGTCGACTATTTCCAACTGCTGTTTGACAGCCATCAGATTGTCTATGCCGAAGGCATCGCCGCAGAAACGATGTTGATCGACACGCGCACCAAATCTGCCCTGCCTGATGCGCTTTCCGCGACAATGGGCGCGGTGATCCCAGGACATTCCGATCTGCCACATGCCGGTTTGGACGTCAGCGAGTCGTTGCTGGATCGCCCGGATATCGCAGAACTGTTGCGCAAGGCATCTGCGCGTTAGCGTGTGGACGGGCCATTTACCTACCATGATCGCACGAGATTACCCTCTGGCCTGCGACAGGTAAAAACACCGCAACCCTTGTTTCCACCGGTATCTAGGGTATGTGTACGCCCGATGAACGCCGGGCAGAATTTGGCCCGACATTTACCTTTCCCCGACACATCGGTGAGAAATACATGAGGAACGGCGCGCAAGATGTTGGATACACTGAATAACCGAGGCGAACTACCTCCAGAGATTGCCCGCCGCCGCACCTTTGCCATCATCAGTCACCCTGACGCTGGCAAGACCACATTGACGGAAAAATTCCTGCTGTTTGGTGGGGCGATCCAAATGGCCGGACAAGTCCGCGCCAAAGGTGAGGCGCGCCGGACACGTTCCGACTTTATGGCGATGGAAAAGGACCGTGGGATCTCTGTCTCTGCCTCTGCCATGTCGTTTGATTTCGCCAGCAAAGACGATGTATTCCGCTTCAATCTTGTCGACACCCCCGGCCACTCTGATTTTTCTGAAGACACCTATCGCACCCTGACCGCTGTGGACGCTGCGGTGATGGTGATCGACGGAGCCAAGGGTGTGGAAAGCCAGACCCAGAAGCTGTTTGAAGTCTGCCGCATGCGCGACCTGCCGATCCTGACCTTCTGTAACAAGATGGACCGCGAAAGCCGGGATGTTTTTGAGATCATTGATGAAATTCAGGAAAACCTCGCCATTGATGTCACCCCCGCCAGCTGGCCCATCGGGGTGGGCCGTGACTTTATCGGCTGTTACGACATCCTGCGCGACCGGCTGGAACTGATGGACCGTGCAGACCGCAACAAGGTCTCTGAATCTGTTGAAATCAATGGGTTGGATGACCCCAAACTGGCCGAACATGTGCCCGCCGCCCTGCTGGACAAGCTGCGCGAAGACCTCGAAATGGTGCGCGAACTGATGCCACCTCTGAATGCTGAACTGATGGCCGAAGGGTCGCTGACCCCGATCTGGTTCGGCTCTGCAATCAATTCCTTTGGGGTCAAGGAATTGATGGAAGGCATCGCCAAATTCGGCCCCGAACCGCAGATCCAGAAGGCCGAGCCGCGCCAGATCCTGCCCGAAGAAAACAAGGTTTCCGGTTTTGTTTTCAAGGTTCAGGCCAATATGGACCCGAAACACCGGGACCGTGTCGCCTTTGTGCGGCTCGCCTCGGGCCACTTCCTGCGCGGCATGAAAATGACCCATGTGCGCACCAAGAAACCGATGGCGATCACCAATCCGGTGATGTTCCTTGCCTCAGACCGCGAGCTGGCCGAAGAGGCTTGGGCCGGTGATATCATCGGCATCCCGAACCACGGGCAATTGCGGATCGGTGACACGTTAACCGAAGGGGAAGCTTTGCGCGTTACAGGTATCCCGTCCTTTGCGCCCGAACTCCTTCAAGGCGTGCGTGCGGGCGATCCGTTGAAGTCAAAGCATCTGGAGAAAGCCCTGATGCAATTTGCCGAAGAAGGGGCTGCAAAAGTATTCAAACCCTCCATCGGCTCTGGCTTTGTTGTGGGCGTGGTGGGCCAGTTGCAGTTCGAAGTTCTGGCCAGCCGGATCGAGCTGGAATATGGCCTGCCGGTCCGGTTTGAACAGTCGCAGTTCACCTCTGCGCGTTGGGTCAATGGCGAAAAACCGGCGGTGGACAAATTCACTCAGGCGAACCCGCAACATATCGCCCATGATCATGATGGCGACATTGTTTACCTGACGCGGCTGCAATGGGATATTGACCGGGTCGAACGTGACTATCCCGATGTGCGGCTGACCTCGACCAAGGAAATGATGGTGTGACAGCAACCTGGGGGATCAGCGCCACGATCCTCGCGCCGGTTCGCGACATCCTGGGGTTTGCCGCCTACCATCTGGAGGCGGGTGCCCACCGCATCTACATCTATCTGGATGATGACAATCGCGCGGCATATGACGCTCTGAAGGCACATCCCAAAACACGCCCCACCCTGTGTGATGCGGATTGGTGGAAGGGCAAACGTCCGAAAAAACATCAGGTCCGTCAAACACATAATGCGACCCATACCTATCAGCGCCGGTCCGAGGTCGACTGGCTGATCCATATGGATGTGGACGAGTTTCTGGTTGCGGACCGCCCGATTGGCGACATTCTGGCGGATCTGCCGGGCGAAGATAAAATCGCACGGATCAGACCGATGGAGCAACTCGCGGGGGATGGCACCGCTTTCAAAGCCTTTGTGCCCAATGGCCCGGACCGAAACCGCGTTGTTGCGGCGCTTTACCCGACCTATGGCAGTTATATCAAAGGTGGCTTCCTGAGCCATCTGGCCGGAAAATGCTTTGTTCGCAGTGGCTTGGATGGGGTGCGCGTGCAAATCCACAATGCCTTTCAACATGATGAGATGCTCAAAGGCCCCGAATCCACCAATGGGATCGACCTTGCCCATTGCCACGCCAAATCATGGGAAGACTGGCACGCGGCCTATCGCTACCGGCTGGAAAAAGGATCCTACCGTGCTGAACTGGCCCCCAACTGCCCCCGCGACAAAGGTGGGCTGTCGATGCATGAGCTGTTTCAGATGATCGAGGCCGAAGGTGGCACGGCCGGACTTCAGGCATTTTTCAATGAGGTTTGTGCCGATACGCCCGCTCTGCGCGACCGCTTGGCCGCCCATGGGTTGCTAAAACAGGCTAAACTTGACCTAAATACCACAATTTCCAAGCATTTTCCCGTCTAAATTCGCAAAGACACCCCCAAATATGCGATCTATTTGACGCGCACCGTCCAAGTTGCTATCGGTGCGCCACATGTCGCGGCAGATACCGCCCTTGGGCCAATCGGGCCGACGTGACTGATGCAGCGGGCCGAAATCAGCGTCCGCCAAAACCGGACACATATGACAAAATTTTCTGATCTAAAGCTCAGCCCCAAAGTGCTTAAAGCAATTGATGAAGCCGGGTATGAATCCCCGACCCCCATTCAGGCGGGTGCCATCCCCCCTGCCCTTGAAGGGCGCGATGTTCTGGGAATCGCCCAGACCGGGACCGGCAAAACCGCCAGTTTCACCCTCCCGATGATCACCATGCTGGCCCGTGGCCGTGCCCGCGCACGGATGCCGCGCTCACTGGTGCTCTGCCCGACACGCGAATTGGCCGCACAGGTTGCCGAAAACTTTGATACCTACGCCAAGAACGTAAAACTCACCAAAGCACTGCTGATCGGAGGGGTCTCGTTCAAGGAACAGGACATGGCCATCGACAAAGGTGTCGACGTCTTGATCGCAACACCCGGGCGTCTGCTGGATCATTTTGAACGTGGCAAGCTGATCCTCAATGACGTAAAAATCATGGTGGTGGATGAGGCCGACCGGATGCTCGACATGGGGTTCATCCCCGATATCGAACGCATCTTTGGGCTGACCCCTTTCACCCGCCAGACTTTGTTTTTCTCGGCCACCATGGCACCCGAGATCGAGCGGATCACCAATACATTCCTCAGCAACCCTGAACGGATCGAAGTGGCCCGTCAGGCGACTACGAACAAGAATATCACCCAAGGGGTGCTAGAGTTCAAAGCGTCGCGCAAAGACCGTGAAGGGTCCGAAAAACGCAAGGTGCTGCGCGCGCTGATCGATGCAGAGGGTGACAAATGCACCAATGCCATCATCTTTTGCAACCGCAAGATGGATGTGGATATCGTCGCCAAGTCATTGAAAAAATACGGTTATGACGCGGCCCCTATCCACGGCGATCTGGATCAAAGCCAGCGCACCAAAACCCTCGACGGGTTCCGTGAAGGGACATTGCGTTTCCTTGTGGCCTCTGATGTGGCGGCACGTGGGCTGGATGTGCCTTCGGTCAGCCATGTCTATAACTTTGACGTACCCAGCCACGCCGAAGACTATGTGCATCGCATTGGTCGCACCGGACGTGCGGGCCGTGACGGTACTGCGATCATGATCTGCGTGCCGCGCGACGAAAAGAACCTCGCCGATGTTGAACGTCTGGTGCAGCATGAAATTCCACGTCTGGAAAACCCGCTCGGCAGCGCAAAGGCCCCTGCAAAAGAAGCTGAAAAGCCTGCAGAGGATGCGCCCAAGTCAGAAAAGCCGAAACGCAGCCGTTCACGCAGCCGTAAATCGGATGATGCGCCCAAAGCGAAAGCCCCAGAGGCCGCCAATCAGAATGTTGCCGATGATGCCGGCAAGGCCGACAAGCAGAGCAGTGATGCCCCTGCCCAAGCCAAGCAGGAAAAGAGCGACGCAGAGCGCCATACAAAGCGCGACGGTGCGCAGGACGGCAAGAAAGACAGCAAACGCAACGACACCCGCGACAACAACCGCAGCCGCAATGACAATCGCGGTGGTGGGCGCAACGATAACCGGGGCGGCGGGCGTGGCAATAATGATCGCGGCGGCAACCGGGTTGTCGGTCTTGGTGATCACACACCAGAGTTTATCGAGCTGAGCTTTGCCGAGCGGCCAGACAGCTGATAAGCCCTTCATCTGAAACAAAAACGGCCCCGCAATAAATTGCGGGGCCGTTTTTGTTTCTAGGACGCAGCGTCGAGGTCAGCTTAACCGGCTGACCACAACTGTGACCTCAGGCTTTTTCCCAATCTCATCATTGGCCGACTGGCGCACAACGCGTTTCAGCCCGTCGTTCAGCTTGGTATCATCACGCAGGGTCGCAGCTTTGGAGCGACCCAGAAACTGGCTCAGGTCCTCTTCCAGCACATCCACCAGTGACGCGCCGGATTTACCCATATCTGGCAGACCCATGGCATCGACCCAAGGATCCCCCAGCGGTTCGTCCTCATCATCCAGGATAACAGTCACAGTGACATGACCATTCAGCGCCATGCGGATCCGGTCACGCACAACGCCGTCCAAGGCCCCAATCTGCACCGAACCGTCGATATAGGTGCGGCCGGTTTCGATATATTCCGCCACTTTTGGCGTATTGCCGGAAAGATCGATCATCATACCATTCACGGCCAGCACACCTTTGATGCCCTTGCCGTCTGCAATCTTGACATGCTCGCGCAGGTGACGGTGTTCACCGTGCATCGGGATCAGGATTTGCGGTTTCACCACATCATGCAATGTCTCAAGATCGGGCCGGTTGGCGTGGCCGGACACGTGATAGTGACCACCGGAAGATTCATCCACCACATCGACACCACGTTCGGAGAATTGGTTGATGATGCGAATGACACCTTTTTCATTGCCGGGGATGGTCTTGGAGGAAAACAGGAACATGTCCCCTTCCTTCATCTCGATCCCCTGAAACTTGCCTCGGGCCAACTGCGCACTTGCTGCACGGCGCTCGCCCTGTGACCCTGTCACCAGCAGCATCAGGTTCTCACGCGGAATGCCACGTGCGTCTTCAGGGCTGACCACCGGTGGGAAATCCTTCATCACACCGGTTTCAAGCGAAGCTTCGACCATACGTTTCATCGCACGGCCCAGCAAAACGACAGAGCGCCCGGCCTTATCCGCCGCAACCGCCAGCGTTTTCACCCGCGCCACGTTAGAGGCGAAGGTTGTTGCAACAACCATGCCCTCGGCGCTGCTGACCAGTTCCTCAATCGCTGGCCCCACCGTTGCTTCGGAACGACCGGGATTGCGAGAGAATACATTGGTACTGTCACAGACCAGCGCCTTGACGCCGTCCTTACAGACCTCGGCCCAGAGGTCGGGATCATAGGCTTCGCCAACACCCGGCGTCAGGTCAATTTTGAAATCACCGGAATGGATCACACGCCCCTCTGGCGTGTCGATCACCAGGGCAGAGCTTTCAGGGATGGAATGCGAAATCGGCAGAAAACCAACGGTGAACGGCCCAACCGTAACTTGCTGTGGCCAAGCGGAAGTCACGTGGATCGCATCCGCCGGATGGCCATGTTCGTCCATCTTACGGGCGGCAATATTGGCTGTGAACTTGCGCGCATAAATCGGCGCCTGCAACTGCCCATAGGTATGGGCGATGCCACCCACGTGGTCCTCATGGGCATGGGTGACAAACACCGCTTCGATGCGATCCTTGCGTTCCCGCAGCCAGGCAATGTCCGCAATAATCAAATCAACGCCGGGGCTGCCGTCCATATCGGGAAAAGCCACGCCCAGATCGACAACGATCAAACGTTCCTTGCCGGGTTTGCCGTAGCCATACACATAGGCATTCATGCCTATTTCACCTGCCCCACCGAGGGGCAGATAGATCAATCTTTCACTGCTCATTAGTCAGCTAAATCCTTGTTATACTTATAAATCACGGTCAAGCCGTGCATTGTGAGGTCATCACGGAATTCATCAAAAAGGTCTACCGCCTGCTGGAATAGCGGGGCCAGACCACCGGTCGAAATCACGCGCATCTCGCGCCCGCGTTCCGCCTTTATCCGCGCACATATCTCACGAACCAGTCCGACGTAACCCCAGAAAACACCGGATTGCATACAAGCAACAGTGTTGGTGCCCACCACATGCTCGGGCTGGCTGATATCCACATGGGGCAAAGCGGCGGCGGCATTGTGCAGCGCCTCCAGCGACAGGTTCACACCGGGGGCGATGACGCCACCGATATATGCCCCATCGGTGTCCACCACATCAAAGGTGGTTGCCGTGCCAAAATCGACCACGATCAGATCACCGCCAAACAGGTCATGACCCGCTACGGTATTCACCAGCCGGTCCGGCCCAACGGCTGTGCCCGCGTCAACACGTACCTCAACAGGCAGAGCACATCCTGCCTTGCCCACCACGATGGGACGGGTGTGGAAATAGCGATCTGCAAAAACGCGCAGGTTAAACACCACCCGCGGCACGGTTGACGATATCACCACATCGGTGATGTCCACCTCGATCTTTTCAAACCGCATTAGCGAGGTCAGCCAGACGTAATATTGATCCGCCGTGCGCTGCCACTCTGTCGCGGTGCGCCATGTGGCGATAAACTCTGATCCATCATAGATCGAAAAAACCGTATTGGTATTGCCGCAATCAATTGCCAAAAGCATCGGAGATCTCCGTTTTTAGAAAAACACATCCGCAGCGGCAATCGACACAGACCCTTGAGAGGTTTGCAGGATCAGATTGCCGCTTTCGTCGATCCCCTCAAAGGTGCCTACTGTCTCTTCACGCATGGTGCGAGCGGTAATCACCTCGCCAAGCTTCGCGGCATGGGCAAGCCAGGCACGTCGGATCGGGGCAAACCCATGGGTGGTGAATTGCACGTCAAGTGATGCATATTCCCGCGCCAGCACGTCTAGGAACACCTCGGGCGCAACATCAACGCCCAGATCACGCGCAAGGCTCATCGGTTTCAACGCGCCAGCCTCCAGCACCTCCGCCCCCGGCGCATGAACAAGGTTTACGCCAATCCCGATGATCAGATGCTCCCCAGAGCTTTCCAACAGGATGCCCGCCACCTTGCCACCGTTAAGCAAAACATCATTAGGCCATTTCAGCGCAAATGCTTCTGGCCGGCCAGTAACCTCGACAAAGGTGCGGTGCAGCGCCAAAGCCGTCACAAATGACCGAAGGGCAGCAACACCCGGCTCTTCAAGCCGACGCATGATCAGTGTACCGGCAAAGTTACCCCGTGGTGTGGCCCAGGCCCGCCCCCGGCGCCCACGTGCGGCGGTTTGCTCCAACGCGAGGATCCATGTCGGGCCAGTCAGCCGCGGCAGCATCCGCGCCGCTTCGGCGAGGGTGCTGTCCACCACATCAAATACACAGCGGTCATATCCTGCGGGCCAGCCGCTCATGTGATCCAAGCCGCATTGACGCCGTAAGAGCCGCTGGAAGGAACGGCCTGCACGGGCAGACCGCTCAATTCACCAACGCGGCGGCGGCAGACATTGCCGCAGTTTCAACACCGAACATATTGATGATCCCGAAGATCATGATCAGCGCTGATGCGGTCAGGAACACCGGCAGGATACGGCCGGACGAACGGTCAAGCTGTTCGCTCTGCTCTTCGCCGAAATACATGTAGAACACGATGCGCAGATAATAATAGGCACCGATCACAGATGCGATCACACCGGCAATCGCCAGCCAGACCAGACCCGCTTCATATGCAGCACGTAGCACATAAAGCTTGCCGAAAAAGCCCAGCATCGGTGGAACACCGGCCAGCGAGAACAACAGAACCAGCATCGACAGGGCCCGCCCCGGATGCGCCTTGGCATACATGTTCAGCGACGCAATATCAGTTACCGGCGCGCCGTCTTTCTGCATCATCAGGATAAACGCAAAGGTGCCGACATTCATCGTCACATAGATCGCCATATAGACCAGCATCGCATGCACACCAAAGGCAGTTCCCGCGGCCAGCCCCATCAGCGCATACCCCATATGCGCGATGGAAGAGAAGGCCATCAGACGTTTGATATTGGTCTGACCGATCGCGGCAACCGCGCCAAGGAACATCGACAGCAAGGACAGCAGCGCGACAATCTGGCTCCAGTCGCTGACTGCATTGCCAAAGGCATCATGCATCACGCGGGCAAACAGCGCCATCGCCGCAACCTTGGGGGCTGTGGCAAAGAAGGCGGTGACCGGTGTGGGCGACCCCTCATAGACGTCAGGCGTCCACATGTGGAAGGGTACGGCAGAGACTTTGAACGCCATGCCTGAAATCAGGAAGACAATACCCAGCAGCATCCCAATGGAGGTCTCCCCCCCCTGCGCGGTAGTGATGATGCCAGAGAACAGCGTGGTGCCCGAATAGCCATAGACCAGCGACGCACCATAAAGCAGCAGGCCGGATGACAGCGCGCCAAGCACGAAGTACTTCAACCCCGCCTCGGTAGAGCGCACGGAGTCGCGGCGCAGCGAGGCCACCACGTAAAGCGCCAGCGATTGCAGTTCCAACCCCATGTAAAGCGCCATTAGGTCCCCGGCAGAGACCATCATCATCATGCCAACGGCGCTGAGAGCTACGAGAATGGGATATTCAAACCGCAGCAAACCCCGTGTCCGCATGTAGTTTTCGGACATCACCAGAACCGCCGCTGCGGACAGCAGGATGGTCACCTTGGCAAAACGGGCAAACCCGTCTTCGATGAACATGCCGTTGAACGCGACGCGCGTCCCCTCGCCCGTGGTGCCGATCCATGCCGCCAAGACGACAAAAACAATCGCCGTGACCCAGACCAGCATGCCGCCAACCTTGTCTTTGGTGGTGTAAACAGCAACCAGCAGCCCTGCCAGCGCAAAGGCAGACAACAGGATTTCGGGCAGAATGACGTTCAGGTCTGCGGTAATCATCGCATCTATCCTTAGTGTGAAGCAGCGGCGGATTGGACGGTGGTATCAGCCGCCTCTACCGCGCTTGCGTAATTCTCAACCAGCGCCGACACCGACGGTCCGATCATATCCAGCACCAGCGCCGGATAGACGCCCAACAACAGGGTCATCGCCACCAGCGGTGCCATAATCCATTTCTCGCGGGCGCTCATGTCCTTGATGCCCTTCAGACTCTCCTTGATCAGCTCACCCAGAACCACGCGGCGATACAACCACAAGGCATAGGCCGCAGAGAAGATCACCCCGGTTGCGGCCACGGCAGCCACCCAGGTGTTCACCTGGAAGACAGCAACCAATGTCAGGAATTCACCGACAAAACCAGAAGTGCCCGGCAGACCAACGTTGGCCATGGTGAAGAACAGGAAGATCAACGCGTAGACGGGCATCCGATTGACCAGACCACCATAGGCGTCAATCTCGCGGGTATGCATCCGATCATAGATAACGCCCACCGCAAGGAACAGCGCGCCTGAGATAAAGCCGTGGCTGATCATCTGGAAGATCGCGCCATCGACCCCCTGTTGGTTGGCAGCAAAGATACCCATGGTCACAAACCCCATATGGGCAACCGATGAATAGGCAATCAGCTTTTTCATGTCTTCCTGCACCAGTGCCACCAGCGAGGTATAGACAATCGCAATCGCCGACATCCACAGCACCAGGGGTGCCATCACGTCAGCCCCCACAGGGAACATCGGCAGCGAGAAACGCAGGAAACCGTAGCCGCCCATTTTCAACAGGATCGCCGCCAGCACCACCGAACCCGCGGTCGGGGCCTGCACGTGCGCATCGGGCAACCAAGTATGCACCGGCCACATCGGCATTTTCACCGCAAAGCTGGCAAAGAAGGCCAAGAACATCAGCGTTTGCATACCGCCGACGATCTGGATGCCGAGAACAGAGAAACTCTCATAGCCGAACTGGTGGTTCAGCAAGCTGATGTCACAGCCGCCGATACAGGTGGTGCCTGCATCCGCAAACATCGCCACCATGGCTACCAGCATCAAAACCGAACCAAGGAAGGTATAAAGGAAGAACTTGAAGCTCGCATAGATACGGTTCGCCCCGCCCCAAATACCGATGATCAGGAACATCGGGATCAGCCCGGCCTCAAAGAACAGGTAGAACAGGATCAGGTCCAGCGCCATGAAGACGCCCAGCATCAGCGTTTCCAGCAGCAGGAAGGCGATCATATATTCCTTGACCCGCTTGTCCACATTCCAGGAGGCGGCAATCACCAGCGGCATCATGAAGGTGGTCAGCATCACAAAGAGTACCGAAATGCCGTCAACGCCAAGCCGGTACTTCAACCCCAGCAGCCATTCGGCTTCGGTGACAAACTGGAAACCGGGATCCTGCGGATCAAATTCAAACAGCACAAACAGCGAGATCACAAATGTCGCCGTTGTGGTGATCAGCGCCAGCCACTTGGCATTACGCTGTGCCGCGGCATCGTCCCCGCGCAGGAAAATCGCCAGAATCGCAGCCGCCAAAGCCGGCAAAAACGTGATAATGGAAAGCAGGTGGGTATCCATTAGTGCGCCCCTCCGGACATCGTCATCCATGTCACCAGCACCGCGATGCCGATCACCATGGCGAAAGCATAGGTGAAGATATAGCCAGACTGCGCCTTACCGGCGAGCCGTGTGAAAAACGGGACAATGCTCATGGCAATGCCGTTCAGCGTACCGTCGATGACATTGCCATCGCCGCGCTTCCAGAAGAACCGGCCAATCGCCTTGGCAGGTCTGACAAAGATCACATCGTAAATCTCGTCAAAGTACCATTTGTTCAGGAAGAACTGATAAAGCGGCTGCTGGTTCTCGGCCAGACGTCTGGGTAGGCTTGGGTTCCAGATGTAGAACCACAGCGCCATGATCAGGCCAAACAACATCGCAATGAACGGGGCGACCTTGACCCATTTGGGGGCAGAATGCGCATCCTCAAGCACGTGGTTGTCCGGGCCAAAGTACAAGGCCCCCTCACCCGGCGCACCGCCAAAGGCCGCGTGATGCCCCTCTTCGCTGCCATGCCCATCCTCAGATTTGCCATGACTGTCTTCTGCGCCGTTGGCATGGTTGTCAGACCCTTCGGCCATTTCCACCAGCGGAATATTGTAGAAGTCAGCAACATATTTGTGATCACCAAAGAACGGCTTGAACCAGATCATTCCGGCAAAGATCGCTCCCAGCGCCAACACGCCCAAAGGCACCAACATTACCATCGGACTTTCATGGGCATGCTCATGCGTATGCTTGTCGCCACGCGCCGTGCCATAGAAAGTCAGGAAGATCAGACGCCAGCTGTAGAAGCTGGTCATCGCCGCAGCCACCACCAGCATCCAGAAACCATACATGGAACCACCGGCCCAAGCGCTTTCGATGATCGCATCTTTGGACAGGAAACCGGCAAAGCCGAAATGCGTCAGCGGGATACCAACACCGGTGATCGCCAAGGTACCGATCATCATCGCCGCAAAGGTGTAAGGGATCTTTTTGCGCAGCGCGCCATAGTTGCGCATGTCCTGCTCGTGGTGCATCGCGTGGATGACCGACCCGGCACCAAGGAACAACATCGCCTTAAAGAAAGCGTGGGTGAACAGGTGGAACATCGCGGCGGAATACATGCCAACCCCTGCTGCAACGAACATATAGCCCAGCTGCGAACAGGTGGAATAGGCGATAACGCGTTTAATGTCAGTCTGCACCAGCCCAACAGTCGCCGCAAAGAATGCTGTGGTGGCACCGATCACCGTCACAAACATCATAGCTTCGGGCGCAAACTCCATCAAAGGCGACATGCGGCACACGAGGAAGACACCCGCGGTCACCATGGTTGCGGCGTGGATCAAAGCGGAAACAGGTGTCGGCCCCTCCATCGCGTCCGGCAACCAGGTATGCAGGAACAGCTGTGCCGATTTACCCATCGCACCGACAAACAGCAGGAAGGCAATCAGGTTCGCCGCATTCCACTCTGTCCACAGAAAGCCAATGGTCTGTTCTGCCAGATCTGGGGCAGCAGCAAAAATATCATCAAACTTGATGCTGTCCGTCATAAAGTACAGCGCCATGATCCCCAGGATAAAGCCAAAGTCCCCCACCCGGTTGACCACAAAGGCCTTGATCGCGGCGGCATTGGCGCTGGGTTTTTTGTAGTAAAAGCCGATCAGCAGATAAGACGCGACGCCCACACCTTCCCAGCCAAAGAACATCTGGATCAGGTTGTCCGCAGTCACCAGCATCAACATCGCAAAGGTAAAGAATGACAGATAGGCAAAGAACCGTGCGCGGTATTTTTCACCCTCGCCGGTGAAATTCTCGTCATGTGCCATATAGCCAAAGGAATAGAGATGCACGAGCGCTGAAACCGTGGTCACCACAATCAACATGATCGCAGTCAGACGGTCCATGCGGATCGCCCAATCGGTGCTGAGCGTGCCGGATTCAATAAAGCGCAGGATCTGGATATGTTCGGTTGGGCCGTCCAGTGTCAGGAAAACAACCCAGGACAGGGCCGCCGCCAGAAACAACAAACCGGTTGTCAGCCATTGCGCGGCTGGCTCGCCGATGATCTTCCAGCCGAAACCGGCGATGATGGCACCAACAAGCGGGGCGAAGAGGATGATGGTTTCCATGTGGTTAGCCCTTCATCACATTGACATCCTCAACCGCGATCGTGCCACGGTTGCGGAAGAAACAAACAAGGATAGCAAGACCAATCGCGGCCTCTGCGGCGGCAACGGTCAGCACGAAAAGCGTAAAGACCTGCCCCACCAGATCCCCAAGGAAACTGGAAAAGGCGACCAGATTGATGTTCACCGCCAAGAGCATCAGTTCGATACTCATCAACAGGATGATCACGTTTTTCCGGTTCAGGAATAGCCCGAAGATGCCGATGACAAAAAGCGTTGCCGCCACTGTCAGGTAATGTTCAAGTCCGATCATCGTTCACTGTCTTTCCGTCGTTGTTCGTTTTCTTCAAAAGAAAACGGTAGGAATTTTCAAAAATTCCTGGTCCCTCAAAGCCCTTGCCCAGGCTTCACATCTTTCAATTCCATCGTTTTGGCCGGATCGCGCATCATCTGCGCAACCACGTCCTGACGTTTGACATCCACACGGTGGCGCAGGGTCAATACAATCGCACCGATCATCGCCACCAGCAGGATCAGACCCGCCAGTTGGAAGATCAGAAAATACTCATCATAAAGGATCAGACCCAATGCCGCAGTGTTCTGGACATCTACATCCGTCACCTGCGTACGCAGACCTTCAGCCGCCGCATTGCTTTCCCATGCACCAAACGCCATCACAAACTGCATCAGGATGATCATCCCGATCAGCAAGGCCAACGGCAGGTATTTGGCCATTTCGGCCTTCAATTCTGCAAAATCAACATCCAGCATCATAACGACAAACAGGAACAAGACCGCCACCGCGCCGACATAGACGATGATCAACAACATCGCGACAAATTCAGCCCCAAGCAGGACAAACAGCCCGGCTGACGACAGGAAAGACAGGATCAACCAGAGCACGGAATGCACCGGATTGCGGCTGACAACGGTGAACAATCCACCGGTAATCACGCAAATCGAAAACAGATAAAATGCAAAAACAATCATGCTTCGCCGCCCTTCATGTTGTCGCCCTTCATGTCGTTATCTTTCTCGTCCATGGCCTGATTGGCCAGTTCCGTTGCCCGGGTCATCGCCGGCAGCCCTGCAAAAACCGACATCTGCGCAATGGTTTCGGTCACATGCTGCCGGGTCGCCCCTGCCTCAATCGCATGGCGCACAGTCTGACGGATCGCAACATCATTTTGTGCGCCCTGCATTGTCAGCCCGGCCAGCGTCAGCAAAAGCCGCGTGCGCGCGTCCAGCCCCCCGGCGTTCAGCCCGTTGCCGAACATCATTTCCATCATGTCCTTGGGCATCGTGCCCATCATCGCCTCAAATACCTTGGGCGAAAACGCATCCATCCCCGGCATTGCCTTGGCCATTTCCTGCGCCTGCTTCATCATCGCTTCGAAAGGGTTGCTTTGATCACTCATGCGCTTTCCTCGGCTTCAAAAACCTCCAGGGCGGCATTCAATGCGTTGATCATCGCCGGAAACCCACCATAAAGCGTCATTTGAAAAATGATCTCGCTGATTTCCTCGCGGCTGGCACCGACGGCCCGCGCGCTGGCGATATTCACCTTCAACTGCGGCTTGGTCTGCCCGCCCAAAGCGGTCAAGGCAGCGATTGTCGCCAATAGCCGCGTCTTTTCATCAACCGTGCCCCGTGCATAGAACTGGCCATAGGCCACATCCACAACCGTATGCGCCAACCCGGGCACCAACGCGTCATAGCGCGCGCGCAACGCGTCTTCCATCCCAGGGTTCACCTGTTCGGAAAGCGCTTTGCCCCGCGCGTAGCTGTCAGTTTGTGGCGCATCAAGGCTCATCGGTAGGGCGCATCCATTTCAAGGTTGCGGGCAATCTCGGCTTCCCAGCGGGCACCATTGTCCAGCAGTTTATCCTTGTCGTAATAAAGCTCTTCACGGGTCTCTGTCGAAAACTCGAAGTTCGGCCCTTCGACAATCGCATCCACGGGACAGGCTTCCTGACAGAAACCGCAATAGATGCATTTGGTCATATCGATGTCGTAGCGCGTAGTGCGTCGGGACCCGTCATCGCGTGGTTCTGCATCAATCGTGATGGCCTGCGCAGGGCAAACCGCTTCGCACAGCTTGCACGCAATGCAGCGCTCTTCCCCGTTGGGATAACGGCGCAAGGCATGCTCGCCCCGGAAACGAGGGGAAAGCGGGCCCTTTTCATGGGGGTAGTTCAGCGTGACCTTGGGCGCGAAAAAGTAACGCATGCCCAGCAGGAAGCCTTTGACGTAGTCGGTCAGCAGGAAATATCCGGCTTTGCGGGAAAAATCGGTTTGACTCATATCATCCTCACATCGGCCAGCGGGCATAGATGCCCCAGAACCATTCGAATTTCGCCGCGAAGGCCACAAACACCACCCAGAATAATGAGAACGGCAGGAAGACTTTCCAGCCCAGACGCATCAGCTGATCATAGCGATAGCGCGGCGTGATCGCCTTAACCATCGAGAAGACAAAGAACACGCCCAGCATCTTGATGAACATCCAGAAGAACCCATCCGGCAAGAAGGCCACAGGCGACAACCAGCCCCCAAGGAACAGGAGCGACACCAGCGCACACATCAGCACGACGGCGACCAGTTCACCGATCATAAACAACAGGAACGGTGTGGAGGAATATTCAACCTGATATCCCGCAACCAGTTCTGATTCCGCTTCCGGCAAATCGAACGGGGGACGGTTGGTTTCAGCAAGCGCGCTGATGAAGAACAGGATCAGCATCGGGAAATGCGGCAGGAAGTACCAGTGCAGCAACCCGCCACCGCCCTCTTGGGCCGCAACAATCGCGCCGAAGTTCATTGACCCCGTAGAGATGATCACACCGATGATGATCAGACCGATCGACACCTCATAGGAAATCATCTGCGCGGCAGAGCGCAGCGATCCAAGGAAAGGGTATTTGGAGTTGGATGCCCAACCGCCCATGATCACGCCGTATACTTCAAGCGAAGAGATCGCGAAGACGTAGAGGATGGCCACATTGATATCAGCCAAAATCCAGTTTTCGTTAAACGGGATCACCGCCCAGGCAATCATCGCCATGACAAATGAAATCATCGGAGCAAGGAAGAACACCGCCCGGTCGGCACCGGCGGGCACAACAACCTCTTTCACGATGTATTTCAGGAAGTCCGCAAAGGATTGCAGCAGACCGAAAACGCCAACCACGTTGGGGCCACGGCGCATCATCACAGCGGCCCAGATCTTGCGGTCTGCATACATCAGGAACGCCAATGCCAACAGCAAAGGCACAACCAGCAGCAACACCTGCCCGACCAGCAAAAGCCCCATGCCGAGGCCGGTTTGTGTAAAGAATTCAACCATTGTTTCTCATACCCTCGGAATGCCCTTTTCGACGCAATGTGCAACGGTCACTTCGGCATCGATTGTCTTTATGCCACGTGGCAGGCTTGGCGAGATCGTATAAACAGCATCGCCCCGCCAAAGGCCAGCCTCTTGCGCCACATTTGTGCGCACATGTCTTGCGAATCCGTAGCCGCGAATAAGCGTATATTGCGCGGCGGCACATTCGGCGTAATCCGCCACGTCCTGACCGCTTTGCGCTTTGGTCATTGCCACGTTGAACTGCACCAGATCGCCATCCAGCAACGCGGTCTCTACCCCTTTGTATTCAGGGATAAAATCCGACGCCAACGGGGCCTGCGGTTCGCAAGCGCTTAACGTCATTGCCGCAGACGCAAGGGCAAAGGCGACCACCGTTCTCACTCAGCCGCCAGAGGGGCAGCGGCGCGTGCAGCGGCATTTGCGGAAAGTTCCGCCATCAATGCGCTGGCCCGTGCAATCGGGTTGCTCAGATAGAAGTCTGCAATGGCGGGCGTAAAGGGGGCGCTGCCAACATCACCGCGCGTCAGCGGCTGCCAATCGTTCGCGGGCACCTCATCAACATCTCCCAGATGCGGCACGTCTTTCACCAATGCCTTGCGCAGGGCTGCAATGGAATCATAAGGCAATGTCGCCTCCAGCTCCGCAGACAATGCCCGCAGGATGGCCCAGTTTTCCTTGGCCTGACCGGGTGCGAAACTTGCACGAGCCGCCAGTTGCGGACGCCCTTCGGTATTCACAAACAGACCGGGTTCTTCGGTATAGGCGGCACCGGGCAGAATGATATCCGCGCGATGTGCGCCGCGATCCCCGTGCGAACCTTGATAGATCACAAACGGTCCCGCCGGAATATCACCCTCATCCGCGCCAAGGTTATAGATCACATCCGCGCCCAGCACATCGGTGATGCCATCTTCGCTGGTTGCGCCAATGTCCATCGCGCCAACACGGCCCGCAGCAGTGTGCAGCACCATAAAGGTGGATTTAGTTGATTCGGCCAATGCCATCGCTTCGGCCAGAATGGCCGCGCCATCCTCGCGGCACAGGGCTGCCTGTCCGACGATGATCACAGAGGGCTTTTCCTGCACCTCGGAATGATCACGCGACAGCAACTCTGTCATCATCGCGGGATCTTCGCTGATGTGCATGGTTTCATAGGTCAGATCAGCCTTTGGCCCGATCACCCCAATACCACAGCCCTTGGTCCAGGCCTTGCGAATGCGCGCGTTCAACACTGGTGCTTCCACAGCCGGGTTCGCACCAATCAGCATGATGGCCTGTGCATTGTCCAGATCTTCAACCGTCGCGGTCCCAACATAGCCAGACCGGTTGCCAGCGGGCAATTTCGCACCATCGGTGCGGCATTCAACGGAACCGCCCTGCCCCTCGATCAGCGCTTTCAACGCATAGGCCGCTTCAACAGAGACCAGATCACCGACCAGACCGCCAACTTTCTTGCCCTTCATCGCCGCAGCCGCAGCAGCCAGCGCTTCGGGCCAGTCCGCTTTACGCAGCTTGCCGTTTTCGCGGATGTAGGGTGTATCCAGACGCTGGCGGCGCAGACCGTCCCAGACAAAGCGTGTCTTGTCGGAAATCCATTCCTCGTTCACGCCGTCATGGTTGCGCGGCAGAATCCGCATCACTTCGCGGCCCTTTGTATCTACACGGATGTTGGACCCCAGCGCATCCATCACATCGATGGATTCGGTCTTGGTCAGTTCCCATGGCCGCGCGGTAAAGGCATAGGGTTTAGACACCAAGGCCCCAACCGGGCACAAATCAATGATGTTGCCCTGCAGGTTCGAATCAAGTGTTTCGCCCAGATAGGATGTAATTTCGGCATCTTCACCGCGACCGGTCTGGCCCATCTTGTGAATGCCTGCCACTTCAGTGGTGAAACGGACGCAGCGCGTGCAGGAAATGCAGCGCGTCATATGGGTTTCAACCAGCGGGCCCAGATCCAGATCTTCGGTCGCCCGCTTTGGTTCGCGGTAGCGGGAGAAGTCGACGCCATAGGCCATCGCCTGATCCTGCAAATCACATTCACCGCCCTGATCGCAGATCGGGCAATCCAGCGGGTGGTTGATCAGCAGAAATTCCATCACCCCTTCACGGGCCTTTTTCACCATCGGTGAATTGGTTTTCACAACCGGCGGCTGGCCTTCGGGACCGGGGCGCAGATCCTTGACCTGCATGGCGCAGCTTGCGGCAGGCTTCGGCGGGCCGCCGACAACCTCGACCAGACACATGCGGCAGTTGCCCGCAATCGACAGACGTTCATGGTAACAAAACCGCGGGATTTCGACCTCCGCCTGCTCACACGCCTGAATGAGCGTCATCGCCCCCTCAGTCTCAACTTCTTTACCGTCGATGATGATCTTGCGCAGGTCGCTCATAGGTTCACTTTGCTCTTAGTAACGAACCGATCCGGCTCGATTTTTGAATCTCTTGCAGTCCTAGCGCACAATAGCTTTGCGGGTCGGAAGTATCGACCCCCCGTGCGCGGAAAAATGCGGCTGCTTTTGCCCGCAACCGGTCCTTTTCGACATCACTGTCCGTATAGGCGTCAATCTCGGCCTGAGTATAGCCCATGTCGCGGGCTTTTTTCTCCAAATTGCGCACATATCCGATCGCCTTGAACATCCGTGCGTTAATAACCGGACAATTTTTACGAATACGATCCGCAATCCCAAGGTCAAACAGCGCATCATCAATGGCCGCCACCTTGCTCAAAGGGGGTTTGGCCATCGTCGGGCTGGCCAAAAGGCTTGCGCCCAGAACTGCTGTAAGCAGAATTTTCATCACTCGGTTCCTCATGTGGTTGGCTGGATTTGCCCTGTCCCACATCGGTTGGGTCCCTTTGTTATGCAATAACAGGTCATTAACCCGTTCTCAACGCGCCCCTTATTGCCGATTTCACAGCTGAGGGCAAACCCCCTGAAACACCAGTGTATTATCGCTGATCTGCAACTCTTCCGGCGGTGTGTCGGGGCCGACAACCCAGGTGATTTTGGAACTGCCGTAGTTTTCCACGCAATAGGCCGTACCGGCATGGCGCCCTGCCTCCCGTGCCCCATCCAGTGAACGCGCCACATCGCGAATGCGTACGGAAAAGACATCTCTTTGCCCATCAACCTTGGCCACTTTCGTACGGAAGTAATGACCATCAAAGGCAATGCGGTCCTTGCTGCTGGTACAGCCGGCCAGCACCGCCAACACCAGGGCAATTGCCAAATAACCTGTTCTCATCTCTGCGCCCTCTTCAGTTCTGACCTGTGCAGGAGGTTTGTCGTGGTGCCGGTGCCCTGTGGGATTCGGAAGTTTTCATCAGCGCCTCTCCTACTCTGATCCGGGGTGTTCCCATTGTGGTCCCCATATTTGCTAAATTCGCGCCTCAGGCAACCTTTGTATCCAGGTGTACGTGGCTCTGATGTATTGTCGCCGCAAGTGCATATGTCCCTACCCGCATGATTTGCTGCGCCACAGTTGTGCGTCTTTAACTGCCGCCCAGCCAAAGGCCTGATCGCTGGCCCCATGTTGTTCCAGATGGCGGAAACGCGTCATCGCCTCGGCCATTGTAGGATGATGCCCAATGGGCACCCACCACATGGCAAAACGCAAGGCAGCGCCCATGTCATACCATTCCGCTTTGCGGTCATAGAACCTCTTATGCACCGTGTTCCAGACGAAATGCTCAAGGCTGGCCACATCTTCCCAAACACTTAACGTACTGGCCATACGCGGGTTGGCCCCCATATTGCCCGCGTCAGAGGTCTGTTCAAAGTGCATTTCCTCTTCTGGCAGCATCCAGACAAATCCGGGGCTGCGCATCGCTGCCGCATTCACCAGATCCAGACCGTTAACAAAATCCTGAACCCGTGGATCGTCCCAATCATATTTCAGGATGCCCAGATTTAGCTCGGCTAGGTGATGGCCTTCAGGGTGATTCATTCGGCAACAACTTTCAACATCTGTCCGACGGGCGTGCGCCACTCTGCTGCAGCATGTCCTGCGTCACAATAGTTCTGATGGGAGCTATCCTCTGTCAGATCATATTTCTCCGAAAACGCGATAAAGTAAGGCTCATAGCGTTGCGGATCTATTGGCGCAAAATGCTTGCCCTGATTGCGCGCGTGAATGCCCCTGTTGCTGAATTTTGCAATGAGCGCCCTCATGTGGCGATCAAACCCCGTATGATCAAAGGCAAGCCCCTCGCACCGCTCTGCAAACTGCCGTGCCATGAAGGATTGAAAATTCATCTCAACCGCAAACTCAGGTGCCGGTGCCTTGCCCTGCGCCTGAACCATTACCGGCAAGAAGGTTGCGATCAATGCGATCGAAAAGAGCTTCAGAAGACCGCCCATATCGCCGAAATTGCCAGGCCGATCATGCAGAGCCAGCCAATCACAAACATGGCCGACCGCATCGGCTGGTTTTCCGTCCCAATATGAACAACTGCCATGGCAATGCGCGCGGCAATGAAGATCGACGCCAGAAGATTAACCACAAACGGCGCAGCCCCGGCCAGAATCGCCGCCAGTGTCGCAGCAATGAAGGGGCCGGAAACCTCTACCGCATTGGCGAAAGCCCGTTCACGCCGGTACACCGGATTGGCATAGTCCCGAATGGGTTTGCCACAATCGCTTCGAGTTTCCGCCGTCCGCCCAACAGTCGACAGCCCGCCAAGAATAATCGACATCAACGCCCAAATGGCTAGGGCAGCAATGGCGTGGCTATACTCTGCGAATTGGTCAATCATTCCGCAGCCACCGCAGAAACACGACCCGTGCGCTTGTGTTTGATCCGGTCCTCGATCTCGTCACGGAAGTGGCGGATCAGACCCTGAATAGGCCAGGCCGCCGCATCGCCAAGCGCGCAAATCGTGTGGCCCTCAACCTGTTTGGTCACATCCAGTAGCATGTCGATTTCTTCCGGCTCTGCATCGCCTGTCACCAGACGGTCCATGACCCGCATCATCCAGCCGGTACCCTCGCGGCAGGGCGTACATTGCCCGCAGCTTTCATGCTTATAGAACTTCGCCAGCCGCCAGATCGCTTTGATCACATCGGTGGAGTTATCCATGACAATCACCGCCGCGGTGCCCAGACCCGAACGCTGCTCGCGCAGATAGTCGAAATCCATGATCGCATCTTTCATCTGTGCACCGGGGATCATCGGCACAGAAGAACCACCGGGGATCACGGCCTTGAGGTTGTCCCAGCCGCCGCGAATGCCGCCGCAATGGGTCTCGATCAACTCTTCAAAGGTGATCGACATCGCCTCTTCAACCACACAGGGGTTGTTCACATGCCCGCTGATCGCAAACAGCTTGGTACCGGCATTGTTCGGACGGCCAAAGCCGGCGAACCATTCCGGCCCGCGGCGCAGGATGGTTGGCACGACGGCAATCGATTCCACATTGTTCACTGTGGTCGGGCAGCCATAAAGACCCGCGCCTGCCGGGAACGGCGGTTTCATCCGGGGCATGCCCTTTTTGCCTTCAAGGCTTTCCAGCAGCGCGGTTTCCTCGCCACAGATATAGGCCCCCGCCCCATGCGCCAGATAGATGTCGAAATCCCAACCGGATTTACAGGCGTTCTTGCCGACCAAGCCTGCATCATAGGCTTCGTCAATCGCCGCTTGAAGCGCCTCGCGCTCGCGGATGTATTCGCCGCGAATGTAGATATAGCAGGCATGGGCGTTCATCGCGAAAGACGCAATCAGACAGCCCTCGATCAGCGTATGCGGATCGTGGCGCATGATCTCGCGGTCCTTACAGGTGCCCGGCTCTGATTCATCAGCGTTGATCACCAGATAGCTGGGGCGGCCATCGCTTTCCTTGGGCATGAAGGACCATTTCAAACCAGTCGGGAAGCCCGCACCACCGCGCCCGCGCAAACCGGATGCCTTCATCTGATCGACGATCCAAGGCGCACCCTTTTTGATGATATCCGCCGTGCCATCCCAATGGCCGCGACTTTGCGCACCTTTCAGCGTGCGGTCATGCATGCCGTAGATGTTGGTAAAAATGCGGTCCTGATCTGCAAGCATTGCTGCGCCCTATCTATTGTCATCGCGGCCCCTTCGGGCCGGTCTTTGGTATCTCGACCCGTCTTGCGGGCCGGTTAAACTTTCAGCGGCCCGACCTTTTGTCAGCCTGCCGCGCTTGCCACATCTGCCAGATCACCACCATCGCCCAAAACAGCGCGGCCAATGCGGCAAAATCAAACAGCAGCGAATAGCGCATTTCCAGCCCCAGCTTCGCCACCGAGAAATTCGCGATCACCCAAAGCACCATGGTAATCGCGATGACCAGACCCACCATCCGGCCTTTCCTTGCAAGGGCCTGATCCCGTGCAGAACCGTTGTTTTCCTGCTCGTTCACAATCAGGCCCGTTCCCTCTTAGGTCTTTTTACGCTTAGAGAACTCGGTCTCGCCGCCCTTGGCCAGGATCTTGGCCTGTGACATCCAGTCATCCCGTGCGATCCGGCCCTTGAAACGCAGACGTGCATCAACCCATTCGATTTCTTTCTTGCGCCAGCCGGCAACCTGATCAAAGCGGTAAATGCCCAGCTCGTTCAAGGTCTGCTCAAGCTTAGGGCCCACGCCACTGATCAGTTTCAGATCATCGCTGCCCTCTGGCGGTGCGGTCTCATAGACCAATGGCTTGCCATCCGCCGCCACAGGCGCGCGTTTCGTGGTTGCCTTTGCAGGGGCCTTGGCTGCCGTTGCCTTTGGTTTTGGTGCAGCCTTGGCCTTTGGTTCTGCCTTGGCTTTTGGAGCGGCTTTTGCAGCAGCGGTTTTGGCTTTTGGTGCGGCTTTCGCCTTGGCCGGTTTGGCCGTGCTTGCCGCAGCTTTCTTTGCAGTCGTCTTCTTTGGCGCGGCTTTCTCGGGGACCATATCCGCAGAGGCCGTTTCGGCTACCGCAGTTTTCTTGGCTGCCACTTTCTTTGCTGCAGGTTTCTTAGCAGCGGGTTTTGCCTCCGCGGCAGGGGCTTCGTATTTCCACGTACCTTTACGCGATGCCAGCTCTGCCTCCCCCGCAAGTGGGGTAGATGGTTTGATTTCTGCCGCCATCAAAGGTGCGGCAGGCGCGACCTCTCCGGCATCACCGGAAGACGTCGCAGATGTTGAGGTGGTTGCCGCCGAGCTAGCCACCGCAGCATGTGCCGATGGCGCGCTCGCATTGGTGGTTCCGGTGTCCCCGGTCACAGCACTTGCCACCGCCGGGCTGTTTTGACCAACATCAACCGGTCCACGGGTGACAGTGTCTGCTGCCGATGTATCCGCCCCCAATGATGCAGGGCTGTCCTTGCACATATATTGCGGTAGGAAATATGCCAGAAGCACACCGCCGATCAGACCCAGAACAAACGACCAAAAACCGCCCAAACCGAACAATTTGTACAGAAGTAGCATCAGTACAATTCCGGCTATGGCCGCAATAATCCAGCACATCGTTTTACATTCAGAACGTTTTTGCGTCTGTGTCATCGTCGTTTACATCCCCTATGGTGACCGCGTGATCTTACGCCTCGCCGTCATAACGCCCATCCGTGCGGGCTTTGGCCGAAAAGGCTGTTTCCTCACCGGCTGCTAGTTTCTGCGCCTGATCCACCCAAGTGTCCCGTGTCACACGGCCCTTGAACCCTTTCAGGTTCTCATCCGCCCAAGCCACTTCCGCCGCGCCCCATTTGGAGATTTGGTCAAAATGGAAAATGCCCATATCGTTTAACATGTTTTCCAGCTTGGGGCCTACACCCTTGATGAGTTTCAGATCATCCGGCCCCGATTTGCGCGGCGCTTTCATCATACGGGGCTTTTTGCCCGCACCCGCCGCTGGCTTATCCGCTTTTTTCGCAGAGCCAGAGGACACTGCGTTTTCAGGCTCCTCTTTGGAGACTGGTTTTGCTTTCGAGGTTGCAACGGCCTGTTGCTTGGTCACGCCGGTCTTATCCACCGGCTTGCCCGCCGCAGGTTTTGGCGATGTTGCCTTCTTGGCCGCTGGTTTGGTCCCGGCATTTGCCGGCTTGCCCTGCCATGGCGTCAGCAAAGGCACTTCCGTGCCGTCAATCCGCTTGACTGTGTCGCCAATATCAACCGCCAGCTGAACCGATGCATTATACTGTGTCTTGCCGCTTTCAAATTCCGTGAGGCTGGACAGGCCCGAGGCTGGTTCAGCCGCGTAACGGCCGTTCTGCGGGCCGGGTGTGGGCACTTTGCCTGCGGACAAATCGTCCAGCAACGCGCGCAGCTTGTCGGCGGTCAGATCTTCGTAATAATCCTTGCCGATCTGGGCCATGGGCGCATTGGCGCACGCCCCCAGACATTCAACTTCCTCCCAGGAGAACTTGCCATCCGCTGACAACACATGGGCCTGATCCGCGATTTTCTCACGGCAGACCGCCACAAGATCCTCGGCCCCGCAAATCATGCAGGTCGTTGTGCCGCAAATCTGGATATGCGCAACAGAACCAACCGGTTGCAGCTGGAACATAAAGTAGAAGGTCGCCACCTCAAGACCACGAATATAGGCCAGCCCCAGCATTTCCGACACGTGTTCAATTGCCGGACGGGTCAACCACCCCTCTTGCTCCTGTGCGCGCCAGAGCAGTGGAATGATCGCCGAGGCCTGACGGCCCTCTGGATATTTGGTGATCTGCGCTTCGGCCCATGCCTGATTGGCGGGGGTAAAGGCGAATGCCTGCGGTTGGTCTGGGTGTAGTCGGCGGAGCATGAATCCTAGCCTTCGTATCTGATGGCGGCGCACCGCCCGGTATTTTCAAAAAGGGAATGCAGCGGCGGCTGCATCACCTGTCAATCTCTCCAAAGACCACGTCCATCGTACCGATAATCGCAGCAACATCAGCCAGTTGGTGGCCTTTGCTCACGTGATCCATCGCTTGCAGATGCAGGAACCCCGGGGCGCGGATTTTGCAGCGGTAAGGTTTGTTGCTGCCGTCCGCCACGAGGTAGACGCCGAATTCGCCCTTGGGGGCCTCAACCGCGCAATAGACTTCACCCTCGGGCACGTGGAACCCTTCGGTATAAAGCTTGAAGTGGTGGATCAGGCTTTCCATGTCGGTCTTCATCGCGGTGCGTGATGGCGGTGTGATCTTGCCACGGGCCAGCACATCCCCCTGCCCTTCGGGCGCGTTCAGCTTCACGATGGCCTGCTGAATGATATGCACCGACTGGCGCATCTCTTCCATACGGCAGAGATAGCGATCAAAGCAGTCGCCGTTCTTGCCAACCGGAATTTCGAACTCGAATTCGTCGTAACATTCATAGGGCTGCGAGCGGCGCAAATCCCAGGCAAGGCCGGAGCCGCGCACCATCACACCGGAAAACCCGTAGTTCAGAATGTCATCTTCAGTGACAATGCCAATATCAACATTGCGCTGTTTGAAAATCCGGTTTTCGGTCAGCAACTCATCGATATCGACCATAAACTTGGTCATGAACTGTTCGGACCATGCCTGAATATCATCCAGCAAACCGGCTGGCAGATCCTGATGCACACCGCCGGGGCGGAAATAGGCCGCGTGCAGACGGGCACCGCAGACGCGTTCGTAGAAGACCATCAGCTGTTCGCGCTCTTCAAAGCCCCAAAGCGGCGGGGTCAGTGCGCCCACGTCCAGCGCCTGCGTCGTGACGTTCAGCAAGTGGTTGAGAACACGACCGATTTCACAGAACAACACGCGGATCAGGCTGGCACGACGCGGTACAACCGTGTCGGTCAGTTTCTCGATCGCCAAGCACCAGGCATGTTCCTGATTCATCGGGGCCACATAATCCAGCCGGTCGAAGTACGGCAGGTTTTGCAGGTACGTCCGGCTCTCCATCAGCTTTTCAGTGCCACGGTGCAGCAGACCGATATGCGGGTCGCAACGCTCTACGATCTCGCCGTCCAGCTCAAGCACCAGACGCAGAACACCGTGGGCCGCAGGGTGCTGCGGGCCAAAGTTGATGTTGAAGTTACGGATCCTCTGTTCACCCGTGACGGCATCTGTCGAACCGTCATCATAGGTGTTCACGCGAATATCGCCGTCCATTATTTCAGCACCTTCTTGTAAGAGTGGGTTCGTAAAATGATCCGATATGTGCTCCAGATCAGAATCGGGGCGAGAATAGTAGCTGTAAACAGAAGCAACCCACCGCCTGTCAAAAAGAGAAGCAAGAAATAGTCAGTAGTGGAGATCATTTCCGCCCCTTCAACTGCTTGTCCACTGGCCGCTCTTCATCCGCGGCAACGCGAATGGGCTGCTCCTGACGCTGACCAAACAGCTTGGCTATCATCTCTTCAAGAAGGTCAATCATAGCTTCTCCAATTCTTGCAGCTTCATGCCCATCCACCACAGCAGGGCCACAGGGCCGAGTGGGATCAGACAGACTGCTGCCCAGTATTTGTTGATACCGAAATGCGGCAACAGTTTCAGCATGGGGATCGCTGTCAGCGCCGACATCACAAGCCACCAGAAACCGCCCATTACTTGGCACCTTCCGCTTTATCATCACCGGGCAGGATGTACTCCGCCCCCTCCCATGGTGACATAAAGTCGAACTGACGGTATTCCTGCACCAGTGACACCGGTTCATAGACCACCCGCTTTTGCGCTTCGTCATAACGCACTTCGGTATAGCCCGTGGTTGGGAAGTCCTTGCGCAGCGGGAAGCCGCGGAAACCATAGTCGGTCAGGATGCGACGCAGATCGGGATGGCCGGAAAACAGGATGCCGAACATGTCGAAAATCTCGCGTTCGAACCAGTTGGCCGACGGGTGCACATCGACCAGCGACGGCACCATATCCTTTTCACGCACCGCAACACGCAGACGGATACGGTGGTTCTGGTACATGCTCAGCAGGTGGTACACCACATCAAAACGTTTCGCCCGCCCCGCATAATCCACCGCCGTGATATCCACGAGCGTCGAGAAACGGCAGGTGGCATCGCCTTTCAGAAAATCCACCAGCCCGGCAATATTGCCCAGCGTGACATTGAGGTTCAGCTCACCCTTGGTGACGTCCCATGACAGCACACAATCGGGGCGCTTCGCCTCGATATAGGCACCCAGTTCGTTCAGTGCGTCACTCATCGTACGATTGTCCCTGTCCGACGCATCTTTTTCTGCAATTGCAGGATGCCATACAACAACGCCTCTGCCGTGGGTGGGCAGCCGGGCACATAGATGTCTACCGGTACAATCCGGTCACAGCCCCGCACAACGCTGTAGGAATAGTGATAATAGCCGCCGCCATTCGCGCAGGATCCCATAGAGATCACATAGCGCGGTTCTGGCATCTGATCGTAAACCTTGCGCAAAGCCGGCGCCATTTTGTTGGTCAGCGTGCCGGCCACGATCATCAAATCCGACTGGCGCGGGCTGGCCCGTGGCGCCGTCCCGAACCGTTCAAGGTCATAGCGCGGCATAGAGGTGTGCATCATTTCAACCGCACAGCAGGCCAACCCGAAGGTCATCCAGTGCAGCGAACCGGTGCGCGCCCAGTTGATCACATCCGCCGAGGACGTGACCAGAAAACCCTTGTCCTGCAAAGCTGCGTTCAGCTCTTGCGTGGCAACCTCGCGGTCCGGCCCGGCGGTATAGCCGCCTGCGACTCCTGCGTCTGTTACTGCCATTCCAGCGCCCCTTTCTTCCACTCATATGCAAAGCCTGCGGTCAGCACGCCAAGGAACACCATCATCGACCAGAACCCGACCATAGAGATGTCTTTAAACGCGACGGCCCAAGGGAACAGAAAGGCGATTTCGAGGTCGAAAATAATGAATAGAATTGACACCAAGTAGAAGCGCACATCGAATTTCATCCGCGCATCATCAAAGGCGTTGAACCCGCATTCATATGCAGACACTTTTTCAGGGTCCGGATTGCGCACCGCCAGAACCACGGCTGCAAGGATCAGGACGAGGCCCAAACCGATGGCAACAGCCAGAAAAACAAGGATAGGCAGGTATTCCCGCAGCATATCGTCCAAGGGAGGCTCCTTTTGGCTTTGCCGCTCGGATCACGTCAGAGCGGCGGCATAACAGACGTTAAAATGGGTCTAAACCCAAGTGCCGACAGGGTCAACGGGATGGCGATGGGAAAAGGCGGCGTAATGGGGCTTCGCGCCCCGTTGATTTCAATGTTGCAATTTTAGGGAGAGTAAGCTCTATTTCTCGGTAGAGCCTACTGACAAGTCTTCAGGCGGCGATGTCAATTTTTGATCCAACTACTTCCGCAAGATCGAACAAATCCCCAAAGGAGCACCTCTTGTTGAAGATTTCAGCCCAGCAAAAGGCAGATTTTCAAGAGATTGAAGACCAGAGGATGATCCGTGACATTGCCGCCTATCTTAACCGGCTAGAGCCCGACGCTGCCCCGCCCTTTACCGATGAAGAAACTCTTTCGACAGCACGCGACAGCTATCATCGTGGTCGGCAACTTGGCCTGCATTGGAAAAACAGCCTGTGCCTTTTCTCCTTCCTTGTGCGCGCGACGGGGGGCCAGGCGCTAACTGAACCGGTTGTCGAAGATGCGCTTACTGAATCCGGCGTTGATCCGCACCACGCATTGGATGAAATTCTGGAAGTATTCAAAATTTCTGATCGCGCTGAGATATAACAACAATGGCTTTTCCCGCTGTTGTCGCCGGTGTCTGGCTGTATCGCGGTTACCGTGCATACCGCGGTTACAGGGCGCTGCAGGCCGCTCGGCGGCTTGCCGAAGCCGCAGAGCAACTTGCTGCCCCGGCCGCCGCAGGGACTGCGGTGCTCACGGCCAATCAAGCCGCAGAGCAGGCGCAGGAGGAGTCGACCGCCGAAGAACGCACTACCTCAGACTGGTGTGCCACCTGCGAGGATCCCGATTGCCGCAACAAGGGCGACCAGATACGGCAGCGGGTTGAAGAACTTCAATCGCGCGCGAATGACATGCTGCGCGACGAACACAATCTGTTTCAGAACCACTATGCTCTTGAGGATGCTCTGTTTATTGACGGCGCCAAGATCGGGTCCTGGGTTGGACATCTGATGCAATATGATGCAAAGCAACGCAATCTAGCCAAACTGATGCGTGAATATGACAAGTTGGGATGTCCGGAAATGGCCGGAGATGCCGCAGAAGACTGGGCTACACGCCCACCTCCCGATGGCCCCGCAACCGGATAGAAAAGGAAAGCATATGAAAGCCGACAAAGCGCTCCTTGAACAAGAAGTCATCGCAGCTTTGCGCCAGCACGATGGCGGTCTTTGGTGCGAGGTGCAGGGCGAATTGCAAGAGAGCTATGACGAGTTTGCGCTTTGGGTACTGCTTTTCGAAGACAGTGACCCACAAGAAAGTCACCGCGGCTTTTGCAACATTGTGGCCCCCTTCATGACGCAACTGGAGCCTGCTCAATTCACCGTCAGCTATACAGTTCTGACAGATATTTTTGATATCTCGGTGGACACCCTAATGAGCAACGATGAGATCAAGGCCGCCGTCAGTAGTCCGACCTTTGCAAAAACCGTCATGACACGCGCCCGTGGCCCTCTATCGCCGTTCACGTCTAAGCTCTCTGGCAATCGACCCTAAAGCACTTCGACGAAACCGCGACAACTGAGCATCACTCAACGCGTGGAACCTTTGACTTCCCGCAGGGTTTGGTGAGCCCAATTTTTCGCGAAGTGCATATGCATCAATGCCCCGAACAATCACATCGAACCATCCAAGCCGCCTTGCGTTTGTCAAAGAACGCGCCGATGCCCTCGGCAGCCTCTTCTGTCTCCCAACGGGCTGACAAGGCGGCAATCGACATCGCCACAGCTTCGTCCGTCGCTGCACCACCCAGATCAAGCGCCAGCGCCTTGGCCGCCGCGACCGCCCCCGGTGCGCAGCTTAGATAGGGTACAACTTCGGCCTCGACTGCGGCGTCCAGATCTTCGGCGGGCACTGCTTTCGCCAACAGGCCCAGTTCAACCGCTTCCGCCGCCCCGAACAGCCGCCCCGACATAAAGACACGCCGCGCCCGCCCCTCGCCCATCCGTGCAATTACATAAGGTCCGATGGTCGCCGGGATGATCCCCAGCCGCGTCTCGGTCAGCCCCATTTTGAGGCTCTCCACCCCCACCGCCACATCACAGACACTGGCCATGCCGACACCGCCGCCAAAGGCATTGCCCTGCACCCGACCGATCAACGGTTTCGGCAGCCGGTTCAATGCGCCCAGCATCGTGGCGAGCTTGCCCGCTTCCGCGGCGCGCGTTGCGCTGTCCATGTCGCGCTGATCCCGCATCCAACCCAGATCACCCCCAGCACAGAAGGATTTCCCCGCGCCGGTCAGTACGACAACCCGCACCGCATCATCCGCGCCCAGCTCAGCCGCCGCCAGCGTCAGCTCTGCCAGCATCTGCGCCGACATGGCGTTATGCTTGTCTTCTCGCGCCAGTGTCAGGGTCGCCACACCCCGTGCATCAATCTCGATCGTTATTGTCTCAAACATCTCTCAGCCCCGCATCGCCTGTGCCAATCCGGCGGCCTGTTCCAGAACGTCCTGATCCAAACCCGTTTCATATCCAAGCGCTGTCAAATGCGCGTTCACCGCCTCTGTGGCGACGTTACCGCTGGCACCGGGCGCATAGGGGCATCCACCCAAGCCACCGACAGCCGCATCAAACACCCGCACCCCCAAAGACAGGGAGGCATCAATATTGGCCATCGCACGGCCCTGCGTGTCATGATAATGCCCTGCCAGACGGCCCACAGGCACCACATCCCGCACCGCCAGCAACATACGGGCAATGCTGTCGGGTGTGCCCGCGCCTATCGTGTCGCCCAGCGAAATCTCGTAACAGCCCATGGCAAACAGCTTATCCGCCACCTCTGCCACTGCCGCCGGGGCCACCGCCCCGTCATAGGGGCATTCCACCACACAGGAAACATAACCCCGCACCGGAATATCGCGGTGGCGCGCATCTTCCAAAATCGGCGCAAAGCGCGCCAGACTCTCGGCAACGCTGGCGTTGATGTTCTTTTGCGAAAACCCTTCCGAGGCAGATCCAAAAACCGCCACCTCATCCACGCCAGCCGCCAAAGCATCCTCAAACCCGCGCATGTTGGGCGTCAACGCAGCATAACGCACCCCGTCCTTGCGCCGGATCGCGGCCATTACCTCCCCGGAACCAGCCATCTGTGGCACCCATTTGGGGGATACAAAACTGGCACATTCAATCCGCCGAAACCCCGCGTCGGTCAACCGGTCCACCAAGGCAACCTTATCCGCCACGGCAATTTCGCCGGCCTCATTCTGCAAACCGTCGCGCGGTCCGACCTCGAAAATCTCGCATGGTCCCAAAGACATAATGCCCCCCAACTTCATCTTGCCCATAAACTCAATTGCAACAGCCGCTTCAAACGACTGGCCAGGGTTCATAGAAATCCTGCGTATAAATCCCGTCCCCTTGCGGCAAGGATTGCTGAAACCCCGGCCGTTCGGAAATACGCTCATACCATTCCGCCACCGCGGGATGTCGGTCCAGCTTGACGAAATAGCGCGACATGTAAACCGCCTGCCCCACAGAAATATCCGCCGCCGAAAAACCACTTGTCAGCAAATAGTCGCGATTCTCCACCGGCGTACTCAACCGCGCCTCAATGGCATCGTAACATTTGCCGATCCGCGCCGCCTCCAGTTTCATCACAATCGGCGAACGCATACTGTCTTCGCGCAGCGCCACATGCTGCTGGGTTAGCGCCGCCGTGTGCTGGCTCAGGGTTTCAGCAAAATGCACCCAGACCAACCAGGCCATCCGGTCCATGCTGTCTTTTGAACGTCCCATCCGGTCCGGCGAAAACCGCTCGCACAGATATTGTGTGATTGCACCGGTTTCGAACATCCGCTCCCCGTCGATCTCCAACGCCGGCACCCGGCCTGCCGGCGACAGGCTCAGGTATTCCGGTTCGCGCAAGGACTGATCAAATGCGTGAAACCTGACCTGAAATTCCACCTCCAGCTCATTCAGCAGCCAAAGCGTGCGCATCGAACGGGTCTGCGGACAATGGTGCAAGGTGATCATGCCGCCACCTCCGCCTCTGCTTCCAGCCGGACCAGCGCAGCACCGGCTTCCACCTGATCACCGACAACCGCCAGAACCTCAGCCACGACACCGTCCCGCGCCGCCAACAAGGAATGCTCCATCTTCATCGCTTCCAGCACAGCCAACCGGTCCCCCTTGCTGACAACCTGTCCGACCTTGGCATCCACTGCCCGGACCAGCCCCGGCATAGGCGCTTCAATCAGGTTGCCATCGCCCTGCGCCCCAGAGGCACGGTCCAACGGATCAACCACCTCAAAGGCCATGCCATAGCCATCAAAGACCGTAACTACCCCAGCCGCCAGCACCACATCTGCGGCCTGTTGCCCGCCGAGGGTCCAGCCCTGCCCACGCCGCGTGGCACGCACCTCGACATCATCCACGTTCCAGATCTGCAAATCCGGCCCCAGAACCCGCACTTTCAGGGCATGGATTTCCTCGCCGCGCGCTAATGTCACCGCCCGGCGCAGGGGCCGCCACAGGGTAAATCCGGTTTCCGCCTTCCCGTCCAACAAGCCCAAAGCCGCCATGCCTGCCAAGGCCACATGCCGCGCCTCGACCGCAGGAACTTGGGTCAAACTGTTGATGTCGCGGGCAATCAGGCCGGTGTCGACATCCCCTTTGCCAAAACCGACATGACCCGCAAGCGCCCCTAAAAACGCCAGATTTGTCACCGTACCACCAACCTGACAGCCGCTCAGGGCCGCACGCAACTTGGCCAGCGCGATATCCCGCGTCGCCCCGTGTACAATCACCTTGGCGATCATCGGGTCATAAAACGGGCTGATTGTATCCCCCGCACGCACGCCTGAATCCGCCCGCGTCTGTGGCGTGAACTGCAAATGCGTCAATGTCCCCGTCGCCGGCAAAAAGCCCGCCGGCACGTCCTCGGCATAGAGCCGCGCCTCAAAGGCATGGCCGTCAATCTTCAATTCCTCCTGCGCCTTTGGCAAAGCTTCCCCCGCCGCCACGCGCAGCTGCCATTCCACCAGATCAACACCGGTAATCATCTCTGTCACCGGATGCTCAACCTGAAGGCGGGTGTTCATCTCCATGAAAAAAAATCCGTCCGACGATAAACCGTCCGATCCATCAACGATGAATTCAACCGTGCCCGCCCCAGCATAACCAATCGCCTCGGCAGCCTTTACCGCGGCGTCGCCCATCGCAGCACGCATTTCCTGCGTCATTCCTGGGGCCGGCGCTTCCTCAATCACCTTCTGATGACGCCGCTGCAGGGAACAGTCACGTTCAAACAAATGCACCGCCTTGGTGCCATCGCCAAACACCTGCACCTCGATATGGCGCGGCTTGGCGACAAACTTCTCGACCAGAACATCCGTATTGCCAAAAGCCGTCTTTGCTTCTGACCTCGCCGACTCTAGTGCCGCCTGAAAGCCGCCAGCCGCCTCGACCAGCCGCATGCCCTTACCGCCGCCACCGGCCACCGCCTTGATCAACACCGGATACCCGATCTTGGCCGCTTCCTCTGCCAGCAATCCATCATCTTGATCCGCCCCGTGATACCCAGGCACCACCGGCACGCCAGCCTCAATCATCAGGGCCTTGGCTGCGTCCTTCAAACCCATGGCGCGGATCGCCGATGCCGAGGGGCCGATAAACACCAGACCGGCCTTTTCCACCGCCTCGACAAAATCGGGGTTCTCGGACAAAAACCCATACCCCGGATGGATCGCCTGCGCGCCACAGTCCAGCGCCGCCTGAATAATCACATCGCCGCGCAGGTAACTCTCTGCCGGGGCTGATCCGCCGATATGGACCGCCATATCCGCCATCGCCACATGTTTGGCCTGCGCATCCGCGTCCGAATAAACCGCCACACAGCGCACCCCCAGACTCTGCGCCGTCTCCATCACCCGACAGGCAATCTCGCCCCGGTTCGCAATCAGGATTGTATCAAACATGGACACCCAAACCTCTCATCTCTCAATTTCATCTTGCCCTTAAGCTCCGGAGGTCCGGAGGCAGAGCCTCCGAAATGTCCTGCCGGAACACCCAAGCACCATCACATGCGGAACACGCCGAACTTCGTCTCTTCAATCGGTGCATTCAAAGACGCAGACAGGCTCAGCGCCAAGACATCCCGCGACTTGCGCGGATCAATGATCCCGTCATCCCACAACCGCGCAGAGGCATAAAGCGGATGGCTCTGTTCCTCGAACATATCAATTGTCGGCTGTTTGAACTTGGCCTCTTCCTCGGCGGACCATGTCTCGCCTGCCCGCTCGATCGCATCGCGTTTCACCGTCGCCAGAACACCCGCCGCCTGCGGCCCGCCCATCACCGAAATCCGGCTGTTGGGCCATGTCCACAGGAACCTTGGCCGATAGGCCCGCCCCGCCATGCCATAGTTGCCAGCACCGAAGGAACCCCCAACAAGCATGGTAATCTTGGGTACATTGGTGCTCGCCACTGCCGTCACCATCTTGGCCCCATGCCGCGCAATGCCTTCGTTCTCGTATTTGCGACCGACCATAAAGCCAGTGATATTCTGCAGGAACACCAATGGAATATTGCGCTGTGAACACAGTTCCACAAAATGCGCGCCTTTCTGCGCCGCCTCGGAAAACAACACGCCGTTGTTGCCGATGATCCCAACAGGGCAGCCTTTGACATGGGCAAATCCGGTCACCAAGGTCTCGCCAAAACGGGCCTTGAACTCGTCGAACCGCGAGCCATCCACCAGCCGCGCAATCACTTCGCGGATGTCATAAGGGGTGCGCAGATCTGCCGGCACCACACCCAGCAATTCGGACGGGTCATAGGCCGGTTCTTCGGAAGCCTGCCATTGCACCGTTGCGGGTTTGGCGCGGTTCAACTGCCCCACGGCCCGGCGGGCCAAGGCCAACGCATGGGCGTCATCCTCAGCCAGATAATCCGCCACCCCGGACAGACGGGTGTGCACATCCCCGCCACCCAGATCCTCGGCCGATACAACCTCCCCCGTCGCCGCTTTGACCAGCGGGGGGCCTGCTAGGAAAATCGTGCCCTGCTCTTTGACAATAATCGTCACATCCGACATCGCAGGCACGTAAGCCCCGCCCGCTGTGCAAGACCCCATCACAACCGCAATCTGCGCAATGCCCTTGGCCGACATCCGCGCCTGATTATAGAAAATCGCGCCAAAGTGGTCGCGGTCAGGAAAGACCTCATCCTGCTGCGGCAGGTTCGCACCACCGGAATCCACCAGATAGACGCAGGGCAAATGGTTCGCTTCGGCAATCTCCTGCGCGCGCAGGTGCTTTTTCACGGTCATCGGAAAATAGGTGCCGCCCTTTACGGTTGCATCATTGCACACCACCATCACTTCCTGACCCTGCACCTGACCGATGCCTGCAATCACCCCTGCACAGGGGGCCGCATTGTCATAAAGCCCATGGGCCGCGGTTGCCCCGATCTCCAGAAACGGGCTTCCGGGATCCAGCAGGTTCGCAACCCTTTCGCGCGGCAACATCTTGCCCCGGCTTTCATGGCGGGCACGGGATTTCTCACCGCCGCCCAGAGCTGCCGCTTCGGCGGCCTGATGAACCACGTCAAGCGCCTCCAGATGGGCCGCTTCATTGGCCTTATAGGCTTCGGAAGACGGCAATGCCTGTGATGCTAGTTTCATGTCTGTCCCTCAACTTCCCGCGCTGCACGCGCCTTCAATTCCCGCCGGATCACCTTGCCTGTCACCGTCATCGGCAGGGCATCCAGAAATTCGATTTCCCTTGGATAAGAATAGCTTGCCAGCCGCTCCTTAACCCATGCCTGAAGCATCTCGGCAGTGACTTCCGCCCCCACCTTGCGCACCACATAGGCTTTCACAACTTCGGTACGCAACGCATCAGGTTTGCCCACAACCCCGCAGGTGGCAACCTGCGGATGTGTCAGCAGGCAGTCCTCGATCTCTGCCGGTCCAATCCGGTAACCTGCCGAGGTGATCACATCATCCTCGCGCCCGACAAAGCGCAGAAAGTCACCTTCCCAGATGCCACGATCGCCGGTTAGCATCCAGTTGCCGCGATACTTCTGCGCCGTCTCATCCGGTCGCTGCCAATACTCCAACATCATCGAGGCGGAACCACGCCGCACGGCAATATCCCCCTCACCGTCGCTTTCCTGCCCCTGCGCGTCAAGCACCGCCAGCTGATGCCCCGTGACCGCCTTGCCAATCGCACCCGGCATTGCCTTGAACGCCGCACCGCATGAGGAGGCGATCATATTGCATTCGGTCTGCCCGTAGAACTCATTGATCTCCAACCCAAAGGCCCGCCGCCCCCAGGCCAGCATTTCAGCGCCCAAAGGTTCACCGCCGCTGGCAACGGAGCGCAGCCCAGCCACGGACACATCCGCAGCCTTTAGCATCCGCAAGGCCGTGGGCGGGAAAAACACATTGCGTACGCCGCCACGTTTGATCACGTCACAACAGCCCTCGGGCGTGAATTTCGCCATGCGCGCGGCCACCACAGGCACGCCCAAGGCCAAGCCGGGCATCGCCACATCAAACAGCCCGCCGATCCATGCCCAATCCGCCGGGGTCCACAGGCAATCCTCCGGCTGTCCCAGAAAATCATGGCTCATTGCGACGCCGGGCAGATGGCCGGTCAGCATCCGGTGGCCGTGCAGCGCGCCCTTGGGGCTGCCGGTGGTGCCAGAGGTATAGATCAGCACCGCCGGGTCATCAGGACCAGTGTCGGCAAATGGCACATCCGAACCGCCCACTCCCACCTGATCCGCAATCCACGCCTCGGCCAGATCACCCAGCAGCGCGGTGCCCTCCACATCGGTAAGAACCACCTCACATCCGGCGTCCGTCACCCGCGATGACAGCGCGTCGCGCTTGAAGAGCTTGAACAAAGGCACTGAAATCGCACCGATTTTCCAGATTGCCAAATGGGCCGCCGCGCACCATGGGGATTGCGACAGCAAAACCCCGACGCGATCCCCCGCCTGTACTTTCGCCAGCAATGCGCGCGCCAAACCATCGGTCATTGCTGCAAGCGCTGCGAAACTGACATCGCGCCTGCCCTCACCCGTCAGATCGATGATCGCCGTCTGGGACGAAGGGCCCGCCAAACACTGCGCGGCCATGTTCAACCGCGCAGGTATATCCCACGCCCCGTCGTCCAACACCCCCGGCAAAGATTGCGACATGTCCGGTTAGCCCATCGAGGCCATCATTTCGCGGCCCACCAACATGCGCCTGATCTCTGACGTACCCGCACCGATCTCCATCAGCTTGGCATCACGGAAAATCCGGCCCACTGGGTTGTCGGACAGATAACCAGCACCGCCCATTGCCTGAACCGCCTGATGCGCCTGCACCATCGCCTGCTCCGAGGCATAAAGACAGCAGGCCGCCGCATCCTGACGGGTCACATCACCACGATCACAGGCCTTGGCGACCTCGTAAACATAGGCCCGGGCCGAGTTCATTGCCGTGTACATATCGGCCATCTTGCCCTGCATCAGTTGGAAATTTCCAATCGGCTGGCCGAACTGCTTGCGCTCGGCCATATAAGGCATGATCTCGTCCAGACAGTTAGCCATGATGCCAAGGCCAATACCGGCCAGTACAACCCGTTCGTAATCCAGACCCGACATCAGCACGGCAACGCCGCGCCCCTCTTCGCCCAGCACGTTTTCAAACGGCACTTCGACATCATCAAAGATCAGCTCGGCAGTGTTGGACCCGCGCATGCCCAGCTTGTCGAAATGCGGGCTCGTGGTGAACCCCTTCATATCCTTGTCGATCAGAAACGCAGTGATCCCCTTGGACCCCGCATCAGGATCGGTCTTGGCATAGACCACCAGAGTTTGCGCATCCGGCCCATTGGTGATCCAGTATTTATTGCCGCTCAAGCGATAGTGATCATTGCGCTTTTCCGCCCGCAGTTTCATCGACACCACGTCACTGCCCGCCGAAGGCTCCGACATCGCCAGCGCCCCCACATGTTCACCGGAACAGAGTTTGGGCAGATATTGCGCACGTTGCTCATCCGTGCCGTTCAGCTTGATCTGGTTCACACAGAGGTTGGAATGCGCCCCATAGGACAGGGAGACAGAAGCAGAGGCCCGGGCAATTTCCTCGACCGCAACCGTATGCGCCAGATAGCTCATGCCGGACCCGCCGAATTCCTCTGGCACCGTCATGCCCAACAGGCCCAGTTCACCCATCTCGGTCCAAAGCTCTGGCGGGAACTCGTTTTTCTGGTCGATCTCCGCCGCCATCGGCTTGACCCGCTCCTGCGCCCAGCGGTGCACCATCTCGCGCATGGCATCGACGTCTTCACCCAGATTGAATTTCATGCTTGCGGTGAACATGGCTCTCTCCCCAAAAACCGAATTAATGAACACTTGTTCATATCTTTACCCCCGCCCCGCGCACCCGTCAACCTTGGCGACCGGTGACGGAAAGAAATTTGCCATTTCGCGGATCAACATGGAACCGCAGGGCCCTCTTCCTGTTGGGACAGTGAACGCAGATGATACAAAGGTACACGCATCATGACTGATCACATCAAAAAAGAATTTCTCGACCGTCTGGAAGACACCCGCGCTGGCATGTTGTCCGCCGGTTCTGCCCGCGCCGTGCCGATGAGCCACTATTTCGACGACGATGATCCAAGCACGACGCTTTGGTTCATCACAGCCAAACAAACCGACCTGTCCAAAGCCGCAGGTGCCGGTACAGCAGGCACATTCATCGTCAGCAGCACGGATGAATCCCTGCACGCCCGCATCGACGGCACGCTGAGTGTGTCAAATGACACGGCCAAGCTGGACGATATCTGGAACAAGGTTGCAGAAGCATGGTTTGAAGGTGGCAAACAAGACCCCGACATTCAGCTGCTGCGTTTCGACCCCAAGGAAGCCGAAGTCTGGATCACCGGCGGTAGCGTCAAGTTTCTCTATGAGATCGCCAAGGCACATTTGACTGAAAGCAAACCCGATATGGGAGAGCATGCGGTCATTACGTTCTGAAGCATCTGACAGCGCCCCGTGGAGGGGCACAGCCAAATGTCCCCCAAAGCCCCCGACCAATTGTCGGGGGCATGCTTTAGCTGCCTTGATACACCGCACTGACCTCTGCCTTGATGATCCGCGCGATCAGTGCGCAATCCTCCAGCGAAAAGGTCAGCGGCACCCGCATATCCACAATCCCCGCCAAGACAACATCACTTTTCGGCATGGCAGGCGCGTCGACATAACGCCAACTGTCATAGCGGCTGGTGAACCCCACAGGCTCTGCCCCGCCGAACCATTTCAACTCTACCCCGCGTTTCAGGCAACGGGCCAGCACCGCTTCAACATTTGTCGCAGACCAGCCTTGCAGCAGAAACTGTATCGACGATCCCATGATGACCTCGTCAGCAGGCCGTTCGATAACAGTCAATCCAGGTGTGTCCCTCAGTCCCGTTTCAATTGCGAAATAGCGTTCGTTCCAGCGCACGCGCTGCGCATCCAGTTTGCGCAATTGTGGCCGCAGGATCGCCGCCCGCAGATTGTCCATCCGGCCAGAGATATTTGGTGTTTCATAGCGGATTTGGGCGTAAGCCTCTGCAGGTGGCCCCGCCAGATGTTTCTCATACATCATATAGGACCCCGAAAGGATCACCGCCCGCGCGGCAACTTCAGGATCATCGGTGACAAACAATCCGCCCTCACCCGAATTTACATGTTTATAAGTCTGGCAGGAATAACAGCCCACCTTGCCCTGTGTCCCCGAGGGGACACCCCTCCAGGACGCCCCCATCGTATGGGCGCAATCCTCGATCACAATCACACCTGCGTCATCACAAAGCGCCATCAACGCTTCCATATCCGCCAGATGCCCGCGCATATGGCTGAGCAACAGCACATCAGCCTGCCCCGCCTGGGCCGCCAGATCATCAAGGTCGATCACCAGTTGATCCGTCACCCCGACAAACACCGGAACGCCCCCCACCGCGGCAATTGCGCCCGGCACCGGGGCCAAAGTGAAAGCATTGGTCAGCACCTTATCGCCCGGTTTCACACCAACCGCCCGCAAGGCTGTTGCCATCGCATATCCGCCCGACGCCACAGCCAGACAATATTTCGCCCCGACCTGCGCGGCGAACTCCTGTTCCAGCAATGCGGTCTGGGACAACTCTCCCTCTGCCGTATTGTAGCGGTGCAACCGCCCAGAGCGCATCACATCAACCGCCGCTTCAATGCCGTCTTCGGGGATGGGTTCCTGCTGGGTGAAGCTGCCTTTGAAAACTTCGCTCATGCAGCGGTTCCGATCAAATCTGCTACGATCCTGTCCAGGTCATCGAAATGGTCCAGCAACGCCTCGGGTTCTAACGCCGACATATCACCCCCCGCGGGACCGAAAGTGACCAACACACAAGGCACACCTGCCGCCTGCGCCGTGTTGCGGTCGGTATCGGAATCGCCGATCAATATACATTGCGCCGGATCGCCCCCCGCCCGCCGCGCGGTTTCAAACAGATGTTCAGGATCCGGTTTGCGCACCGCCAGCGTATCTGCGCCCAACATGGCGTCAAAGGCATCCCGCACCCCAAGTCGCGTCAGCAGGGTATCAGCCAGACCTTCAGGCTTGTTGGTACAGATCGCCACGCGATACCCCGCGCCCTTTAGCCGCGCAACCGCCGCCATCGCGCCGTCGTAAAGCACAGTATGCCTGTCGATGTCGCGGGCGTAAGCGGCCAACAACTTGGGGTAGTAGGCATCAATTGTCTCCTCATCCCCCGCCCGGTCCAGCCTCTCCATCCCCAGACGCAACATTGCCCGCCCGCCGCGCAATGCAGTGCCCGCATCCCGAGAGGCATCCAGCAGATCACCCGCGCCCATCTCGCGAAAACACATATTGGCCGCCGCGATCAAATCCCCGCTGGTATCGGCCAAAGTCCCGTCCAGATCGAATACAACTGTCTTCACAAAAACACTCCCATGGGCGAAACCCCGCCCGCCGTTATTGCAATACGCAACCTTGTTTGATGGGTGGCAGACTTGCACCGGACTGCCAACCGCGTAAAGAGGGGGAAAATTGCAGAAATGAGTAGAAGATGAAAACTGCCCTGATCGTACTTGCCGCTGGCAAAGGCACACGGATGAATTCCGACCTGCCCAAGGTTCTGCACCCGATTGCAGGAGAACCGATGCTGATCCACGCGCTTGAGGCGGGCGCGATGCTTGCGCCGGAACGCGCGGTAGTGGTCGCCGGTCACGGGGTTGAACAGGTACGTACCGCAGCACTTGCCCATGATGCTACACTCAAGGTTGTTGAGCAGACAGAGCAACTGGGCACCGCCCATGCCGTCGCGCAAGCCCGCGACGCCCTTGCCGGCTTTGATGGCATGGCGCTGGTTCTTTACGGGGATACACCTTTTATCCGCCCCGAAACGCTTGAGGAAATGCAGGCGGCCCTCGCCCAGAACGACGTTGTTGTGCTGGGGTTCGAGGCGGCGGACCCGGCGCGCTACGGCCGGCTGGTCATGGATGGTCAGCAGCTGGACCGAATTGTCGAGTTCAAAGATGCCTCTGATGACGAGCGTATGATTACCCTGTGCAACTCGGGGGTTGTGGCCTGTAAGGCTGATCTGCTTTTTGATCTGATCGACGCGGTGGATAACAAAAACGCCTCTGAGGAATATTACCTCACCGATATCGTCGGGCTGGCCCGTGGTCGCGACCTCTCCGCCACAGCGGTAACCTGCGCGGAATGGGAAACTGTCGGCATTAACTCGCGCGCTGAACTGGCCCGCGCCGAAGGGGATTTCCAGACCCGCGCACGCGCCGCGCTGCTGGAGGACGGGGTGACCCTGACTGCACCCGAAACGGTCTTCCTGGCCCGCGACACGGTGATTGGCCGCGACACATTGGTGGAACCCAATGTGGTCTTCGGCCCCGGTGTAACCATTGAATCCAGCACCACAATCCGCGCTTTTTCACATCTTGAAGGGTGTCATGTCTCGCGCGGGTCAGTGATTGGCCCCTACGCCCGCCTGCGTCCCGGTGCGGAACTGGCAGAACACGTTAAGGTCGGCAATTTTGTTGAAATCAAGAACGCCCAGATCGCTGAAGGGGCCAAGGTAAACCACCTGAGCTATATCGGCGATGCCACCATCGGCGCAGCGGCAAACATCGGTGCAGGCACCATTACCTGTAACTATGACGGGGTGATGAAGCATCACACCCATGTCGGGGCCAATGCCTTCATCGGCTCCAATACCATGCTGGTCGCTCCCGTATCCATCGGCGCGCATGCCATGACCGGCAGCGGTTCCGTGATCACCTCGGACGTGGAGCCAGACGCGCTTGCATTGGCCCGTGCCCCCCAGGTTGAAAAACCCGGCATGGCACGTAAATTGTTCGAAATCTTAAAGGCCAAGAAAGCCAAACAGCAGAGAGGCAGCTAAAAATGTGTGGTATTGTTGGTGTATTGGGAAATCATGAAGTTGCCCCAATCTTGGTCGAGGCCCTGAAACGGCTGGAATATCGCGGCTATGACAGCGCCGGTATTGCCACTGTGGACAACAGCAAACTGGACCGCCGCCGTGCGGTGGGAAAGCTGGTGAACCTTTCCGATCTTCTGGTGCATGAACCGCTGGCGGGTAAATCCGGCATCGGCCATACCCGCTGGGCCACACATGGTGCGCCGAATGTCACCAACGCCCACCCGCATCAGGCGGGCAAAGTTGCTGTTGTTCACAATGGCATCATCGAGAATTTCCGCGAATTGCGCAGCGAGCTGGCGGATGCAGGCGTCAAGTTTGTCACCGAAACCGACACGGAAACGGTTGCCCTGTTGACCTACCACCATATGAACGCCGGGATGTCCCCTGTGGACGCCGCGAAAAAGACCCTGTCGCGGCTGGAGGGTGCCTTTGCACTTGCCTTCCTGTTTGACGGACATGACGACCTGATGATTGCCGCGCGCAAGGGATCCCCGCTTGCCATCGGATATGGCACCGGTGAAATGTTCGTCGGCAGTGACGCGATTGCCCTATCCCCGATGACCGACCGCATTTCCTATCTGGAGGAGGGCGACATTGCTGTCATCACCCGCAGCTCGGTTGAAATTACCGACGTCAATGGCAGCCTTGCCAATCGGGCGATCAAGCAGATTCAGATCGACGCCACGCGGATCGACAAGGCAGGCCATAAACACTTCATGGCCAAGGAAATCGCCGAACAGCCCGGTGTGATTGGTCAGGCGCTGTCGCACTACATGTCTGATACCGGCGAGATCCTGCTGCCCGGTGAGGGCGTAGACTTCACCCAGATCGACCGCATCACCATGGTCGCCTGCGGCACCGCCGCTTATGCCTGTCTCACTGCGAAATACTGGTTCGAACAGATCGCCCGCATCCCTGTCGAGGTCGATGTCGCTTCTGAGTTCCGCTACCGCGAACCGCCCATCCCTGGTCGCACCTTGGCACTGTTCGTCAGCCAGTCCGGCGAAACCGCTGATACGCTGGCCGCGTTGCGCTATTGCGAAGGCAAGGCGCAAACCATCCTGTCGGTTGTGAACGTGCCGGAATCCTCCATCGCGCGGGAAAGTGATCTGACCCTGCCGATCTACGCAGGTGTCGAGGTTGGTGTCGCCTCAACCAAGGCCTTTACCTGTCAGCTGACCGTCCTCTTTATGCTGGCGCTCAAAGCGGCGCAGCAGCGTGGTGCGCTGAGTGACGAGGCTTTTGCCGACCATGTCAGCGCTCTGCGTGGCCTGCCATCAGTCATCAATGCCGCACTTGAGAAAAACGGCGAAATCCGCGATGCGGCACAAAAGCTGTCCCATGCGCAGGACGTGTTGTTCCTGGGTCGGGGACGGATGTTCCCGATGGCTCATGAAGCAGCGTTAAAACTAAAAGAAATCAGCTATATACATGCCGAAGCTTATGCATCAGGTGAGCTGAAGCACGGCCCCATTGCGCTGATCGATGAAAACATGCCCGTGGTGGTGTTAGCCCCGTACGACACGCTGTTCGACAAGACTGTCAGCAACATGCAGGAAGTCATGGCGCGCAAGGGTAAGGTGATCCTGATCTCGGACAGCGAAGGACTGGCCGAGGCCAGCGAGGGCGTCTGGGCCACCATCGAAATGCCACGGATTTCCGAAGCTTTAGGTCCAATCCTCTATGCCATCCCGTCGCAGCTGCTGGCCTATCATACGGCTGTCGCCAAAGGGACCGATGTGGACCAGCCCCGTAACCTCGCCAAATCGGTAACGGTGGAGTAATGGCCAAGCAGTTTGACCAGATCACCGACGACCACCGCCGGTTCATCGACGCCCAGCATATTTTCTTTTGCGGCACAGCCGCAGATGAGGGGCGGGTCAATATCTCACCCAAGGGCATGGACAGCCTGCGCGTGATGGGTCCAAACCGGATCATCTGGCGTAACCTAAGCGGCTCTGGCAATGAGACAGCCGGCCATCTGTTGCGCATGAACCGGATGACATTGATGTGGTGTGGATTCGAAACCCGTCCGATGATCATGCGGGCCTATGGCCACGCAGAAACCCTGCACCCCCGCGATGCGGCTTTTGCAGCACTGAATGCCCAGTTTGAAACCGACGTTGGTGCGCGGCAGATTTACGATATGACTGTTGATCTGCTTCAGACCTCCTGTGGCTATGCGGTGCCCTTCTACGATCATCAGGGGCCACGGGACACGCTGAGGGCGCAGGCCGAAAAACATGGCGAAAAGGGCGTGGCCGAAAGATGGGCCCGCGACAATCAACGCACGATAGACGGTTTGCCGACACATATTCTGGATACGCCTGATGCATGAACCATACCTCGAACAACTGACCGCCCTTGCCGATCAAGCCCGTGCTGTTGAGATGCGCAAGTATCACAAGGTCGATCGCACCTATCTGGGTCTTTCCAACCCGCAGATTGATGCGCTGACCAAAGAGTGGCGGGCAGAGCTCGAGACCGACGCCCGTGTCGCCCTGTCGGATGCCCTGTGGCAGACCGATGTCTATGAAGCGCGGGTGGCCGCGGCGAAACTGCTGACGCAGGCCCGCATCCGGCCAGATGACACCGCAGCATGGGAGCTGATCGCGTCATGGACACCGGATTTCGACAGCTGGGCCATTGCGGATCACGCCTGTATGGCGGGGCAGAAACGTTTGGTGGCTGATCCTGCGCGACTGGATCACGTTGAAACATGGATCACCTCGGATCACATGTGGACACGGCGCGCTGCCTTCGTCAGCACCCTGCCTTGGACCAAACAGAACCACCCCAAACCCGCTGAAATCGAAGCCCGCGACCGGATCCTTGGCTGGGCTGCCACCCTGACCACTGATCACCGGTGGTTTATCCAAAAGGCCATCGGCTGGTGGCTGCGCGAATTGTCCAAACATGACGCGAACCGCACCACAGGGTTTATCGACGCCCATGGCGACAAGATGAAACCATTTGCGGTGAAGGAAGCCCTGCGGTTCCTGAAAAAGTCAGCCTGAGCTAGCCTTCCAAGGCAACCTGAACCTCAGTCAAATCCGTCAGGGATGCGCCGATCAGCCGCAATGCGGGCAGCGACATCCGGCTGCCTGCTGTGGACGGTCCATCCAGCGGCAATAGCGTCACCAAAGAGGATTTGCCATTGGCCGGATTGGTCACGCGCCCTTGGGCTTCATCCTTGACCAGCGGGGTTTTCATCCACAATCCCGGTTCCGTCGGACTGCCCAGCGACACAACCGTTTTGCCCAGGGTTTTGCTGGGGCTCTGTGCCGGTGCCACGGCAGCGGCGCGCTGTTCAGGTGTGGTTGTGTCCAAGGCTTCAACCGTGCGGGCCGCAGGCGGCGGCGGTGGTGCAGCGGTCGCAGGCGCAAGGGCGGCGGTTTCAACCTCCGCAGCAGTCGGAATGGTTTCCCCGGTCACCACATCTAACGGCGCAGGATCCTTACGCAGAAATCCCCCAACCGTCGAACAACCAGACAAAAGCGCCACAAGAACGCCGGAGACCACAAGTTGTTTCATTTCCTATCCGATCTCCTGCACCGGTTTATGCCCGTTTGAACCGCGACCTTCAGGTCGGCAATGCAATGCTTAACGGTATAATCTCTTGCTCCGGTTCTTCAACAGGTGCTTCAACTTCCGGCGGGGTACAGCCGGCCAGCAAGACGGCAAATGTGGTAATGATCATCAAGTGTTTCATATTTTAATCCATGTTTTTTGTAATCCCTCAAGCCTAGCTTTAGTACGCTGCCACTTCAATCATCCAAATGCCGCTTGCCCAGCCCCCGACAGGGCATTACCTATTAGCCCTATGAATGCACCTTTGATTGATCCCTTCGCCCGCGCCATCACCTATTTGCGCGTTTCGGTCACCGACCGTTGTGATTTCCGCTGTGTTTATTGCATGTCCGAAAACATGACCTTCCTGCCGAAAAAGGAACTTCTGACGCTGGAAGAGCTGGATGCCATGTGCAGCACTTTTGTCGGAATGGGCGTTGAGAAACTGCGCATCACCGGCGGCGAGCCTTTAGTGCGCAAGGGGATCATGACGTTTTTCAACGCCATGACCCGCCATTTGGAAAGCGGCGCGCTGAAAGAGCTGACACTGACCACAAATGGCAGCCAGCTGGAGCGCTTCGCCGATGATCTTTATGCCGCTGGTGTGCGCCGGGTGAACATCTCGCTTGATACCATCGACGAGGGCAAATTTGCCGAGATCACCCGCTGGGGCCGCCTGCCCCAGGTATTGCGCGGTGTGGATGCAGCGTTGAAAGCGGGGCTAAAGGTCAAGATCAACGCGGTTGCCCTGAAAGGGTTTAACGAGACCGAGCTGCCCGAAATCACCAAATGGTGCGCCGATCTGGGCATGGATCTGACATGGATCGAAGTTATGCCGATGGGCGATCTGGGCAATGAGGACCGGCTGGGGCAATATTGGTCGCTTGACGATGTGCGCGCGCGTTATTCGGATCATTACACCGTCACCGATCTGGCCGAACGCACAGGCGGCCCGGCGCGCTATGTGCGCCTTGAGGAGACCGGCCAGAAAATCGGCTTTATCACGCCCCTGTCCCATAATTTCTGCGAAAGCTGCAACCGGGTGCGCCTGACCTGCACTGGTGAGCTCTACATGTGTTTGGGGCAGGAAGATATGGCCGACCTGCGCGCACCGCTACGCGCAAGCCCAGATGACACCAGCGTGCTGGAGCACGCCATCCGCGACGCCATCAGCCACAAACCCAAAGGCCATGATTTCGACTATTCCCGCCAGCGGTTGGACGGCCAGATGCCGCGCCACATGAGCCATACCGGCGGCTGAACCTCAACATGTCCGCGCCCTTTCTTTATCGCGCATGGGTCGCGGCCAGCATGGTGTTGCTTCCCTTTGCCACGTTCATCGAAACCAAAAAGCTGCGCCGTGCAGGTGTCACCGTGTTGCGCGCCCATGAGAAAATCGGCCATGCCACAGAGCCGCGTGAAGAAGGTGTGCCGCTGGTCTGGTTTCACGCGGCATCAGTCGGGGAAAGCCTGTCGGTTCTGGCGCTGATCGCCCGGATGGGGGTGCATCTGCCCAATGCGCAGTTCCTGATCACCTCGGGCACGCCTTCTTCAGCGAAACTACTGGCCAGCCGCCTGCCGCCGCGCAGCGTCCATCAGTTTGCCCCATTTGATGCCCCTGGCCCGCTGCGCCGCTTCCTGAAACACTGGCGACCTGATGCGGCGGTATTTGTGGAAAGCGAGATCTGGCCGCAGATGCTGCGCCGGACCTATGCAACCGGGGCAAAAATGGCGATGGTCAATGCCCGCCTGTCGGATCGTTCAATGGCCCGCTGGCGCAAATATCCAAAGTCCGCGCGTTATCTACTTGAGGTGTTTTCGCTGATCCTCACCCAGAATGACAAGATGGCCCAGGGCATGGTCGATATGCACGCCCCCGCTGATCGGGTTGCGCGGGGCATCAACATCAAATCCATGGCCGGCCCCCTGCCCGTTGACGAAGATGCCCTGTTCGAGGCCCGTGCCGCCCTTGGTCACCGTCCTGTCTGGGTTGCCTCCTCAACCCATGAGGGCGAGGAACAGGCGGTGCTGGCAGCCCATAAAACGCTGCTGGAAACCCACCCCGACCTTTGCCTGATCCTCGCACCGCGCCACCCGGAACGCGGCACCGAGGTGATGAACCTGATTGCCGGTGCCGGACTTAGCCTGACGCGGCGCAGCCGCGGCGACATGCCGGGCGGACAGGTGTTTCTGGCCGATACCCTGGGCGAGTTGGGGTTGTGGTATGATCTGAGTGACATCGTGTTTCTGGGTGGATCCCTGAAACTCATTGGCGGCCATAACCCGTTTGAAGTGGCGCAATCGGGTGCCTATGTACTGTCCGGTCCGCATGTGGCTGCCTTTACGGAAACCTATGGCGAAATGGAAACCCTTGGCGCGGCACGCATCGTGGCAGACGGTGCGGATCTGGCGGCACGGGTGAATCACCTGCTGCGCAATGATGCCGACCGGACCAAAGCCTGCACCGCCGCACGTGATTTCATCGAGGGTAGGACCGACATGCTGGATGGTATTGCCACCCGCCTGATCTCGGCGCTGGAGCTGACACCATGACAATTGATATGCGCAGCCTTCAGGTCATTGCCCCGAATTTCAAAAAACGTCTCTCCGGTGTGACGGCCACAGTTGTCCGCCTCGTGCCTGTGCAATCACGTGACATCAACATCGCGGCCACCGGCCCTGTGATCCCATCCCATGTGCCACAAATCCCGCTGTCCGCACTGCTGAGCATGCCGCGTTCTGGCCCGGATGGGCCGCGTGTCTGGCATGCGCGGCGCAATGTTGAAATGATCGGCGGGCTGGTGTTGAAACACCTTTTGCGCAAGCGGCTGAAGCTGGTCTTCACCTCCGCCTCTCAGCGCCAGCAAAGCGGGCTGACCCGCTGGCTGATCCGGCAGATGGATGCGGTTGTTGCCACCTCTGAACGGGGGGCGGCCTATCTAGAAAACCCCGCACAGGTAATCATGCACGGGATCGACCTCGATGGGTTCACCCCCGCTGCGGACAAGGCTGCATTGCGCGCAAAGCTGGGATTGCCGGTGGAGGCGCAGCTGATCGGCTGTTACGGGCGGATCCGCGCCTCCAAGGGCACGGATGTGTTCTGTACCGCGATGGCCGATGTTGTAAAACGCAGCCCACAGGCACATGCGCTGATCATGGGCCGTGCTGTGCCCAAGGACCGGGCATTCCTGCAAGAGATCAAGGACAAGATCGACGCACTGGGCCTGTCAGACAATTTCCATTTTCTGCCTGAGGTACCGGTCGAGGATATGGCCGATTGGTATCGCGTGCTGGACCTTTACGTTGCGCCACAACGCTGGGAAGGTTTTGGCCTGACCCCGATTGAAGCCATGGCCTGCGGTGTGCCGGTGGTCGCCACGCGTGTTGGTGCCTTTGAGCAGATTGTTGTGCCGGGCACCGGCCTGCTGGTCGCACCGGAACAGCCGCAGGCGCTGACGCAGGCCATCGCTACCGCCTTTGCGCCGCCCTGCCCGATCAGGGAATGGGAACAGAAGGTACGCCCTCATGTGGCGGAGCATTTTGCCATTGAGCGGGAAGCGGCAGAGCTGACCGCTCTTTATCGCCGCCTGTTTTCTGAGGGCTGAAACAGCAACAAGGCCGATAGTTTGGCCCGCCCCGGAAGGCAAGGTGAAGGCGGAAGGTCTTCTACCCTCCGCCCCGCCGTTCAGATCACGCAGCAGGCATGCGCTGTTCAACAATACCGGCCCACCAACTACATCCCGCCGGAATAGCGTCATCGTTGAAGTTATACATCGGATGATGCACCTCGGCACCGTCGCCATTGCCCATCAAGATATATGCGCCGGGCCGTGCTTCCAGCATAAAGGCGAAATCCTCGCCGCCCATAACCAAGGGCGCTTCTTCACATTGACCAGAGATCGAACGCGCCACATCTGCCGCAAATTCCGTTTGTTCATCATGGTTCACCATGACCGGATAATTGCGCACATATTCCACCCGTGCGACCGCGCCAAAGGTTGCAGCGATGCCTTCGCAAATTTCTACAACACGTTTTTCCGCCAGATCACGCAGATCGTTTGACAACGTGCGCACCGTGCCCAGCAATTTGACCCGCTGGGGGATCACATTGAAGGCCTTGGATGAGGATTCAACGGATGTGATTGACACCACAATATTGCCCAAGGGGCTGGCATTGCGGCTGACGATGGTTTGCAAGGCACTGATGATCTGCGCTGCAACCACGGTTGTATCCACAGTTTTTTCCGGGGTGGAGGCATGTCCGCCAACACCTTCAACTTCGATGTTCAGCAGATCTGTCGCTGCAAAAAACGGCCCCGTGCGAATGCCAAACGTCCCCGTCGGCATGCCCGGCCAGTTGTGCATGCCATAAATCTCCTGAATGCCCCAACGGTCCATCATGCCGTCATCACACATTTCCTTGCCGCCACCGCCACCTTCTTCGGCGGGCTGGAAAATCACCACACAGGTGCCATCGAAATTGCGGGTTTCCGCCAGATATTGCGCCGCGCCCAGCAACATGGCCGTGTGCCCGTCATGTCCACAGGCATGCATCGCATTGGGGGTTTTCGAGGCATACTCCAGACCTGTCTGCTCGTGGATCGGTAAGGCGTCCATATCGGCACGCAATCCGACCACCTTGCCGCTGGTGTCCTGTTTGCCCTTGATCACACCAACCACGCCGGTGCGGCCGATGCCCTCGACAACCTCGTCACAGCCAAAGGCGCGCAGCTTTTCCGCCACTGTGGCAGAGGTGCGATGTGTCTCAAACAGGATCTCGGGATGTTCATGTAGGTCACGGCGCCAGGCGGTGATATTTTCGTGCAGTTCGGCAAAACGATTTTTGACGGGCATGGGGTAATCCTTGTTCAAGTTTCCCAGCCTTTCTAGGGACAATCACCAGCGGATGGAAGCGCTGGCACAGCCGCGTCACCCTGACGTGAGCACCCCATCCAGAACCGCCCTGCAACACGACCGTATTGAAAAATCGGGTTAAATAATCTATTAACAATCCCACTTGAACGCTCTGTCCGGCTTGGCACATTTAACCTGCGGACATTTACTGCATCGCCAGCCTTCGTTCAGCTACGGGGAAGTTGTCATATTTCGACATGGCTTCCGGCAAATACACTGAAAAAAGTCCAGCGGCTTATTTTGTCGTGGCAAAGCAATTTAACCGGAAATTCACCGCCAGACCTGCCGCCCCGCGTTTCGGTCATCTGGTGAAATGCACAAGGATATTCGTTTTGGTAAAAGTTACCTATGCTTACAATTCAACCCTTCCCAAACGCAAAATGCCGATCGTGAAACTGCCCGGCAAACCAGTGACACGGGCCATCGCAACCGGGATTTTCCCCACCAACAAGGAAATCGACTATCTCAAGACAATGGAGCTCATCAAACGCAAGAGTTTCAACAAGAAGAAGCTCAAGCTGATTGTGCCCACAATGGTCAGCGAACATTGGGTCACGCTGGAGGCCAGCTGGCGCTGCGAGCTGGATCTGTTCACCCATCCAAAGACAAGCGAAACGCAGGAAATCTGGGCCGTCGAATATCTCAACGTCAATTCTTACCCGATCGAATGCTGCACTGGCTATGATCTATCCGCCACCGTCCATATGTCCGGTCCGATCAAGACGGTTACCCGCGGGGGGATCACCTTTCCCAAAGCCAAGTTTCAAATCAACTTTGAATCCATTGGACCAACGGGAGACAAAACACAAACCAAACAGCTTATCGAATTCGGATTCCTGCAAGGCAACTTCAAAAAGGTTTGAGGTATCCGCGCCCCGCCTTTCATCATCGGGGCCGCAAACACCTGAACTACCGCAAAAGCCTTGTGTTAGCCTGCCTTAAGCCGGGTCTCGACTACTTCGGCAAACCATGAACAGCCTGCCGGAATGGCCTCGTCGTTGAAATCATACATCGGGTGATGCACCGTCGCGCCATCGACCCCGTTGCCAATCATCATATAGGCACCGGGGCGCGCGTTCAGCATGTAAGAGAAATCCTCGCCCGCCATAATCGGCGGTGTGTCACGCCAGACGTCCGGGGTAATGGTTTCGGCAACATCCGCTGCGAAATCCGTCTCCGCATCATGGTTTACCGTCACCGGGTAGCCACGTTCATAGTCGATCTCGGCGCGACATTGATGCGCGGCTGCCGTATGGGTCACGATGTCACGCAGGCGGGCCTCTGTCAGATCTCGCACATCCTCATCCAGTGAGCGCACCGTGCCGCGCAGTTTGACCGTCTGGGGCAGCACATTATGACTGTCTGTGTCGCTGCGCACTGTGCAGACCGATACCACCACCTGTTTCACCGGATCCACGTTGCGCGATGCGATGCTTTGCAATGCGATCACCACATGGGCTGCCGCAAGATTGCTGTCCACAGCCTCATGCGGGGCCGCCGCATGACCGCCCTGCCCGTCAATCACAATGTCAAACTGATCCGCTGCCGCCAGCAGGGCACCCTTGCGGATCGCAAACTTGCCCACCGGATAGCCGGGCATATTGTGCATTCCGTAAACCTCGTCAATCGACCAGCGCTCCATCAGCCCGTCCTTGACCATCTCATTGCCACCGCCGCCACCTTCTTCAGCCGGTTGAAAGATCAGCACGCAGCGGCCATCAAAATTGCGGGTCTCGGCCAGATATTGCGCCGCCCCCAACAGCATGGCCGTGTGCCCGTCATGCCCGCAGGCATGCATCTTGCCGTCGATCTTTGAGGCATGCGGCACCCCTGTTGCCTCGTGGATCGGTAAGGCGTCCATATCGGCACGCAGGCCAATGCTGCGCCCTGAGCCAGTGCTGCGCCCTTCGATTACAGCCACAACACCAGTCTGCCCGATGCCCGTGGTGATATCCGTGATCCCGAAACTGCGCAGCTTTTCCTCGACAAACTTTGCTGTCTCATGCACGTCGAATTGCAACTCGGGGTATTGATGTAGGTGACGACGCCACGCAGTAATCTCGGCATGGGTTTCGGCAAAGCGGTTCTTGATGGGCATGTTAAAGTCCTTTGATAATACTCAGACAACTGTTTCTAATCGGACCGCACTCCCGTCCGCGAACCTGCCGGCCCGGAACCTGTCTAAATCATGCCCTACAGCGTCGCCCATGACCAGAGCTGCCAACACCCGGCCCATCCCCGGACCGATGCCAAAACCATGGCCCGCCATGCCGGTGCCAATCACCAGGCCGGGAATCCCTGCGCAGTGATCTACAATCGGCACCTGATCAGGCAAGGTATCAATCATACCGGCCCATGCGGATTTCAACCGGACCTGCGGCAGGCTGGGAAAACGTGTCTGAAACCTGCGCACCAGCCGTCGCAGCTGTGCCATATCGGGTTTGGGATCTAGGATGCGCATCCGCTCAAAGGGGGTGATATCATCCCCCGACCAGCGGCGTGGCGTATCCCATGCATCAGGAAAACCCTTGGGCGAACTGGGCCGGTAAGTCTGTCCAAGCGGGCTTTGCCTCAGCTGTGGCAGATATTTGCGAAAGGCACGAAAGGCATCCGGCCCGATGAACAGCTCTGCGACACCTGCGGGTGACAGGGTATATCCGCCATCCATCCGGCGGCGGAACGCCACGCGATTATCCGCAGCTGCCCCGGCATGGACATCCGGCAAAGGGTGGGTCGCCGCCACACTCTCGCGTACGGAAAGCTGTGGGATATCAACACCATGGTTGCGCAGGAGCAGCGATGACCACGCCCCGCCTGCCAGCACGACCGTATCCGTCTTTACCAGCCCTTGCTCAGTCATCACCCCGACGACCCGCCCCGCCTGTATGTCCAGCATCCGCACGGCACAGTTTTCAACCAGTCGCACCCCGGCCCGTTGTGCGATCCCCGCCAATGCGGGCACCGCAGCCCAGGGTTCCGCCCGCATGTCCGATGGGGTGACCATCGCCCCGACCATGGGTTTTGCCATCTGCGGGAACATTGCTGCGGTTTCGGCCGCAGTCAGGATTTGCGTATCCACCCCGACGCTCTGGGCATGGGCAGTCCAGCGTTCGTATCCGGCCAGCTGTTTGGCGCTTTCTGCAAAATAGGTGACGCCCCCCTGACGCAGCCCGAAATCCACTCCGGTCTCGCCCGCCAGTTCTTTCCAACGCCCCAGCGCCTCGATCATGATGGGCAATTCGTCAGAATCGCGGCCCTGCTGCCTGATCCAGCCCCAGTTGCGTGACGATTGCTCGCCCGCGATTCGCCCTTTTTCCAGCAGCACCACCGATTGCCCTGCCCGCGCCAGATAAAGCGCTGTGCAGACACCAATCACACCGCCGCCAATCACCACCACATCCGCAGACACGGGCGGTGGACCAGCAAACATTACCGGCGTTTTTTCGGAAATAGGAAAAGCCTGCATCGTTATATCCCGGATCTGCGCAAAAGACGCCCCGGTCAAAGACCGGGCACTGGCCCACTGTTACTTACACGCTCAACCGCGTCAGCAACTTGCGCATAAAATCATGGCCAGCCTCAAACTGCGCCACCTCGATGAACTCATTGGGCTGATGCGCCTGCGCGATATCGCCGGGGCCACAGATCACGGCGGAATAACCCGCCTCCTGAAACTGCCCCGCTTCGGTGCCATAGCTGACTTTGTGGCTGGCATTGTCCCCGGTGATCTGGCGCACCAGCGCTTCCGCCTCTCCGTCTTTCTCGGGTTGCAAGGCTGGCACGTCGAAACGTTCGCTGATCCGAATTTCGGTTTCAGGCACAACTGCCTGCATCTGCTCTTCCACCTCGCGCACTTTCTTGAGGTATGCGGTAGACCAGTAATTCTTGTCCTCGCCCGGGACCACGCGGAAATCCATTGCGAATTTGCAGTCCTTGGCGGTGATGTTATGGGCTGTACCGCCCTCGATGACACCAACGTGGCAGGTGGTGAAAGGCGGATCAAACATCGCAGCCAGATCAGTTGGCTTGGCCGCCATATTTGCGGTGTTCATTTCATTAGCCCATTCAATCAGCTTGGCCCCGGCCATGATCGCGTTCACGCCAGTGTGCAGCAGTGATGAATGCACTTCAAAACCAACCACATGGGTATCGAATCCGCTCCCCCCCTTATGCCCGGTCACCGCCTGCATCGATGAGGGTTCACCGATAATCGCTGCGGATCCTTTGGGCAGGACGGGCTGCATCGCCTTGATCATCGGGGGCGCACCAGTACAACCGACCTCTTCATCAAAGCTGAGTGCGATCTGCAAAGGGCGTGTGAGGTCGCTATATTTGCCCTCAACCAAAGCCCAGATCGCCAGAGCATCAAACCCCTTCATGTCACAGGTGCCGCGCCCGTAATACTTGCCGTCTTTTTCAACCACCGTGAAAGGATCAGTGTCCCAGGGTTGCCCGTCAATCGGCACAACATCGGTGTGCCCTGACAGCACAATCGCCCCCTCTTCCCATGGACCCACATGGGCAAACAACGCATGTTTGGGCTGCTCCGGATCAATGTAGCGGTGGCTTTCGATGCCGTGGCTGGACAGGTAGTCAGCGACCCAATCAATCAGGGGGATATTGCTATCGCGCGAAACAGTGGGAAAGCTGATCAACTTGGTCATCAGCTCCAGCGGGGTCAAACGGTCGGTCATGGTTCAATATCCGCAATCAGTGATCAAAAGGTGATGCCCAGGATCAACCTCTACGTATTCAGAGGGTTTGGCGTCATATTTTGCTGGATGGATCGGCGACGGGATCGGTTTAAAGTTCAGATCCTTCTCGTCTTTCCGTTTGCGCGGATCGGCAATTGGCACCGCCTTCATCAGCGCCTGAGTATAGCTGTGCAGCGGGTTCTCAAAGACCTGCTGACGGGTGCCGATTTCTACGATCCGGCCAAGGTACATCACCCCGACGTAATGGCTCACCCGTTCAACCACCGCCATGTCATGGCTGATGAACAGGAAACTCAGATCCAGCTCTGACTGTAGTTCCATCATCAGATTCAGCACCTGCGCCTGCACGGATACGTCCAGCGCCGAGACCGCCTCATCCGCGATGATCAGCTTGGGGTTCAAGGCAAGGGCACGCGCAATCGCCACCCGCTGGCGTTGCCCACCGGATAACTCATGTGGGAAACGCCGCATGAAACTGCGCGGCAGTTCGACCCGGTCAAACAGCATCTCGACCCGCTCCGTGATGGCCTTGCCCCTCAGCGTGTCAAAGTTGTGGATCGGCTCGGCCACCTGATCCGCCAGCTGCATCTGCGGGTTAAGCGAAGCAAAGGGATCCTGAAAGATCATCTGCATGTCCAGACGCGCGGTGCGCAGCTCGCGCTGGTTCAGCGCCATGATGTCCGTGCCACCCAGATTGATCTCTCCGGTCATCGGCTCAACCAAGCGCAAGATCGAGCGGCCCGCCGTGGATTTACCGCACCCTGATTCGCCAACCAGACTAAGCGTCTGCCCCTTGTTGATGGTGAACGACAGATCCTCTACCGCGTGGACATTGGCGACCGTGCGGCGAAAGAAGCCCCCCTTGACCGGAAACCGCGTCGTGAGGTTCTTGACCGTCAGCAAGACCTCATCGCTGCCCTTGATCGGGACAATCGGCTTGTCTTCGGACCCCAGCAGCTTCATCGGTTCGGGAAACGCCTTGCCGGTCATCTCGCCCAGTTTGGGCACCGCTGCCAACAGGGCTTTGGTATAGGGATGCTGGGGATTCTCGAAAATCTCTTCGACGGTGCCCTCTTCCACCTTATTGCCACGAAACATTACGACGACGCGGTCGGCCATCTGGGCCACAACCGCCATATCATGGGTGATGAACATCACCGCCGTGCCGGTTTCACGCTTCAACCGGTCCATCAGCGCCAGAATTTCAGCCTGAATCGTTACATCCAGTGCCGTTGTCGGCTCATCCGCAATCAGCAGTTTCGGCTCGCAGGCCAGCGCCATGGCGATCACCACGCGCTGGCGCATACCGCCGGAAAGCTCATGTGGGTATTGCTTCAACCGGCGCTCGGGCTCGGGGATGCGGACCTGTGTCATCAGCTCAAGCGCGCGCGCTTCGGCCTGCACCTTGGTCATTCCTTTATGCAGACGCAGCCCTTCGGTCAGCTGACGGCCAACGGTAAACACCGGGTTCAACGCGGTCATCGGCTCCTGAAAGATCATCCCGATCTCGTTGCCCCTGATCCGGCGCATATCGGCACCGCTGGTCTGGGCCAGATCAATCTGGTCCTTGCCGTCGCGGTCAAACAACAGCCGCCCACCGGCAATTTCGCCACCGCCATACTCAACCAGCCGCATCAGCGACAGGGAGGATACCGATTTACCGGAGCCAGATTCGCCAACCACACAGACGGTTTCACCCGGATTGATGTCAAAACTGACATCCTCAACCCCGACAACTGGACCGTCTTTGGTCTGAAATTCGACCCTGAGGCCCTGTATTTGTGCAATAGGCCCCGAATTTGTCTGATCCAGCATGATGTCCCCTGATGATCCTTTGACACGTTATTGCAGCGCGTCTTTAACCAAGGCTAAGGCGATTACCAGAGCAGGTCAAACAAGACTGGTCGAAATCGGACCTATTTTGTGTCGGACTGATGACAGGGCTTGCATTTCTCGTGAAACATGTTGTGAATGCTGCCATGCGATCTGGAGGTGCGGTTCGGAGCATTCGATATAACTCTTCGTTTACGTAGAGTTAGGCGACACTCTTAAAGTGCCACAGATCGACACCACTGGGCGGGATTATCCTGCCCCAATACGTGACACAACCAAAGCGTGTACGACAAGGAGAGTATTTATGAAACTAAGAACCCTTTTGATGGGAGCAATTGCGACGACCGCTTTTGCTCCGGTTGCATTTGCCGACGGACATTCCGGCGAACGCGGCCGTGACGGGGAAGTCAAAATCCTGTATTGGCAGGCCCCTTCCATCCTGAACCCGTTTCTATCGGGCGGCACCAAGGACGTCGAATCAGCGTCTTTGATCGTGGAGCCACTGGCCCGCTACACAGAAACCGGTGCCATGGTACCGTTTCTGGTGACTGAGATCCCGACTGTCGCCAACGGCGGCGTATCCGAGGACCTCAAGTCAATCACATGGAACATCACGCCCGGCCTGAAATGGTCTGACGGCACGGCGTTCACTTCGGCGGATGTAAAATTCTCCGCTGATTATTGCATGCACCCCGAAGGTGGTTGTGCACAGGGTGCGAAATTCCAGGGTGTCGAGAGCGTCGAAGCTGTTGATGAGCTCACTGTCAAAGTCACCTTCTCTGCACCTCAGCCAAACCCATATGGCCCGTTTGTAGGCGGCGAAAGCCCCATCATCCAAGCCGCCCAGTTTGCTGATTGCATGGGGGCCAAAGCGCCAGAATGTACTGAAGCAAACTTTAACCCAATCGGCACAGGTCCTTTCAAAGTTGTTGAGTTCCGTCCAAACGACGTAATCACAATGGAAGCCAACGAAAACTATCGTCACGAAGGCAAGCCAGCCTTCGCCACGCTGACATTCAAAGGCGGTGGCGATGCCGCAGCTGCAGGTCGTGCGGTTCTGGAAACCGGCGAATATGACTACGCCTGGAACCTGCAACTGGCACCCGATGTGATTGCAAAGATGGAAGAAGCCGGTAAAGGCAAGGCTATCGCGGGCTTCGGTCCTCTGGTTGAGCGTCTGGAAATGAACCTGACCAACCCGTCACCGGATCTGCCGCCTGAAACAAGGGCAACCGTAGCAGAGCCTCACCCCTTCCTGTCCGACTTTAAAGTCCGCAAAGCGCTGTCGATGGCCATCGACCGTGAACTGCTGACCGAAGTTGGCTACGGTAAGGCCGGTACACCTACATGTAACCTCGTCCCTGCCCCTGCACTTTACAACTCTGACAACACAGAGTGTCTGACGCAGGACCTTGACGGTGCGAAAGCCTTGCTCGACGAAGCAGGCTGGACCGACAGCGATGGTGACGGCGTACGCGACAAGGACGGCGTCAAGCTGTCGATCCTGTATCAGACATCCACAAATGCCGTACGCCAGGACTTCCAGGCCTTGATCAAGGACTGGTGGCAGCAGATCGGTGTCGAAACCGAATTGCGCAACCTTGACGGTTCCGTCTTCTTTGGTGGTGACCCAGGTTCGCCTGACACGTTCCAGAAATTCTACGCGGACGTGGAGATGTACGCCAACACCTTCAACGGCACGGACCCACAGGCCTATCTTGCGGCTTACCGTTGTGGCAACGAGCCGAAGCCATCCAGCCAGTGGCAGGGTGAGAACATCAACCGCTTCTGTGATCCGGCCTATGACGCCCTGCTTGATGAGCTGGCAAAAACCGGCGATCTGGAAAAGCGTGGCGAGATTGGTCGCAAGCTGAACGACATGATCACTAAAGACACGATGACAATCGTTCCGCTGGTGAACCGTGCACGGGTTTCCGCCCACTCCAACAGCCTTGGCGGTGTTGTCCTGAACGTATGGGACAGCGAAATCTGGAATGCAGCCGACTGGTATCGCATCAAGGAATAATCGTTACGGCGGGGCCTTCCCCGCCTTGACAATCCGTAGGGCGGGCTTCACCCCGCCCTACACAACTTTCTCAGATCTCTCAGACTGCTAAACAAAGGCGCCTGAACCCTATGCTGACCTTTACACTCCGCCGGTTGATCCTATCTATCCCGACGCTTTTGTTCATCAGTTTTATCATCTTCGGATTGCTGCAACTTGCCCCCGGTGATCCGATGGCACAGGTGCCGCTGACGGTACCACCAGAGGTAAAACAGAAAATGCGCGAGGCGCTGGGTCTTGGGGCCCCGTGGTACGTGCAATATTATAAATGGCTGATCCAGTTCTTCTGGATCGAACCCAAGATCTTTATCGATTACCTGACCAACACCAGCTTTCTGCTGGGGTGGTTGCCTGACACCGCGTTTTATCAAGGTGAGCTGCGCGTCATCTCCTGGCAGACCCGCAGCCCGGTGATGGATATCGTGATGCAGCGTATGCCACAGACACTTTGGGTGGTCGGGCTAAGCTATGTTGTGGGCATCGTCATCGCAATCCCGATCGGCATCTATTCCGCCTACAAGCATTATTCGGTGTTCGATCAGGCTGGTACTTTCATTACCATGGTTGGTTTCTCGATCCCGCCGTTCTTTACCGGCCCGCTGCTGATCGTGATCTTTTCCGTCTACCTTGGCTGGTTACCCTCGATCTATGACACCACCCATGTGGTCACCGACTGGGAGAGCTTTAAGGTTCAGATTTTCCAGATGATCATGCCGGTGATGGTGCTGGCCCTTCAAACCACGGCCCAGATCAGCCGCTACATGCGCGGGGCAATGTTGGACAATCTCAATCAGGACTATGTACGCACCGCCCGCGCCAAGGGCCTGCGTGAAGGCGTGGTTGTGATGGTCCATGTGCTGCGCAACTCAATGATCCCCGTGGTCACGGTTATCGCGCTTGGCATGCCGGCGATCTTTGGCGGGGCAATCATCACCGAAAACGTCTTTAAGGTGAACGGCATCGGACAGTTGCTGCTGACCGCCCTTTTTGCAAACGATCTGCCGATGGTCATGACGCTGACCTTCATCTTCGCCATCCTGATCGTTCTGTTTAACCTCATCGCCGATGTCCTCTACGGGCTTCTCGACCCAAGGATCCGCTATGACTGAGCAAGCCCTCCCCGCAAGCCCCATCGAGGCCGACATCGAAACCTTTGGTGCGCTGACTGATAAAGAGCCGCAAAAGCCGCCCAGAAGCCAATGGAAGGATATTTGGGACCAGTTTCGCAAACACAAAGGCGCAGTATTCGGTGGTGGTTTCCTGATTTTCATTACCTTGGGCGTTATCTTTGGCCCCCTGCTCTGGGATCTCGACCCCAAGACGCTGGACATCCGCAACAAGAACTGGCGCCCGGTCTATACCTTGCTCTGGGACAGCGATGCCAAGGCCGGTTGGGCCCATCCCTTCGGCACCGACCAGCTGGGCCGCGATATCCTGTCCCAGATGATTGCAGGCGGACGGGTTTCCATGGCCGTTGGTTGGCTTGCCATGGCGCTGGCGCTGATCATCGGCACCGCAGTGGGTGTCCTGTCGGGCTATTTCAAGCGGTTGGACTTCTGGCTGATGCGCTTTACCGATCTGGCGCTTTCCTTGCCGATCCTGCCATTGACCCTGCTCGCCGTGACCCTGTTCCGCCAGCCGCTAAACGCCAGCTTCGGCCCGGAGGGCGGCATGTTTATCCTGATCGTCGGCATCATCGGCCTGACCTCATGGATGCAGACCGCACGGATTGTACGCGGCGACATTCTGGCGTTGAAGGAACGCGAATTCATCCTTGCGGCCCGCTCTATCGGGACCACATCCGGCAAGATCATTCGTCGGCATCTGCTGCCGAACGTGGTGTCTCCGATCATGGTTTCCGCAACATTGGGCCTTGCCACCGCGATCATCACCGAAAGTGCGCTGAGCTTCCTTGGCGTTGGCTTCCCCTCCGACTTCCCCACCTGGGGCAAGTTGCTGGCGGATGCAGTGCAGCGCATGCAGGATTACCCCGAGCGGGTGCTTTTGCCCGGCATCGCGATTTCCCTGACTGTGCTAAGTGTGAACTACCTTGGTGACGGCCTGCGCGACGCGCTTGACCCACGCCTGCGCGGACGCTGATCCTTTTTGATCAGGGGCCGCCCCCGCATCCTGCGCGGTTGGCCCCTGCTCTATCCAAGGTGTGTAAAATAAGAACCGGAACAGCCGCGGGCGATCGCTGATACCCCGCCTGTTCCCGACACCCCCGCAAATCAGAACAACTTCCCCGAAACACCCGGTATCTACGAAAATATTCCTCGCTGAGGAAGGTAGATGGTTATGAAACACCATTGAACCCCGAGCATTCCCCGTCCAAATAGATCAGTTGTTCCACCCAACTGATCCACAAGGAGTCGGGCCATGTTTGAGACGTTCGAATTTGAGACACTGACCGCGCCACAGGCCTCCGTCTATTTCGCGCTGATCATTGGTGTGCTCTTTGGTGTGCTGGCCCAGATCACCAAGTTCTGTTTCCGCCGCGCGCTTGTTGGTGAAGACAGCCGTGCGGCTGCGGGCGTCTGGTTTACGGCTCTTGCTGTGGCCCTTGTCGGCACCCAAGCCGCCGTTGCTGCCGGATGGATCAGCTTTGACGATCACCGTTTCATGATCTCTGACATGCCGGTTCTGGCCATCGCCATCGGCGGGTTACTGTTCGGGGCTGGCATGGTGCTGACCCGTGGCTGTGTGTCACGTCTGACTGTGCTGACAGGGTCCGGTAATCTGCGGGCGGCGGTTGTGCTGCTGGTCTTTGCCGTTGTGGCCCATATGACGCTGAAAGGGGTACTGGCCCCGCTGCGCACCTCGCTTGGCGCTGTGACCGTGGATATGGGGGAATATATCACCCTCGCCGCCCTGCCCGGTGGCGCATGGCTGTGGACCGCATTGCTCGCAGTTGCGGCCGGTGCCATTGCGCTCCGCTCTGGCAATGCGGCGGGCACCCTGATCCTTGCGGCGCTGATCGGCCTGCTGGTGCCTGCCGCATGGGTTGGCACTGGCTTTGTACTGTTTGACGATTTTGACCCAATTGGCATGGAAAGCCTGTCCTTCACCTCTCCAGCTGCGGACACGCTGTTTTGGGGCATTGCCAGCACCTCGATTGCGCCGGGCTTTGGTACCGGTCTGATCGGTGGGGTGATCCTGGGCGCATTGGCCGCCAGCCTGATCTTTGGCGGGTTTCAATGGCAAAGCTTTGAAAGCCCCCGCCAGACTGGGCGTTACCTGCTGGGGGCCTCCCTGATGGGGGTTGGCGGCGTGCTGGCCGGTGGTTGCACCCTTGGTGCCGGTCTATCCGGTGTGCCGACCCTGTCGGTTGCAGCACTTCTGGCCATCACCATGATTGCACTGGGCGCTAAGATCGCCCAGCTGATTCTCAGCCAAGATGCCGTTTCAACCGCCGCACCATCAACCACACCACGCCCACAATCGGCAGGGTAACCAGCGCCAGCAAACTACCCTTGCTAAGCCCCAGAGCACTGGCCAGCGGATAGAGCAGATAGCCCGCCAACGAGACCGCGTAATAGCTGATTGCCACCACTGACAGCCCCTCTACTGTCTTTTGCAAGCGCAGCTGCAAATCGGCGCGCCGGTCCATGCTGGCAAGGATGTCCTGATTCTGCGCGGAACGTTCCACATCCACTCTCGTGCGCAGCAATTCCGCTGCGCGGATGGCGCGTTCCGACATCGCCTTAAGCCGGTCCTCTGTCGATTGCACCGTGCGCATGGCAGGGTCGTATCGGCGCAACATGAACTCGGCAAAGCCCTGACGGCCCAGAAACCGCTTTTCGCGCAGCACGTCAATCCGTTGATCCACGATCCGTCGATAGGCCCCGGTTGCGCCAAAGCGAAAGGCTGTTTTCACCGCCAGCGTTTCCAATTCAACCGAGATATCGAGAAGCGCATGCAAGGTATCCTCTGCCCGCGCCGACGGGCCGCGCATCTGCGCCATCAGATCGGTCAGCTTCATATCCAGCGCGTTCAATTGCGGGGCCAGCCAACGCACCATGGAAAAGCCCAGCATCGAGGCGGCCTTATAACTCTCGATCTCAAAGAGCCGCTGCACAATGCGCCCGCGACGCCTGTCCCCTGTCGCCTCATCGGTAAAGACCGCAATCCGCATATGTCCGGCCGGATCAATGCGAAAGTCCGATGCAACAACCGCCGCCTCTCCCAGTACCGAAGCGACCGCAAGGCTTTCAGGCACAAACCAATCGCCCAACAAGGTGCTGATCTGGTCCGGTGATTGTGGCATCGGCATCAAACGCAACAATGCCGAGGTGATCCGCCCCCCCGGCGCATCCTCCAGCCAATACTCGGGAAAGACCCCAAATTCATCAGGGTCGAAGGGGCGCGCGCCAACAGCGTCAATAAACACCGTATAGGTCACCATCTCGGTGTGCTGTTCCCATTTCAGCCAATATTTCCCCATTTCGCCATAATAATGCGTCGCCTCCGGGTCTGGCCGCGGTGCACCATAGTGATCCAGCAGGGCATTCAAATGTATGAGGTCGAGGCTTTTGTCCCGGCTGGCCGCATCCTCTGGCTGTTTGATCGCAAGGAAAACCGCGCTTGACGGGGCTTTGAGCGAGGGAAAGGGCCGAGCGTGCAATTCGCCGCTCAGGGCATAGCGTTGTGGGTAGTCTTTGATCGGGGCCATGACATGGGTTCCTGCAGGGTTTCAGGAACCATAGAACGCTGCTTCGAGCATTTCAATTACTTATATTTTTCAATGTGTTAAATGGATACAGCGGTATACAACGCCCCTTCTTCACTTGCACCGTATTAGCCCCTATCCCGCGCGCCAGACAAAAAGCGCCCGCCCGGCGAATATCCCGGCTGCCAGCGCCAGCAGCGCCGTAAAACCAGTCTGAAACATTGCATTCCCATAGATGTCAGGCGCAACCGCCAAGAGAACACCACCCAGAAAGTTTGCCCAGAATACCGCCATCATTAAAAGCAACGTCAGGTTCTCTCCGGCAAGCTGTACCATCCGCCCCGTACGCCCCAGCACCCAACGGGCTTGTAGCCGGTGACCAGCCCAGAGACCCGCCCCATAGAGCGCAAGAAAGATCATCCAGATCCAATTCCCCGCCGGCAGTGACGCCACAGCGCGCAGCGAAAGGATGCCCAACAGCGGCAGCAGATAGATCAGCAGCACCGGTACGCTTCTGGCCTGCCGCGCCCGCAGGCCAACAAAGATCAGCAGAGCCAGCAGGGGCCAGACCCAGATTGGTGCGCCAGTCAGGAATTGTGTCATCTTGAAAGTCCTTTGTAGGTTGGTGATAGCACCATTCACAGGCCCCGACACGGATCGGCCAGCCCTGTTACGTGAAACCGTGCGATCGCTACGCCATCGACATCACGCGCCATTCACGCTTCGCGAAACGCCCGCTCCGCAAAGCAAAACGCCCCACCATCACTGGCGGGGCGTTTCAATCAGGTCTCGGAAACTTTCAAAGTTTCCGACCGTTCTCTTTGAAAGAGAACGACTATTCAATCATCGGCAGCAGCTTGTCCAATGACGCCTTTGCGTCGCCATAGAACATCCGCGTGTTTTCCTTAAAGAACAACGGGTTTTCGATACCGGAATAGCCGGTGCCCTGCCCGCGCTTGGAAACAAACACGGTCTTGGCTTTCCAGCATTCCAGGACCGGCATGCCAGCAATCGGGCTGTTGGGATCATCCTGCGCCGCGGGGTTCACGATGTCGTTGGAGCCAATGACGATCGCTACATCGGTATCCGGGAAATCATCGTTGATCTCATCCATCTCCATTACGATGTCATAAGGCACTTTGGCTTCCGCCAGCAGCACGTTCATATGGCCAGGCAAACGCCCCGCAACCGGATGAATGGCAAAGCGCACGTTCTTGCCCTGCGCGCGCAGCTTTTTCACCAGCTCGCTCACCGCGCCCTGTGCCTGTGCAACCGCCATCCCGTAGCCCGGAATGATGATAACGCTGTCGGCTTCGTTCAACGCCGTGGCGACACCATCTGCTTCGATCGCGACCTGTTCGCCTTCAACCGCCATCTGTTCACCAGCTGGTCCACCAAAGCCGCCCAGAATAACGCTGATGAACGAACGGTTCATCGCCTTACACATGATGTAGGACAGGATCGCACCGGAGGAACCCACCAAGGCCCCAACCACGATCAACAGGTCGTTGCCAAGCGAGAAACCGATCGCCGCCGCCGCCCAGCCGGAATAGCTGTTCAGCATGGAGACAACCACAGGCATATCCGCCCCACCGATTCCGGTGATCAGGTGATACCCGATGAACAGCGCAGCCAGCGTCATCACAAACAGGGGGAAGAACCCGCCGGTGTTGAAATACCAGATCAGGCAGAGCAGTGAGAGACCCGCCGCACCTGCGTTCAGCATGTGACCACCGGGCAGTTTCTTGGCCGCTGAATCCACCTTGCCTGCAAGTTTCCCATAGGCAATCACCGATCCGGTGAAGGTCACCGCACCAATAAAGATGCCAAGGAAGACCTCAACCCGCAGGATGTTGATCTCAACCGCTGTTTTCTTGGCGATCAGCCCGGCAAAGGTGCCAAGTGCATAAACATCTCCTCCATCAGCGACATAGTTCGACACCCGGCCAATCTCAAAATGTGCGATAAACCCGACAAAAACCGCTGCCAGACCGACCAGGCTGTGCATCGCGGCCACCAGTTCGGGCATCTGCGTCATCTGCACCCGTGTCGCCAGCTGATACCCGATGGCACCCCCCCCAGCGATCAGGACCAGTGACAAAAACCAGTAGCCAGAGCCCGGGCCGATCAGCGTTGCCGCCACGGCCAGCGCCATACCGGCGATGCCATACCAGACCGCGCGCTTGGCGCTTTCCTGCCCCGAAAGCCCACCCAAGGACAGGATGAACAAAATTGCTGCAACCACATAAGCTGCTGTTGTAAAACCGAAATCCATTACATCAGCCCCTTAAGATTTCTGGAACATGGCGAGCATACGCCGTGTCACGAGGAAGCCGCCGAAGATGTTGATCCCACACATAAAGATCGACAGGGCAGCAAGTAATATCACCAGGAAGGAGCTTGACCCGATCTGCATCAAAGCCCCCAGAATGATGATCGAGGAAATCGCATTGGTCACCGCCATCAGCGGTGTGTGCAGGCTGTGCGCCACGCCCCAGATGACCTGAAACCCGACGAAGACCGCCAATACAAACACGATGAAATGCTGCATAAAGCTGGCCGGAGCAACCAGCCCCACGGCCAAGAGCAACGCCCCGCCAACGGCAAGCAATGTCACCTGGTTCTTGGTCTGTTGCTTGAACGCCGCAATCTCGTTTGCCGCCTTCTCTTCGCGTGTCAGTTCCTTGGGCGCAGGTTTCTTCTTCTGCACGGCAATTGCGGCCACTTTGGGTGGTGGCGGCGGGAAGGTCACCTCTTTAGCGTGGGCAATTGTTGCCCCGCGAATAACGTCATCTTCCATATTATGGTTGATCACACCGTCTTTTTCCGGTGTCAGATCAGTCATCAAATGACGAATGTTGGTGGCATAGAGCGTCGAGGATTGCGTTGCCATCCGGCTGGGGAAGTCGGTGTAGCCAATGATGGTCACACCATTCTCGGTCACGATCTTCTCATCCATCACAGTCAACTTGCAGTTACCGCCTTTTTCTGCGGCAAGGTCGACGATCACAGAACCCGGTTTCATCGCTGCAACCATATCTTCGGTCCACAGTTCTGGTGCTTCGCGGTTCGGGATCAACGCGGTGGTGATGACAATATCAACTTCCGGTGCCAGTTCGCGGAACTTGGCCAGCTGCGCCTCGCGAAACTCTGGCGAGGACACCGCGGCATAACCGCCTGTTTCCGCGCCATCTTTCTGCTCTTCCTCGAAATCAAGGTAGACAAATTCGGCCCCCATGCTCTCGACCTGTTCGGCCACTTCGGGGCGCACGTCAAAGGCCAGCGTAATCGCACCCAGAGATGTTGATGTCCCGATCGCGGCCAGACCGGCAACACCGGCCCCCACAACCAGAACCTTGGCCGGGGGCACCTTGCCCGCCGCTGTAATCTGACCGGTGAAAAAACGGCCAAAGTTATTGCCTGCTTCGATCACCGCGCGATAACCGGCGATATTGGCCATGGAAGACAGCGCATCCATCTTCTGCGCCCGTGAAATACGCGGGATCATTTCCATCGCGACCACGGTGGCACCCTTTTCGGCGGCCTTGTTCATGTTCGTTTCATCAGCCACGGGGCTGAAGAAGGAGATCAGGGTCTGCTCTGCCCGCAACCGCTTCATCTCGGTCTCATTTGGTGCACGCACCTTGGCAACCACATCTGCAGCTTTCCATAGGGCGGCAGCAGTTTTGACCACCTCGACACCGGCAGCCTTGTAATCGGCATCGGCGAAACCGGCAGCAGCGCCCGCTCCCGTTTCGATCAGGCACTCATGCCCCAGCTTTTGCAATTGTCGCGCGGAGTCCGGCGTCATCGCGACGCGGTTCTCTCCCTGAAAAATTTCTTTCGGCGTTCCGATCTTCACTCAGTCTTCCCCCAATTTTGGTCCCGGCTGGTCTTTGATACGCGTCGGGGCATAGTTTTGCACCTGCAGCAAATAGCGAAATGGCAGCATATTAACAAGTATTTCAAGGTGAAAAGCGGATTCCTACCGCAAAGTTTACCCCGTAAGTTGCCGATTTCGCCCTAAAATAGGCTCAACTGTGCCGAAACTTTATTTCAACCAAGACCAAAGTAGGCGCAATAAAATGTCACTGCGGAACGCCTTGCCAGCTGGATATTTCCCACCCAACGGAGGTGTTTTACCTTAATTTGAATCACATTTATGCGGGCCACGCTGTTTCGTCCTACCGCATCACCCCCTTGAAGGTCGTGGCCCGTCAATGCTGCATCGCAGCCAACCAACGACGGCAACCTGTTCAGACCCGCCAGAACCAGCGCGTCATCCACATTCCGCCCGCCGCAAGGTCAGGGAGATCAGAAAGGTCGCTCCAAAGACGGGAATGGTTCACCAATTGTTAACCAAACCAGACCTAACCTCGCGCATGTCATACACCCTGCAGCCCCTTCTCACAGGCGTCACCTATTTCCTGACGATCCGCCTTGCAGACCCACACAGCGACCTGTTGCTGCGCCGGATCGATCTGCTGCGCCGTGCAATGCGGGAGACCCTCAACCGCCATCCCTTTCGCATCGATGCTATCTCTGTACTGCCCGCAACCCTTCACATGCTCTGCACCCTGCCCCCCGGTGAAAGGGCCTGCCCCCGCCGGATCGCCATGTTGAAATCCCGGTTTTCCCGCGGCTGCCCGATGTCCGAAAATCGCAGTTCGGGTCAGATCAAGCGGGGTGAGAAAGGCATCTGGCTGAGGCACCATTGGCAGCATGTGATCCGTGACGCGGATGATTTTATGCGCCATCGGGATTTGATCTACTTCAGCCCGGTCCACGCAGGGCTTTGCGCCACGCCGCAAGAATGGGTGCATACATCGCTGCACCGTGACGTGCGCGCGGGGATTAACCTGCCCTTGAGCCTGCACAATAGCACGCAAGCCAAACCTATCGCGCAAAGGCCAACCACCAGATTACCCAATGAAACGAAACAGATTGCCGGGGTTGTGCCCTAGGATCAGCTCAGTCGCGGTCTGGTAATCCGCAAAGGCAGCAAGCAACGCCGCTGGGATCAAACAGCCTTGAGCGCAGGTGCGTCACTACGGCTTGTCCAAGCGCGCACAGCATCCCCGAAACCGGCAAACAGCGCCCGCGAGACCGGATCCGCATTAGCATTCCATTCAGGATGCCACTGCACCGCCAATGTAAACCCGGCTGCGCCCTGCACGTAGATCGCCTCTGGCGTGCCATCCTCCGCATGCCCGTCAATCACAATCCGCGCGCCAGCTTCCTTGATCCCCTGCCCGTGCAGCGTATTGGTGCGCACTACCGTGCTGCCCAGCAATTTGTGAAACACGCCGCCCTCGGTAAAGGTCACATCATGGCGCAGCTCAAATTTCTCTTCAATGGTACCGTCGGGGGGCATCCGATGGTTCATCCGCCCCGGCAATTCGCGAATTTCAGGATAGAGCGTGCCCCCCATGGCGACATTCACCTCTTGAAAGCCACGGCAAACGCCGAAAATCGGCTGCCCCCGTTCAACACAGGCCCGGATCAGCGGCAGGGCAATGGCATCGCGGGCGCGATCAAAAGCCCCATGCGCCAGCGTTTCCGCCTCGCCGTATTCTTCGGGATGTACATTGGGCCGCCCGCCGGTAAACAGAAACCCGTCACAGGTGTTCAACAGTTCCTCGACGCTGACATGGCGGGGATCCGAAGGAATGATCAGCGGCATACACCCGGATACTTCAGAAATCGCGTCAGAGTTCATCTGCCCGCCTGCATGCACCGGATATTGGTCATTCAAAAGATAGGAATTGCCGATAATGCCAACGACGGGTCGGGCCATAAGTCACCAAAGATTGCCTGCTCTGCATCCAGTATAGGACAGGCGCTGGGATCTCTCAAGTAAACTTGGCGGCTTGTAGGTGCCTCTGCCGCCCGCTGGGGCGACAGTGCAAGGTTTTTCAGCAGGGTCAGATTTCGCCGGTCAATCCCGCCGCTTCAATCCCGTTCAGCGCTGCCACCGCGTCATTGTCAGAGGTATCGCCGGTCACACCGACCGCCCCGATCACCGCCCCCTTCTTGTCGCGCAACAAAACGCCGCCGGGCACCGGAATGACCTGCCCGCCGTAAACCCCGTTCACCGCCGCCATGAAATACGCCTGATCCTCTGCCCGGTTCATCTGGGCCGTGCCCGCCATGCCCAGCATCACCGCGCCGTAGGCCTTGCCATGGGCAATGGCAAAGCGGCCCGGCGCCGCGCCGTCTTCGCGCTCAAAAGCCTGCACATGGCCGCCTGCATCCAACACCACGACTGACAGGGGTTTGAGGTCCATCTCGCGGCCTTTGTCCAATGCCTTGCGAATGATCGTGCGCGCCTTGCGCAATGAAATTGCCATCTCTATGACCCTTTTCTAGTCTTTACTTTTCGTTGGTAAACTCGGGGCGGCACCGCCCCAAGCCTGCTTTTCAGCCTGCCGCCTTCAGCTCCAACCGCCGTTCATGCAATACTGGTTCGGTATAGCCCGACGGCTGTACGCGGCCCTTGAACACCAGATCACAGGCGGCCTGAAACGCAATCCCGTCAAACCCCGGTGCCATCGGATTATACAGCGGATCCCCAGCATTTTGGCGGTCCACCACCTGCGCCATCTTATGCAGCGCGGCTGTCACTTGATCGGCTGTCACCACACCATGGTGCAACCAGTTGGCCAGACCCTGTGCAGAAATCCGGCAGGTGGCGCGGTCTTCCATCAACCCCACATCATTGATGTCGGGCACTTTGGAACAGCCCACGCCCTGATCCACCCAGCGCACCACATAGCCAAGGATCCCTTGGGCGTTGTTCTCAATCTCGCGGGTGATTTCATCATCGGACAGGTTGCGGCCCGACAACACCGGAATCGTCAACAGATCCTCCAGTGTGCGGCGCGGCCCGCCTGCCTTCAGCTCTTCCTGACGCGCCAGAACGTCAACCTTATGGTAATGCATCGCATGCAGGGTCGCCGCTGTCGGGGACGGCACCCAGGCGCAATTCGCACCTGACTGCGGATGCCCGATCTTGGCCACCATCATATCTGCCATCCGGTCAGGCATGGCCCACATGCCCTTGCCGATCTGCGCCTTTCCTTGCAAGCCACAGGCCAGACCAATATCCACATTGCGGTCCTCGTAAGAGGCAATCCATGCAGCATTCTTCATATCACCCTTGGGCACCATTGGTCCGGCTTCCATAGAGGTGTGAATTTCATCCCCCGTGCGGTCCAGAAAACCCGTGTTGATGAAGGCAACCCGCGATTTGGCGGCGCGGATACATTCCTTGAGGTTCACCGAGGTGCGGCGTTCCTCATCCATGATGCCCATCTTGACTGTGTTCGCCGGCAGGCCCAGCACGGTTTCGACACGTGTGAAAATCTCGTCGGCAAAGGCGACTTCTTCTGGCCCGTGCATCTTGGGTTTCACCACATAGACAGAGCCCGCAACCGAATTGCCACCGTCCCGCGCCAGATCATGCATTGCGATCAAGGATGTGATCATCGCATCCATCAGCCCCTCGCCCACTTCTGCACCGTCCCGGGCCAATACCGCAGGGTTGGTCATCAGGTGACCCACGTTACGGATCAACATCAGCGCACTGCCTTTCAGCGTCAGCGTACCACCATCCGGTGCCGTGTATGCACGATCCGGATTCATCACCCGCGTCAGGCTCTGCCCGCCTTTCTCAAACGTCTCTGACAGGTCCCCTTTCATCAGGCCCAGCCAGTTGGTGTAGGCAACAACCTTATCCTCGGCATCCACCGCCGCGACACTGTCTTCACAATCCATGATGGTCGACAGGGCTGATTCCATGATCACATCCGATACATGGGCCGGATCGTCCTTGCCAATCGCATGGCTGGCGTCGATCTGCACAATGATGTGCAATCCGTTTTTCTGAAATACGATGGCTGTGGGCGCATCCGCGGCACCCTCATATCCGGCAAACTGTGCAGTATCCGCCAGCGTGACCGACCCATCCGCCGTGACACCCTGTACTGCGCCATCCGCCACACAGTAGCCGGTCAGGTTAACATGACTGCCCGCGGCCAAAGGCACAGCATCGTCCAGAAACGCCTTGGCCGCCGCAACCACACGCGCGCCCCGCGCCGTGTCATAGCCGCCCGCTGCTGGCAGATCGCCCAGCGCATCGGTACCGTAATAGGCGTCATACAAGCTGCCCCAGCGGGCATTCGCCGCATTCAGCGCGAAACGCGCATTGGTGATCGGCACCACCAGCTGTGGCCCTGGTACCGCAGCAATTTCAGGATCGACACCTTTGGTTTCAATGGCAAAGTCCGGCCCTTCCGGCACCAGATAACCAATTTCGCGCAGGAATGCGGCATAGGCATCCGCATCGTGGGGCTGACCTTGGCGGGCCTTGTGCCAATCATCAATCTGACGCTGGAGCTCGCTGCGCTTTTCCAGCAACGCGCGGTTCTTTGGCCCTAAATCATGCACGAGGGCAGAAAATCCGGTCCAGAACGCGTCAGCGGCCACACCCGTTCCGGGCAGCGCCATATCTTCCACAAAAGACACCAATGCGGTGTCCACCTGCAATCCCTGCTTGTCGATGCGTTGCATGCCACGTTCCTCCGGCGGATGTTTCCTTTCGGAAACCCATAAAGCCTATGGGTACATCTCACAAGGCAACGCGGTCAAAAAACCTTACCAAAGCTGGCAAGGCGACTTTAACGCTGTGACTTACAACGTTTGGAGCAAAACCGGACCTCCGCCCAGACAGAAGCCCATTTGCGCCGCCACAGAAACGGACGCCCACAGGTCGCACAGATCTTTTGCGGCAAGTCAGATTTCTTCGGCATCTTGGGCATGATCCGGCCACATCGCATTGGGCGAGCTGAAATTTGCTAGAAAAAGTCAGGGAGACGCAGAAAATCCGCGTCACCCTGTCATCGTTTCAGATACTGGCCGGCCACCTCACAAGCGGGCGGCGCATGGGACTAGTCAGACGCTGTGCCAGTAGCAGTGGTTTCGGCGGCAGCCCCGTCAACCGGGTTCAGCCCCGCATCCCCTTGCGGATCATTGGAATTGGCCATGGTGAATCCCAGTACCAAAATCAGCATCAAGGCACCAAACCCAATCGCGCCTTTAACGCCAAGCAACGGTGCCTTGTGGTTGTCTTTCTGCTTTTCAATATTTGTGTCGGGGGCTGACATAGATGTCTCCTTTTGGATTGCTCTCGTTTGACCTGTTGAGGGTCTGTTGTTGACAGACTAACCTGCGGGCAAACCAAACGTTCCCATCTTTTTTGAGGTCCCCCATGCGTGACGCTGCCCCCAAGACCATTTTCCTGTCCGACTACACGCCCTATCCTTGGACCGTCGAAAGCGTCAATTTGCATTTTTCCCTTGATCCTCATGCCACACGCGTGCGCAGCGTGATCCGCTTTGCCCGCAACCCTGCCTATGCAGGCGACACCCCAGACACCATGTTCCTGCATGGCGAACAGGTGAAACTGATCTCTGCCCAGATTGACGGCACAGCGGTTGATCCAGAGGTGACGGGCGAAGGGCTGACCTGTGCCGTGCCTGCCGGATCTTTCACATGGGAAGCCGAGGTTGAGATTGATCCGGCGAACAACACCGCGCTTGAGGGGCTTTATATGTCGAACGGCATGTATTGCACCCAATGCGAGGCAGAGGGTTTTCGCAAGATCACCTTTTACCCCGACCGCCCTGATGTGATGTCGGTCTTCACCGTCACCATCGACGGGCCGCACCCCGTGCTTTTGTCAAACGGCAACCCGGTCAAGACCGGCGAACACCACGCCGAATGGCACGACCCATGGCCCAAGCCCGCCTATCTGTTCGCGCTGGTTGCCGGTGATCTGGTCGCCCACTCCGATACATTCACCACCATGAACGGACGCCAGGTTGATCTGAACCTCTATGTCCGTCCCGGCGACGAAGGCAAATGCGCCTTTGGCATGGGCGCACTGAAGGCTTCGATGACATGGGACGAACAGGTTTACGGACGTGAATACGATCTGGATCTGTTCAACATCGTGGCCGTCGATGATTTCAACATGGGCGCGATGGAGAACAAAGGCCTCAACATCTTCAACTCCTCTGCCGTCCTCGCCTCGCCCGAAACCTCGACCGATATGAACTTTGAACGCATTGAGGCGATCATCGCACATGAGTATTTCCACAACTGGACCGGCAACCGTATCACCTGCCGCGACTGGTTCCAGCTTTGTTTAAAAGAAGGCCTGACCGTCTATCGTGACAGCCAGTTCACCAGCGACATGCGCAGCGCGCCCGTCAAACGTATCAGTGATGTGATTGACCTGCGCGGGCGGCAGTTTGCCGAGGATCAAGGCCCACTGGCCCATCCCGTGCGTCCTGAGAGCTTTCAGGAGATCAACAACTTCTACACCGCCACCGTCTACGAAAAAGGGGCCGAGGTCATCGGCATGTTGAAAACCCTTGTGGGAGAGGATGCCTATTACAAAGCGGTGGAGCTGTATTTCGACCGCCACGACGGCGATGCCGCCACCATTGAGGACTGGCTGAAGGTATTCGAGGACACCACAGGCCGCGACCTGACCCAATTCAAACGCTGGTATTCCCAAGCTGGCACCCCGCGCCTGTCCGTCGAGGAAAGTTTTGAGCTGGACACGCTGACCCTGACCTTCACCCAGCACACGCCGCCCAGCGCCGCAACGCCGGAACCACAGCCGCTGGTCATCCCAATCGCTATTGGCCTGATCTACCCCGATGGCCGCGAAGCCTTGGAGACCAAGGTTCTTGAAATGACCAAAGAGGTCCAGAGCTTCCGCTTTACCGGGCTTGAGGATCGACCGGTTGCATCAGTCCTGCGCGGGTTCTCCGCCCCTGTGGTGCTGACGCATGATCTGTCGGACGCGGATCGCATGCTTTTGCTCAGCGCTGACACAGACCCTTTCAACCGCTGGGAAGCGGGCAATATGCTGGCCCGCACCACCATGCTTGCGATGATCCGCGACGGGGCCGCGCCCGACCCTGCTTTCCTGAACGCGATCAAGGGCATTGCTTTGGATGAAAGCCTTGATCCGGCGTTCCGCGCCTTGATGATCAACTGGCCCGGCCCTGCCGAACTGGCCAATGTCCTGCATGAAGCGGGGGAAGTGCCCGATCCTGAACAGCTGTTCACCGTTGGCGAACAGATACGTGATGCCATGGCCGAAACCTTTGCTGATGCTGCGTCTGATCTTTACGCCCGTCACAGCGTCAGCGGTGCCTATCAACCGGATGCCGCGCAATCGGGCAAACGCGCGTTGAGCAATGTGATGCTGGCCTTCATCAGCCGCCGCAGCGGGACTGAAACCGCGCAAGCGCAATTCGACAGCGCCGATAACATGACCCAGCAGATCAGCGCCCTAAGCCAGATCCTGCGTCATGGTGAGGACAGCACCGCGCTTGATGCCTTTTACCAACAGTGGAAAGACGACCGGCTGGTCATGGACAAATGGTTCGGCCTGCAGGTCAGCTGTGCCAAACCGGAAGACGGGGCCGATACCGCCCGACGGCTAACGGATCATCCCGACTTCAACCACAAGAACCCGAACCGGTTCCGCGCCGTCTTTGGCGCCCTGATCGGCCATCACGCCGCATTTCACCACAAAAGCGGTGATGCCTATACTCTGCTGGCTGACTGGCTGATCACCCTTGATCCGCTGAACCCGCAGACCACGGCACGCATGTGTTCCGCCTTCCAGACGTGGAAGCGCTATGACGCGGACCGTCAGGCCAGAATACTGGCCGAAGTGGAGCGTATCCTTGCCACACCGGACCTCAGCCGCGACACCACCGAAATGCTGACCCGCATCAAAGGAGCCTGAGCCTTGAGACCCGTTTGCCTGATTACCGGTGCCTCTGCCGGCATTGGTGCCGCCTGCGCGTGCTTGGCCGCCCAGCGCGGCTATGACCTTGCGCTGACCTATAACTCTGATCCCAAGGGGGCCGAGGAGGTGGCGGCGGTGGCCAATGCAGCGGGTGCGCAGGCGCTGGTCATGCAGGTAGATGTGTCCAACCCTGCCGCGATTGACAAGATGTATAACCGCATCGACAAAACCCATGGCCGCATCGACGCGCTGATCAATAACGCGGGCATCGTCGATCAGGCCGCCCGTGTCACCGAAATGTCCCATGCCCGCCTGCGCCAGATGTTCGACGTCAATGTCATCGGGGCCATTATGGTGGCACAGGGGGCCGTACGGCGCATGGAGGCACAGGGCAGCGGCGTGATCGTCAACATCACCTCTGCCGCCGCGCGCCTTGGATCAGCCAACCAATATGTTGATTATGCCGCCTCTAAAGCCGCGATCGACATCTTTACCAAAGGGCTGTCAGACGAGGTGGCAGGCAAAGGCATCCGGGTCATGGCCGTGGCACCGGGGTTGATCGACACGGAAATCCACGCCAAGGGCGGTGATCCCGACCGCGCCGCGCGGCTGGCCCGAAACGTGCCCATGGGGCGCACCGGCTCTGCTGATGAAATCGCTCAGGCGGTTCTGTTCCTGCTGTCGCAAGAGGCATCCTATATCACCGGTTCAACGCTTGATGTGACCGGCGGACGGTGAGCGCGCCATTTACCTATACCGCCCAAGGCCGCAGCATGCGCACCGCCCTTGTTGTTGCGTCTTTGTGGCTTGGTCTGGTGGTGTTGTGGATCGGGTTTGACGCTGCCCTTTGGATTATCACCCTGCTGGCAGTATTCACCCTGCCCGCCTGTTGGGACCTGTTGCACAACCCTGCCAGTGGGCTGACCCTGACAGAAGATGCGCTGGACTGGCACTCAGGACGGCGCAGCGCCACTGTCGCCTTGGAAGAGATCGACCACATCCGATTTGATACGCGGCTGGATTTTTCGGTCAAGGTGACGTTGGTGCTAAAGACCGGTGCCAAAGTCCGCCTACCGTTTGAGGCAACCCCGCCACATCACGCCTTTGAGGCGGCGTTGAAGGAAAGGGGCCTCACCACCAAACGCTTCCACTTTCAATTGATGCAGTAGCTCAAGGATACAGCGGTTTGGTGCTTGACCCTAGGGCCGCGATTGGGGCCGCGTGGCATTGACCGGCTTGCAATAATTCTGCCGCTTCAGCCAATTTGCCATGTCACGCCGTTTGGACGCTGAATGCATCGGTCCCCAATCCGCCGTCACCCCCTGCCCTTTGCGCTTCTTATAGCCGTGGATCACCCCATCGCGCGGCACCGTATGGGCCATGATGCGCACCGCACAACTGAGGTTTGCCGCACCGTTCTTTAGCGCCGCACCGGTGCCGACGTTACACTTATACCCCCGCGCCGTTGCTGGCAGGATTTGCAACAAGCCGTACCATAGGCCGCCGCCGCCCACCGCCCATGGCTTGTAAGTGCTTTCGTGTTTGGCCAACGCCGACATGAACCCGACCCAGAAAGCGCGCCGCTCTGCCTCGCTGGCGGTGGGATACTTCGGGCACCAGTTCTCGATATCGGCCGGCACCAGATCAACCAAAGGCTTGCCATGTTCTTTCAACGCCGACAGGGCCGCGCGGGTCCAAAGCTGATGCCCCCCCATATGCTGCCAGCGGGTGCGTGGGATCTGTGCAGGACGGGCTGGTGGGCGCAGGTTGGTCACAAGGGTGTTGGTTTGTTCCATCGGGGACATCTGCCCCGTGTTTTCCATCAGCGGATCTGCAATCGAGGCCTTGGCCGGGACCATTTCCACCGCTCCGCTACGCGCAGGCGGGCGGATCGCCGTCTCCGCAACCAGCGGGCCAGCCCCCCCGACAAGCGCACATACAAATATATAGCCAAGTTTTTTCATCGACGGAGTATGCAAAGCAAAACGCGCTTTTGGCAAGTTCAAGATGGGCGCAGCAACACAACCCGGCAACAAAGCTGCCGGAAACCAATGATCGTTCACAAAGACGGAACAAATAGCGCCTTTTGCCCCAACACATGGATCGGCAATGCCCCGCCAGCCCAGCAAAATTACCGTGAATTAATCCCACGCTTGCCACTGTTACGCCCCATTGGTCGACCAGATTTGATCCAACCGAAACGTGTTATTGGATTCCCTTTGATGAGACCCCTCAGCGCCTTTATTCAAAAACACATGCGCCCCTTGGGCAGCATGCTGCGCGCAAACGGCACACCAGAAGCTGACACGCCGGTCCCGCCTGCGTTGATCCGACGGCGTGTTCCGCGCACCGTGATGCCTGTCCCCGTCGAAGATGTGCTGCATATTCCCTGCCCCGATCCCACTGCCGAGGATTCGGTGCGTGACAAACATCTGGCCAGTGCACAATATCTGGTGCGCCAGGAACGCTGGGACGACCTTGTCAAAGCCATCAAAATTGCAGATGCCCAGCGTCACATGACCCCCGGCACAATGCCGATTGCGGATTTGCTGTCCTTTGGCGCCCGTGCGGACGTCGTACATGCCGCAGAACATGTTCTGATGGATGGCAAACCTGCCAAAGGTGCGCCTATTCTGGCTGGCATCGAAGCGCTGGAACATGAACTTGTCGATCACCCCAACTGCTATGTCATGGCCTGCATTGTGGCTCAGGCCCATATGGACATTGCCTGGGCATGGCGCGGAACCGGCTGGGACATTGAGGTTCCCGCCCGCAACCGCGCGGCCTTCAAAGCCCATTTTGACCGTGCTGCCGATATCATGGCAGAGTTCTGCCCCCAGAGCCTAAACTCGCCCTTGCTGGCCGCAACCTGTTGTGCCCTGCTTGGCGGCAATGAGGAAGCCAAGCAGCGTGTCGCGGACAGCTATGAAACGCTGATCAATCTGAATCCGGCCAACCCGCGCCCGATGCGGGCCATGGGCAACCATTTGTTGCCGCGCTGGTACGGTTCCTATCCAGAGCTAGAGCTTGAAGCCCGACGCACCGCTGCGCGTACCGAACATATCTGGGGCGCTGGTGGTTATACTTGGGTGCAGTTTGACGCAATCTCCTGTGACGACGATGCCTGTGCAAATCTTGATCTGGATTTCTTCATCGAAGGTCTGCACGATATTTTGACCCGCAAACCGGACGCCTATACCGCCAACCTGCTGGCCGCCTATTGTGCAAACTCCATTGGTCAGAGCTTTTCCGGCAACGACCGTGCTGATCTGATTCGCGCACAGATTTCCAATTGCTCCCAGTGGATTGTGCGTGAACATCTGACCGAGCTGCACCCGATGATCTGGGCCCATGCGGCGCGTGGCTTTGACAACAACCTGCGGGTTCACTCCCCCGGTCGCTTTGCCGCCTCTGGCCGCGATGATGCGGTGCGGCTGATCTCTTCGCTGTTCAGCTCTGAAATTGCCTCGGGCAAGCGGATTGTCTTTACCGAATCCGGCCCGGTCGCCATGGAATGCTGATAGGGCTCTGCGGTTTCATCTTGCGACAATACGTCATTTGACACATTAACACGGGGTCGGCCCTGCGGCCGGTTCCTGCTTTGCGTAAGTCATGACGCACCCCTCTGCCCTTTCATGGCCCCCCGCTGTCCCCGAGGGACGGCCAGTCAATGGATGCCATGAAAAACATTCCCGGCACATCTGCCCCGATTGATGCATTCCCTATCCGCCTGATCAAACGCAGCATCTTGATCCTGCTTGGGCCGTTCTATTTCCTGTTCATCGGATTCATCCCCCTGCTGTGTGCCGGACGCAAAGGCTTTCGTGGCTGGTACTGGCGCAAGGTCAAACGGGCCTGTTCACACCTGTTGTGGCTGTTGAGCCTGCGCGCGGAAATGACAGACACAGGCAAGGCAGCCCTTGCCGCAGACACCAACAGCATCATCGTGATCAACCACCGCAGCCATCTGGACGGGTTTGCTCTGATGCATGTGGTGCCTGATGCCAAATGGTTTACTTTTGCCGCCAAAAGCGAGTTCTGGAAAAGCAGGCTGCTGCGTACCGGGTTTGATGGCGCGGGGCTGGTACCGATTGAGCGGGCCAGCGGCTCTGTGGCGATGGAAACCCTGACAGCTGCCGTGCGCGACATGCCGCCGCGCCGATCTGTTGTGTTGTTTCCCGAAGGCACCCGCACAAAAACCCAATCTTTGGGGGAATTCAAAGCTGGTGCCGTGCTGGTGGCCCGGGCCACCGGGCGCAGCATCACCCCCATCGTGATCCACGACAGTGATCGCCTGTTGCCACGGGGCAAATTCATGCCCGCCAGCGGCACCATCCGTATCGAGACCCTGCCCCCCTTCATCTGCGATCTAGGCGCGACGGTGGATGAGGATCTGGCCCGCCTGCGCGCCGCGATGATGGCGGCCTTTGACGCGCCTCAACCTCCCAGAGCGCCTTAAAACCGGCCCTGCCCCCCTTTCGCCCGTCGCGATATCGCGCCCGCGCTCTTGCAGCACCCCGCCGCCTGTCCTAAGACCAAGCCAACACCAGCGCACACGAGGCCAGCCATGCTTGATCTGACATACGACACCCCGAAACCCCGCGTGATTGCAGGCGCAAAACACGACTGGGAACTTGTCATTGGTATGGAGGTCCACGCGCAGGTTTCCTCCAATTCAAAACTCTTCTCCGGCGCCTCGACACAATTTGGTGCCGAACCCAACAGCAACGTCGCTTTTGTTGATGCGGCCATGCCGGGCATGTTGCCGGTGATCAACGAATTCTGCGTTGAGCAGGCGGTGCGCACCGGTCTTGGCCTGAAGGCGCAGATCAACCTGAAATCTGCTTTTGACCGCAAGAACTATTTCTACCCCGACCTGCCGCAGGGCTATCAGATTTCGCAGCTTTACGAACCCATCGTTGGCGAAGGCGAGGTTCTGGTGGAACTGGGGGATGGCACCGCCCGTCTGGTGCGCGTGGAACGCATCCACATGGAACAGGACGCGGGTAAATCGATCCATGACATGGACCCGAACATGTCCTTTGTGGATCTGAACCGCACCGGTGTCTGCCTGATGGAAATCGTCTCCCGCCCCGACATCCGTGGCCCCGAAGAGGCCGCCGCCTATCTGGCCAAACTGCGCCAGATCCTGCGCTATCTGGGCACCTGCAACGGCGACATGCAGTCCGGTGCCATGCGCGCCGATGTGAACGTATCGATCTGCCGTGTCGGCCAATACGAAAAGTATCAGGAAACACAGGATTTTTCCCACCTCGGCACCCGCTGCGAGATCAAGAACATGAACTCCATGCGCTTTATCCAGCAGGCCATCGACGTTGAAGCCCGCCGCCAGATCGCCATTGTCGAGGCCGGTGGTGAAGTCACGCAGGAAACCCGCCTGTTTGACCCAGACAAACAGGAAACCCGTTCGATGCGCTCCAAAGAAGAAGCGCATGATTACCGCTATTTCCCCGATCCCGACCTGCTGCCGCTGGAGATCGAACAGGCCTGGGTCGATGACATCGCCGCCAATCTGCCGGAACTTCCAGACGCCAAGAAGGCGCGGTTTATCAATGACTTTGGCCTGTCGGATTATGACGCCTCCGTCCTGACCGCAGATCTGGACAGCGCCGGGTATTTTGAGGCGGTTGCAAAGGGTCGGGACGGAAAAATGGCCGCAAACTGGGTGATCAACGAATTGTTTGGCCGTCTGAAAAAAGACGAAAAAGACATCTCTGACAGCCCTGTCACCCCTGCACAGCTGGGTGAAATCGTGGATCTGATCAGCTCTGACGCCATCTCTGGCAAAATCGCCAAGGATGTATTTGAAATCAGCTATACCACAGGGCGCAACCCCGCCGAGATCGTCGAGACCGAAGGCATGAAACAGGTCACAGACACCGGCGCGATCGAGGCCGCAGTGGATGAAATCATCGCCGCTAACCCCGATCAAGTGGCCAAGGCACAGGCCAACCCGAAACTGGCGGGCTGGTTTGTTGGTCAGGTGATGAAAGCCACCGGCGGCAAGGCGAACCCGAAAGCAGTAAACCAGATCGTGGCGGCCAAGCTCAAGTAGCGCGGGGTTTTCCCAGCCACCGCACGCCACGATAACAGAAAGGCGGGGGCAGCCCCGCCCTACGGAAAGCCCGCCCCATGAATGCCTCCTTCCGCTCCAGCCTGATGACGGTAAAGCCCGAATGGATCGACTTTAACGGCCATTTGAACATGGCCTATTATAACGTGCTGTTTGACCAGTCTATTGATGAGCTCTACCCACAAATCGGCTTTGGTTTTGACTATGTAAAGACCACCGGCTGCACCACCTATGTGGCCGAATTTCATGTCTGTTATCTGCGCGAACTGCATGAGGGCAACGAGGTCTACGCAACCTTCCATCTGGTGGATTTCGACGGAAAACGGTTTCACAGCTACAGCGAGCTTTATCACAAGGATGGCTGGCTCGCCGCCACGGGCGAGGGTTTGACCCTGCATGTTGATCAATCCGGCCCCAAAGTTGCACCAATGCCGCAACACATTCAGGACAATCTGGCCGCCTACAAGGCAAGCCAGCCCGCGCTTGCCGATCCTTCACGCATCGGCCGCCAGATCTCCCTGACGCGCAAGCCGCGCTGATCCGCGCGCGCCTGCCCGAGCAAAAACCACAGCAGAAATTGACGCCGCCGCCCACTGGCCCGTTCCCTTTCCCGATCTCATCGGCTAAACCGCCTGAACCCAAATCAGAGACATCCCATGCCCCGTTACGAGTATAAAGTTGTTCCCGCCCCGCAAAAGGGCCTGAAAGCCAAAGGCGTCAAAGGGGCCGAGGCCCGGTTTTCCCATGCGCTCGCTGAATTAATGAACGGGTTGGCCGACGATGGCTGGGAATACCAGCGCGCCGAAACCCTGCCCAGCATTGAACGCGCTGGCCTGACCTCGACCACCACCGAGTGGCGCAATGTACTGGTGTTCCGCCGTCTGCGCGAAAATGACGCCGAGGCCTTTGCGCCAGAGCTTTTGCCCCCGCCCGCCGAAGTGATAGCCGATACCGCCACACCTGCGCCCGCAGAAGCAGAGGCTGCGCCGGAACCGGACACACCCAAAGCAGAGCCCACTCAAAACGTCGAGGAGGATTCCGCCCAAAAGGCGAAGGGCGACGAAGCCTCGCCTTGGGACAACGGGGTGGAAGACACCACTGATGTTGAAGGGATCGGCTCTACGCTTGAAACCCTGGCCGCTTCGCGAAAAGTAAATAAAACAGAAGATTAAGCGGCGTTCTTAAACATCCAGATCAAGCGCCAATGCGTGAATGCGGCCCATCAGCTCCGGCCCGATTGCGCCATGCACCGCGCGGTGGCGTGCGATCCGCGACAAACCGGCAAAGGCCTCTGCGCGAATACGCACGTTAAAATGGCTCTCGCCACCCTCTTGAAATCCGGCGTGGCCGCGATGACTTTCACTGTCATCCACCACATCCAACTCCCGCGGTGACAGCGCCGCGCGCAACCGCGCTTCAATCTCTTGCGTTTTCGACATATTTTTTCGCTTTGCCCCCTTCAATATCGCCCCACAGCCTCTAGACTGACCAGCCTGAGTCGGAAAGGTCTATCCCCATGAGCAAATCAGATCCCTTCGGTTTCGACATGTCCGTGTCGACCTCCAAAAAGAAGAACCCACGGGGCCGCCGTGGCATGTCGGGCGCATCAGAAACCTCAACGCGGGTATGCGACCATGACGGTTGCGAAGAGGCTGGCAAATTCCGCGCGCCCAAAGCACCTGACGTACTGGATGATTATTTCTGGTTCTGCCAGCAACACGTGCGCGAGTATAACCTCAAGTGGAACTTCTTTGACGGCACCACAGAGGCAGAAATGAATGCCCAGCAATCCGAGGATAAAGTCTGGGAGCGCAAGACCAAGCCAATCGGTGATCCAGAGGCCCGTGCATGGGCGCGTCTGGGCATTGAGGACCCGCATCAGGTCTTGGGCAAGAACGCCACCCAGAATCCCGGCAAGGGCGCGCAATCCGGCCGTCGCCTGCCCCCCACCGAGCGCCGCGCGGTCGAGATTCTGGAGGTCAAGGACAACATGACCAAGCCGGAAATCCGCAAGGCCTATAAGATGCTGATCAAAGTGCTGCACCCGGATATGAACGGCGGGGACCGCAGTCAGGAAGACCAGTTGCAGCAGGTGATGTGGGCATGGGACCAGATCAAGGGCAGCCGCAGTTTCAAGGATTAAGGGCCTGGCCTCTGCGCCGGGCAAGGAGGCCAGAATGGACTATCCCTATGATTTGGGACGATATTCCCGCAAGGTAACCACCAAAAGCGCCAAGGCACAGCTGTGGTTTGATCGTGGTTTGAACTGGATCTACGGGTTCAACCATAAAGAGGCGATTGCCTGTTTCAGACGCGCGGCAGAGGCGGATCCGACCTGTGCCATGGCCTATTGGGGCCATGCCTATGCTGCGGGCCCCAACTACAATATGCCTTGGGAACTTTATGATTCCAAAGGCTTGGCCGAAGCACTGGATGAGGCCTATACCGCCACGCGTAAGGCCCTGGTGCATATCGCCCATATAAGTGCGCCGGAAAAGGCGTTGATCAACACCTTGATCCACCGCTACCCCCAACGTGCCCCGGTTGACGATATGGCCCCTTGGGATCACGCCTTTGCCGATGCGATGCGCAGCGTACAGGCCGAATTCCCCGATGATGCGGATATTGCGGCGATCCATGTTGACGCCCTGATGAACCTGACACCGTGGAATATGTGGGACCTGCCAACCGGCGCGGTCGCCAAAGGTGCCGCCACACTGGAGGCCCGCGTGGTCCTTGAACGCCAGATGACATTGCCCGATGGCATGGCCCACCCCGGTGTGCTGCATCTGTACGTGCATCTGATGGAAATGTCGCCCTTTCCCGAACTGGCGCTCAAGGCGAGTGACGTCCTGCGCACGCTTGTCCCTGACGCAGGCCATATCGTGCATATGCCCAGCCATATCGACGTGCTCTGCGGCCATTACGAAAACGTGGTGCGCTGGAACGAAAAGGCGATTGAGGCGGATCTGAAATATTATGAGGCGGAGGGTGCGTTCAACATCTACACCGGCTACCGGCAGCATAATTATCATTTTGTCATCTACGGGGCCTTGTTCCTTGGGCAATTTGAACCGGCCATGCGGGCCGTGCGCGGTATGGATGCCACCACGCCCGACGCGCTGCTGAACATCAAATCCCCGCCGATGGCGGATTTCTTTGAGGCCTACCTCAGCATGGAACCTCATGTGCTGATCCGGTTCGGCATGTGGGAGGACATTCTGAAGCTGCCCCTGCCCGACGACATCGAAACCCGCTGCACCAAGGTTGCGATGATCGAATATGCCAAGGCGCTGGCCCTCTCCGCCCTTGGTCGCATTCCAGAGGCCGAAGCGCAGCACGCGGTCTTCACCGCCGCCAAGGCCCGTGTGCCAGACACCCGCCTGCTGCACAATGTGCGCGCCGTCGACCTGCTTGAGATTGCAACCGCCATGCTTGATGGGGAGCTTGCTTACCGCAAGGGTGAGTATGAGCTTGCCTTCAAACGTCTGCGTGATGCAGTCGCGCTGGATGATGCCCTGCCATATGACGAACCTTGGGGCTGGATGCAGCCGACCCGCCATGCGCTGGGGGCCTTGCTGTTTGAACAGGGCCATTTTGCTCAGGCCGAAGAGGTGTTCCGTCAGGATCTTGGCCTTGCGCCCGGTCTGCCCCGTGCCTGCCAGCATCCCGATAACGTCTGGGCTCTGCGCGGTCTGTATGACTGTCTGATGGCACAGGATAAAACCGCTGAAACCGCCCACCTCAAACTGCGTCTGGATCTGGCAGAGGCCCGCGCGGATCGCCCTGTCAAAGCTGCCTGCGGTTGTGCACAGGCGGCTATGTCTTAATACCAATACAATAAACTGGACTGAACGGGGAATAAACCGTTAGGCCAACCCTTGCGGCTATCCCTGATATGTTGCACCAATTGCCCGAACAAATCTCCCCCTTGGGGGAGAGCGGATGAAAGGACACCCCCCAATGGCCGACGGCACGCTGGATCTCGACGCAAAACCAAACCAAGACATCAGCGTCCGTGACGTTTTTGGCATTGATACGGATATGACCATCAAAGGCTTTGCCGACCGCACTGACCGCGTGCCGGAGCTGGACAGCACCTATAAGTTTGATCCCGACACGACGCTGGCGATCCTTGCAGGCTTTGGCCACAACCGCCGCGTCATGGTGCAGGGCTATCACGGCACCGGGAAATCCACCCACATCGAACAGGTGGCAAGCCGTCTGAACTGGCCCTGTGTGCGCGTCAACCTCGACAGCCACATCAGCCGGATCGACCTGATCGGCAAGGACGCGATCAAACTGAAAGACGGCGTGCAAGTCACTGAATTTCAGGAAGGTATCCTTCCTTGGGCCCTGCGTAATCCAACCGCAATTGTGTTTGATGAATATGACGCGGGCCGCGCCGATGTGATGTTCGTGATCCAGCGTGTGCTGGAAGTCGACGGCAAGCTGACCCTGCTGGATCAGAACAAGGTGATCGAACCGCACCCCCATTTCCGTATCTTCGCCACTGCGAACACAGTGGGCCTGGGCGACACAACCGGCCTGTATCACGGGACACAGCAGATCAACCAAGGCCAGATGGACCGCTGGTCACTGGTCGCCACGTTGAACTATCTGAGCATTGATGCGGAAACCTCTATCGTTCTGTCCAAGAACCCGCATTACAACACCGCCGAAGGCCGCAAGACAGTCAAGCAGATGGTGACGGTTGCCGATCTGACGCGCACGGCCTTTATGAACGGTGAACTTTCCACCGTGATGTCACCGCGTACGGTCATCGCATGGGCTCAGAACGCCGAGATTTTCCGCAACGTCGGCTATGCCTTCCGCCTGTCCTTCCTGAACAAATGTGACGAGCTGGAGCGCCAGACCGTAGCAGAATTCTATCAGCGTCTGTTTGACGAGGAATTGCCAGAGTCAGCGGCGAGTGTGAGCTTGGGGTGATCCTAGGGAGGCGTCATGCACTTAGGTCTAATCGGCGGCATTGGTCCGGCATCCACGGTTGTTTACTACCAGAAACTGACGGCAGCCCTGCGTGCATTGGGGCAGCCGCTGGAACTGACCCTCGTAAATGCAGACGCCAACGTTCTGGTCAAGAATAATCTGGCCGATGACCGTGCCGCACAGGCAGAGGTCTACGCTGGACTGATCGACCGCCTAAACGCAGCCGGTGCCGATTGTGCGGTGATCACCTCACTGGGTGGACATTTTTGCATTAACGAAACTCTGCCTCTCTCTGCTCTGCCCTTGATCAGTGGTGTGACACCGCTTGACGGGTATTTCGTGCAACAAGGCATCAAAACCGTTGGCCTTTTGGGAACCGCTGTTGTGATGCGTACGAAACTTTATGGGCAGCTGGGAAACACCGCCGCCATTGCACCGGACGATATTACAAGCGCAGGTCAAACCTATCTGGATATGGCGCTTTCCAGCACCTGTACCGATGCGCAACGGGCCTATTTCTTTGAACAGGGGCAAAAGTTGATGAAAGCCGGCGCAGATGCTGTGGTTTTGGCGGGCACGGACCTGAACCTCGCTTTTGACGGGCGCGATGTTGGCTATCCGGTGATCGACGCGTTAGACATACATATCGACCTTTTGGTCAAGCTGGCCACGGGTCAGGCGGACCTGAACGAACATGCATTGGGGCAGACGACATGAGCAAACCATCCGACAACCCCGCAGATGCATTTAAGAAGGCCTTGGCTGAAGCCTCTAAAGTGATGGCAAACGACCCTGAGCTGAACGTCACCTATTCGGTCGACCCTTCCGGCCTGTCCGGTGAAACCATGCGCCTGCCGCAGGTGTCCCGCCGCATGACCCGCGAAGAGGTGTTGCTGGCACGGGGCACGGCGGATGCGCTGGCGTTGAACCGGCGCTATCACAACGGCCAGACCCATGCGAAATATGCACCTCAGGGCGACATGGCACGCGATCTTTACGAGGCGATGGAAACTGCGCGCTGCGAGGCCATGGGCGCGCGTGACATGCCCGGCACGGCTGGCAACATTGACGTCAAAATCAAACATGAAGCGCTGCGCAAAGGCTATGATCAGGCCAAACATGCCAGCGATGTGCCCCTCGCCACAGCTGCGGGTTATCTGGTGCGTCATCTGGCCACCGGGCGCGACCTGCCTGCGGGGGCGGAAAACGCCATGGAGCTGTGGCGCGGGTTTATTGAGGATCAGGCCGGCGGCACGCTGGAAAACCTGAACGATATTCTGGACAACCAGTCCGAATTCGCAAAATTCGCCCGCAAGATGATCAGTGATCTGGGGTATGCCGACCAGCTGGGCGATGACCCGGACATGCTGGACGAAGATAACGAGGACGAAGCCGAGGAAGGTGCGGAAGAGGAACAGGATCCCGACAGCACCGGTCAGGATGATCAGGACGAAGAAGAGGCCGAAGGCAGCGCCGAGCAATCGCAGGAAGAACAGCAGGACAGTTCCGAGGCGCAGGTCTCTATGGACGATATGGCTGACCAAGAGCTGGGCGAAGAGGCCGAAATGCCCGAGGGCGATGCCCCGATGGAGCCCCCCGCGCCCCAGCCCGTGTCCGACGCCGACCCGAATTATCTGGTTTACCTCGACACCCATGACGAGGTGATTGGTGCCGAAGATCTGGCCGATGCAGTCGAGCTGGAGCGTCTGCGCGCCTATCTCGATCAGCAGTTGGAACCGCTGAAAGGTGCGGTTTCGCGCCTCGCCAACAAGCTGCAACGCCGTCTTCAGGCCCAGCAAAACCGGTCCTGGGAGTTTGATCTGGAGGAAGGCACACTGGACGCCGGGCGCCTTGCGCGTGTGGTGGCGAACCCGACCACGCCCCTGTCATTCAAACAGGAAAAAGACACGGAATTTCGCGATACCTGTGTGACGCTGTTGCTTGATAACTCCGGCTCCATGCGGGGCCGCCCGATTTCAATCGCTGCCATCTGTGCGGATGTTCTGGCCCGCACGCTGGAGCGCTGCAACGTCAAGGTCGAAATCCTCGGCTTTACCACCCGTGCATGGAAAGGCGGTCAGGCCCGCGAGGCATGGCTGAACGATGGCCGCCCCGTGCAACCGGGCCGTTTGAACGACCTGCGCCACATCATCTATAAATCCGCCGATGCACCTTGGCGGCGGACCCGCGACAATCTGGGCCTGATGATGAAAGAAGGCTTGTTGAAAGAAAACATCGACGGCGAAGCCTTGGAATGGGCGCACCGCCGCATGACCGCCCGCCACGAGGCCCGCAAGATCCTGATGGTGATTTCCGATGGCGCACCGGTGGATGATTCCACCCTCTCGGTGAACCCGGCGAATTATCTGGAAAAACACCTGCGCGACGTGATCGCCATGGTCGAGAAACGCAAAGCGGTTGAGTTGCTGGCAATCGGCATCGGCCATGACGTGACGCGTTATTATGACCGTGCGGTGACGATCACGGATGTGGATCAACTGGCCGGTGCGATGACCGAACAACTGGCGGCGCTGTTTGACAGCGATCCACGGGCACGGGCGCGTGTCATGGGCATGCGTCGCGCGGGTTGATCCCGTGGAATTGAGTTTAAAGGCAAGATGAAGGAGGGGCGGATGTTCCAGAGTTTCGAGGTCACCGCGAGGCCGGAACAGGGGCCGCCACGGCTGTCGGCGCTGCGCGCTGAATTGGGTGTTGAGGGGCTGGACGGGTTTTTGGTGCCCCGCGCTGATGCGCATCAGGGCGAATATGTCGCTGCCCATGATGACCGCCTTGCCTGGTTGACCGGGTTCACCGGATCAGCGGGGTTCTGCGCTGTGTTGCGCGATGTGGCTGGTGTCTTCATCGACGGGCGCTATCGTACCCAGGTCAAAGCACAGGTTGCGGCGGAGTTTACACCGGTTCCATGGCCTGAGGTATCTCTGGGGGATTGGCTGAAAGAACAATTGCCTGCGGGGGGCACTGTTGGATTTGATGCCTGGCTGCACACCCCTGATCAAATCGCACAGGCCGAAGAGACATTAAAGGGGACGGGCATCACCCTGCGCCCCTGTGTCAATCTTGTCGACCACATCTGGGAAGATCAGCCGGCCCCGCCGATGGCGGCAGCCAAGGTTCATCCCCTTGAGTTTGCGGGTGAAACCCATGAAGAAAAGCGCAAACGGCTGGCCCTGACCTTGCAGGAGGCAGGCCAGAAGGCGGCTGTCATCACCCTGCCCGACAGCCATAACTGGTTGCTGAACATCCGCGGCGCAGACATTGCGCGCAATCCGGTGGCCCATGGGTTTGCGCTGCTGCATGATGATGCAACGGTGGATTTGTTCATGGCGACGGCCAAACTGGACGGGTTGGAGGATCATTTGGGTCCAGAAGTACGCTGCCATCCGCCGGAGGCGTTTCTGGACATGGTCCAGACATTGAAAGCTCCGGTGCGGGTGGACAAACAAACGGCACCGGTGATCGTGGCCGACCGATTGGCGGATGCGGCGGTCTGGGGGGCAGACCCCTGCGCCCTGCCCAAGGCTTGCAAGAATGCTGCCGAAATCCGAGGCTCTGCGCAGGCGCATCTGCGCGACGGGGCAGCCCTGTGTGAGTTGCTGGCATGGCTTGATGCGCAACCTGCGGGCAGCGTGACCGAAACGCAGGTTGTGGGCCAGCTGGAAGCCGCAAGACGCAAGGACAACGCCTTGCAGGACATCAGTTTCGAAACCATTGCCGGGACCGGTCCGAATGGCGCAATCATGCATTATCGTGTGACGGAAGAAACCGACAGCAGGCTCGAAGAGGGCCAGTTGATCGTGCTTGATTCCGGCGGCCAATATCTTGACGGCACCACCGACATCACCCGCACGCTGGCCATCGGCACCCCTCCGGCAGAGGCCAAGGCGGCTTTCACCCGTGTCCTCGCTGGGATGATTGCCATGAGCAGGCTGCGCTGGCCCGTGGGCCTTGCCGGTTGCCACATCGAGGCCATCGGGCGCATGCCGCTCTGGCTGGCCGGACAGGACTTTGATCATGGTCTGGGCCATGGTGTCGGCGCTTACCTTAGCGTGCATGAAGGACCGCAGCGGTTAAGCCGGATCAGTCAGGTGCCGTTACAGGCGGGGATGATCCTGAGCAATGAACCGGGCTATTACCGCGAAGGGGCCTTTGGCATCCGCATCGAAAATCTGCTGGTGGTGCGCACGGCCCCTGCCCTTGCTGGTGGTGATGATCACCGTGCGATGTTGCATTGGGAAACCCTGTCCTTTGCCCCCATCGACCGGCGGCTGATTGACGTCAGCCTGCTGGACGCAGAAGCTCTGGACTGGCTCAACAGCTATCATGCGCTTGTGGCGGAAAAGATCGGCCCACGGGTATCGCCCGAAACAAAACTATGGTTGGATGACGCAACAGCGCCGCTTTGACTTGCGCGACACCGATTTGAGGGGGAAATATATGGGCAATGACATTACAATCACCAAAGCATCTGGGTCCTGGACTGTGCGTGCCGGTGGGGCCGTTCTGGGCGAAACCGACGCCGCACTTGTCTTGTCCGAAGGGGCCTATCCCCCGGTGATCTATTTCCCACGCGGTGACATTGCCATGGCGTTTCTGGATGCCAGTGACAAGACCAGCCACTGTCCGCACAAAGGGGATGCCAGCCATTATTCGGTGGTGACCAAAAGTCGGACGTTGAAGGATGCGGTCTGGTCCTACGAGGACCCAAAAGATGCGGTGGCCGAAATCAAGGGGTATATGGCGTTTTACGACATTGATGAAATCGCCGTAGAGCAAATTTAATCGCCGTTGGCGCGCTGCGTGCCAAAGGGTCTAACTCCGCCACAGGAGCTCGGCCCGCAGCGGCGCATTTTCATGATGAATGCCATTACGCCGCCACCGTGGAGCTGGTCGCTGCAGAAACCGCTGGCAGGGCAAAGACATTGCCAAACCAGGGTTGTGCCAGGCTAAGCCTGCCGGGCGGTGTGCCCTGCAACAGTGCCATCACCTCCCCGCGATAGACAACTTCGGTGCTGGTGCCCTCCAGTGCAGAGCGCAGCAGCAGGTTCTCACCATCAGTGATTTCCGCATCTGCACCGTCCGGACCAACCAACATCAGCACATCTTCGGAAGGATCAAAATCGGTGACAATCACCGCAGCCTGATCGACCTGTCCCACCCCCAGTGCCCGGATCACATCCGCGCCCATGCCGCCGATAACCAGATCACCGTCATTTGCGGTGATCGTATCACTGCCGTTGCCACCATACAGCGTATCCGGTGCACCATCATCCAGCCCCAGATGATCGACAGCTGTGGACAGTTCCTGAAAACCGGTGATCCGGTCATTGCCATCATCGCCATGGACCAGATCAGCACCGGTACCCGCAAAGATCACGTCATTGTCGTTGCCACCGTTCAGGCTGTCATCACCCGCCCCGCCACGCAGCGCATCACTGCCCCGTCCGCCATTAATGAAATCGTCACCGGCGTCGCCGTTTACCACATCATTGCCGTTGCCACCATCCATCCGGTCATCGCCAAGCATTCCCCAGAGCGTGTCATCGCCAACCTCTCCCCCCAGCGCGTCATTCCCCGCACCTGCGATCACGAAATCATCACCGGTTCCGCCACGAATTGTGTCATCCGCCCCGAACCCGCGGATCACATCATCGCCCGCCGCACCATTGATGTCGTCCGCAGCGCCTGATCCGGCAAGCGTATCATCCCCCGCAGTGCCAAGCACCGGCGCGGCTGCCGGATCTTCCTCGATATTGGCCAACCATGAGAGATCCGCCGCCAAGACCTCCGCGTCTGTATCGCGCAGCACCGCCACCAGCTGATCATCCAGAAACACATTGCTGTCTGACCCATTGGCATCCTGCGCTACCGAAATCCGATCATCCGCCGGGTCCAGTGACAATTCGGGACCTGCACTGACCGCAAGCAACAACATGTCCTCAACCGGATCAAAATCTGTCACAATGACACCGCCGCCCTCTTCCTGATCAAATCCTATGGTACGGATCAAATCCGCGCCCAAGCCGCCGGACACCGTATCACCGTCATTGCCGGTGATCGTGTCATCCCCGCTGCCGCCATTCAATTCATCGGGCAGCAGATCATCCTCACCCGCCGCAAATCCGTCCGCGACCGGCAGTTGATAGCCGGTAATCAGGTCATTGCCGCTGCCACCATACACCGTATCCGCACCATTTCCGGTTTCAATCAGGTCATTGCCCAGATTGCCGATCAGCGCATCGTCTCCTGCGCCCCCCAGCAGCACATCATCCCCCTTGCCCCCGCGCAGCACGTCATCACCTTCATCGCCGCGCATCACATCGTTGCCAAAGCTGCCGTTCATGCGATCATCGCCATCCCGGCCCCAAAGCGTGTCATCCCCGGTGCGTCCCAACAGCTGGTCGTCGCCCTGGCTGCCAATGACCAGATCATTGCCCGCCCCGCCAATAAGCGTGTCATCCCCCGCCGATCCGTGCAGCGCATCATCACCATCCATACCGCTTAAAAGGTCATTGCCACCGGTCCCGATCATAAAGTCATTGCTCGTGGTCCCCTCAACCGGATCAGGGTCGCCGGACGGCGGCGTCACAACAGAGGCATTGTCGTCTTCCTCAATGCCCACAAAAGACGCAAGAAGACCAAGACCGATCATCGGCAGTAAAACATAGGCGAGCATGGCAGCACGGCTCCCGAAATTGAATAAACCATCATTGCAACCACCCCGTACAAACGGTACGCGCCCTGCCTGACCCGGGAAAATCACAGGCCCAGCAGGGAAGCGGCGGCTTCATCTACAATGATCTGAAATACTTAACTAAAACTTAAGCGTGTTATTAAGAGTGTTCTTCGGCAGCCGTCGCCGCCAAGGCGCGGTTATACGCTTTCAACGCATCCACATGAAAAACCGCGCCCAACAGCTCGGGCGGGGCTCCCACTGACAGGGTGACCACGGGTATAAACCGGGGGGCACCGCTGGCCTCGAACATCGGCATGGCCGCTTCCAGCGTGGCCGCGCCGTCGATATAGGTGCCTGCATCAATCAGCGCCCAGCATTCCGCCTCATCCGCCGCATTCGGATCATCAGGGCGGCGCATGATCCGCGCCACCATGAACATCGCCAAAAGATAGGCCTGTGGCCCGGCCGCAAGGTGAATCCCGCGCCGTTCCATCTGGGTCAGGAAAAAACTGCGGTCGACGATCCGGCTGGCCAGCGCGGTAGACATGCTGACCGCCACCATCACCGCCAGCCCTGTCTGCCAGTCTCCGGTCATTTCAAACACGATCAGGGTGGTGGAAATGGGTGCCCCCAGAACCGCCGCCGCGACCGCCCCCATGCCCGCCAGAGCGTAAAGCGAGGAAGAGCCGGAAACATCAGGAAACACCCCCGTCGCCACCAGACCAAAGCCAAGCCCGGTCAATGCACCGATCATCAGCGATGGAGAGAACACCCCGCCCCCCATGCGCCCGCCCAAGGTAATGGCAACGGCGGTGACCTTGAGAATGGCAAAGACAACAACCTCGTTAAAGGTCAACTGCCCCATCAGCGCCAGCGACATGGTTTCGTAGCCGACCCCGATGATATGCGGAAACCACAGCGCCAGCACCCCCAAGAGCGCCCCCGCCACCGCCGGACGCAGCCAGCGCGGCCAGCCGGTACGGGTCTGCACAAGATTTCCCAGATCCTCGGCCCAGAAAATACTGCGCATCAGGGCAACAGCAACGATGCCACAGGTCAACCCCAGCAGCAAAAAGGCCGGCAATTCAACGTAGAACTGCAAATCACCATAGGTCGGCAGAACAAATTCCGTCACCCCGCCGAACTCGATCCGGTTGATCACCGTGCCGGCAACAGAGGCAATAACAATCGGCGCGAAAGCATGTACCGCAAAATGGCGCAACACCACCTCAAGCGCAAAGAGCGCCCCCGCAATCGGTGCGTTGAAAGAGGCCGAGACCCCCGCCGCCACCGCGCAGCCCAGCAAATCCCGTCCGGTAATCCCGTCGGCATTGATCTTTTCGCTGACCCAGGTGGAAATCACCCCGACGATATGCACCACCGGCCCCTCACGTCCTGATGAGCCCCCCGTGGACAGGGTGATCAGTGAGGCAAAGGCAGAGGCGACCCCGGCTTTGGTTTCAACCCGCCCGTCGTGCATCGCCGCGCCAAGGATGACATCACCAACCGACCGCGCCCGCGCATCATGGGTGAAGTGATGCAGGATCAATCCAACAGCCAGCCCCCCAATGGTCGGAATCAGGACAACCCAATACCATTCCAGCCCGCTGATAAATGTATGCAGGTTCTTGACGTCATCGGTGCCGTACCAGGTCGATTGCAACAGGTTGATCCCCTTGCGAAACAACAAGGCGGCGAAACCTGCGGCAATCCCGATCAGCAGAGCAATGAACCAAAAGGTAATTTTGCCGGGGCCGCGATGGCGGATCACCTGCCAGCCCTTCTTGCAAGAGGTTGTGGCCATGTCCAGTTGCTGGGCAATAAAGCCGGGCTCGCTCATCTTATGCGCGCCCCCCTGCCATCACCCGGCCAGCAATGCCTCTGCCGCCGCTCGGGCCGCATCGGTGATCGTGTCACCGGCCAGCATCCGCGCGACCTCATCCACCCGCTCAGGCGCGGATAGCGGCACAACATTGGATGTGGTCACCCCTTTGCTGACGGCCTTTTCTACCCGCCAGTGATGCGCGCCAAGGGCAGCGACCTGCGGGCTATGGGTAACAACCAAGACCTGCCCCTCCCCCGCCAGCGCGGACAGGCGGCGCCCAACGGCATCCGCTGTTGCCCCGCCGACACCACGGTCAATCTCGTCAAAAATCATCGTCAGCCCGTTCTGCCCCTGTGTCAGACAGACCTTTAGCGCCAGCAGGAACCGGCTCAGCTCCCCGCCCGAGGCAATCTTGCCCAGCGGCCCCGCAGGTGCGCCCGGATTCGTCGCCACAGTAAAGCTGACCGCGTCGCGCCCATCGGGGCCGTCCGGTTCAACCGTGATCTGCGTTTCAAAAACCGCGCGTTCCATCTTGAGCGGGGCCAGTTCACCCGACACCGCCTTGTCCAGCTTTCGGGCTGCTTTCTGCCGCGCGGCAGTCAAGGCCTTGGCCGCTGTGTCATAGGAGGCTTCCGCCGCGCGCACCGCCTGATCAAACCCTGCTTTGGCCGCCTCACCCGCATCCAGCGCGTCCAACTTGCCCCGCAGGGTGCTGGCAAATCCCGCTAGCTCATCAGGGGCAATGTCATGCTTACGCGCCATGGCACGGATGGCAAACAGGCGTTCCTCGGTCTCTTCCAGCTCCAGCGGGTTGAAGGTCATCTGATCCATCGCATCAGCCACGCCCGACATCGCTTCGTCCAGCTCAACCATCGCACGGCCCAAGGCAGCCATCGGCGCTTCCAATGCCCCTTCGGCCCGTGCCGCCGCCCCGTCAAGCCAACGCATCGCGTCCCCCAGACTGCGCTCTGCCCCGTTTTGTCCCATCATCTCATAGGCGTTGACCACATCAGCGCGGATCTTTTCCGCACCCTGCATCTGACGGCGTCTGACGTCCAATGCCGCCTCTTCACCTTCCTGCGGCCCAAGCTTTTCCAGCTCGGCCACCGCATGGCGCAGAAACTCTTCCTCGGCCTTGATCGCCTCGCGCTCTGCTGCCGCCTCTGCCGCTGCTTTGCGGGCCGCCCCAAGGGCCGCCCATGCCTTGCGTACTTTCTCTTTCGTCGCACCGGTACTGGCAAATTCATCCAATATCGCCCGGTGCCCGCGTGGGTTCAGCAATCCGCGATCATCATGTTGCCCATGTAATTCAACCAAGGTTTCCGACAGCGCCCGCAGCACCTCACCTGAACAGCGCCGGTCATTAACCCATGCAGTCTTGCGCCCCTCCGCCGTATTAATCCGGCGCAGGATCAGCTCGTCACCGTCAGGCAACCCAGCCTCTTGCAAGACAGCATGCGCCGGATGCCCCTCGGGCAGATCAAACCAGGCGGTGACTTCCCCCTGTGCTGCCCCTTGTCGCACCAGATCGGCACGCCCACGCCAGCCCAGAACAAAACCCAGTGAATCCAAAAGGATAGACTTGCCCGCACCGGTTTCGCCGGTCAGAACATTCAATCCCGGCTGAAAGCTAAGTTCCAACCGGTCAATGATCAGCATGTCAGAAATATCAAGGCCGCGCAGCATGTGCTTATCCCGTAGGGTGGGTGAAACCCACCGTTCCTACAACCACTCACCCTTGATCGTCTGGCGATACAGCGCAGCCAGCCAATTGTCCTTAAAGAACGCCGGCTCAAGGCCACGACCGGTCAGCAATTTATAGCTGTCTTCATACCATTCGGTCGATTGGAAGTTATGACCCAGAATGGCCCCCGCTGTCTGTGCCTCATGTGTCAGGCCCAGAGACAGGTAAGATTCGACCAACCGGTGCAGCGCCTCGGCGGTGTGGGTTGTTGTCTGAAAATCCTCGACCACAACGCGGAACCGGTTGATGGCGGCGGTATAATGATCGCGCTTCAGGTAATAGCGCCCGATCTCCATTTCCTTACCAGCCAGATGGTCGAAGGCCAGATCGAACTTCAGGATCGCAGATTTGGCGTATTCGCTGTCAGGATAGTTCTCAATCACCGTGCGCAGCGACTGCAACGCCTGAAAGGTCAGCCCCTGATCGCGGCCCACTTCGTCAATCTGGTCATAATAGCTCAGCGCGAGCAGATATTGCGCATAGGCGGCATCATCATCATCAGGGTAAAAATCAATAAACCGCTGCGCAGAAGAACGTGAATTCGGGTAGTCCTGATCACGGTGATAGGCAAATGCCTGCATGATCAAGGCCCGCCGCGCCCAATCTGAATAGGGGTAAAGCCGCTCGATCTCTGAGAAGTAGAACGCCGCCTCGCCCGCCTGCTTGCGGTTCAACTCGTATTCGCCACGTTCAAAAATCTGTTCGGCTGAATAGGTTTCAAGCGGGATTTCCTGCGGATTCAGCAGGCTACCGCCCACCAACCCTGCATTTCGGCTGCCGCCACATGCCGCAAGGCTGGCCACAACAAGCATTGCACCGATCACCTTTGTGGTGGATCCTGTCCCGCTCATGCCCGAACCTCTTGCATCTTCACACCCATGGTCTTTTCAACCGTTATTGACCACTTGCTAGCACATTAATCTGGAATGCAAAATGCCGATTGCGCCACATCCATGGCCGACATCAACTATTCACCAAGACCACACCACCCAACAGCGATGATTTCAAAGAAATACATCTGAAAATATGGAGTTTCAAGAGCCGCAGCACCGCATCAGCGGGTTCAGGCAACCTGTGGGATTTCATCCCAGACCAGCCCATAGCCCGGCAGGCGCTGTGCCATCGCCGCGTCACATTCCACCATACGCACGGCACCGGGGGTAGCAAACAGCTTGCGCAACAATGTATTGGTCAGCGAATGCCCTGCCCGCAGGCCAGTGTAATGGCCCAACAATGGCGCACCGGCCAAGGCCAGATCACCCAAAGCATCCAGCATCTTGTGGCGCACGGGTTCATCCGCGTGGCGCAGGCCACCGGGGCTGACCACACGGTCCCCATCAAACACCACCGCATTTTCACCGGAGTCCCCGCCAAGCGCCAGACCATTGGCCTGCATCGCCACCACATCCGCCTGGCGGCAGAAGGTACGGCTGTCACACAACTCGCGGGCAAAAGAACCGTTATTCATCACCAGCGACTTTTTCTGCTTACCAATCGCCGCATCGGTGAAATCAATCTCGAAATCAATCCGCAGCGTGTCAGAGGGGGCCAACGTCGCCGTGGCATCCCCTTCGGTCACGCTGACAGTCTGCATCACCTCAAAGGCCATCACAGGGGCCGCCAGAACGCGAATACCGCGCTGCATAAAGCCCCGCACAAAGGGGATCGCAGAACCGTCGAGAATCGGCACTTCGGGGCCGTCAATCTCGATCAGCGCGTTATGGATGCCGCAGCCTGCAAGAGCCGCCATCAGATGCTCAACCGTTGAAATTGACAAACCTGCGGTGTTTTCCAGCTTGGTACACAGCGGGGAACGGTTCACCGCATCCCAGCGCGCCGGAATCATGCGGTCCCCGACGGAAACATCGCTGCGCGAAAACCAGATACCATGATGAACGCCCGCAGGACGCACGGTTACTGTCGCAGGCGCACCGGAATGCAGGCCTTTACCAGTAAAACTGATCGCTGATTTGATGGTTGTCTGCACGCGCACTCGCTCTCGGATCATAGATCAATGTCTAATGTGTTAATGCAGATAGGCTGCGGTGGGAGAATCCTCAACTCAATCTTTGTAACGGACTGAAACATGGCTGAAACAAATGGGCGCAATAGCGCCTGCCTCAGCTTAACCCTATGACGTAAAACGAAAAAGGGCCGCCCAAGGGCGACCCCAATTTCACAATTTTCAGCCGATTAGTTTGCCTGACGACGCAGGAATGCAGGGATTTCGATGCGCTCCTGGTCCGGGTCTTGCTCCTGTGCAGGTTTTGGTGCGGCGGCCACGCGGGGCTGCTGCTGCTGCACTGGCGGCTGTTGGCGGGCGGGGCGCGGCGCCGCTTCACCATCCGCATGACCGGTCATCCGGTTGATCAGCGAATTGATGCCAAAGCGTGGCTTTTCGCCCCCGGCCTGACCACCAGCGGGTGCCGCGGCGGCTGCCGGGCGCTGTTGCTGCTGCGGTTGTTCAGGGTTGGCCTTCTGCGCAGCGGCGCGCAACCGCGCAAGTGCCTCGGGGGATGGTGTGCCCGGTGCCGGTGCGCGTGGTGCCACATAGGCTTCTGGCTCTGCTTCGATGTCATCCTCGAAACGCGGCTCAAAGGCGGCAACCTGAGGCTGATAGGCCGGCGGCGGCAGATCATCAGATGCGGCATCCTCATCATCAAAGATGTCTTCGGCCTGCTCCTGTGCGGCTGTACGCTGCACGTCCAGATCTTCAAAAAGCGCTGTCTGCTCTTCGTCTTTATCTGCAACCGCGGCCACAGTGGCAGCAGCAGGTGCTGCTTCAGCGGCTTCTTCTACACGGGTCTGCTGACGCAGAGGCTGGCTCATGGAACGGCGCGGCACCGGCATTTCGGTGTTCACATCCGTGGCGTCAATGCCGGTGGCGACAACGGAAACCCGCATCATGCCACCCAGCTTGTCGTCCATGGTAGAACCGACGATGATATTGGCCTCTGGATCGACTTCTTCGCGAATACGGTTGGCCGCTTCGTCCAGTTCGAACAGGGTCAGGTCGTCGCCACCGGTGATGTTGATCAACACGCCCTTGGCGCCGCGCAGGCTGATTTCGTCCAGCAGCGGGTTGGCAATGGCCTTTTCGGCGGCCTGAATGGCGCGATCTTCGCCTTCGGCCTCGCCGGTGCCCATCATCGCCTTGCCCATCTCATCCATCACGGCCCGCACATCGGCAAAGTCGAGGTTGATCAGGCCGGGGCGGACCATCAGGTCAGTCACACCTTTGACACCTTGATACAAAACATCATCTGCAAGGCTGAAAGCTTCGGTGAATGTGGTCTTTTCATTTGCCAGACGGAACAGGTTCTGGTTTGGAATGATGATTAGCGTATCGACAACCTTCTGCAGCGCCTCAACACCATCCTCAGCCTGACGCATGCGCTTGGCACCCTCAAACTGGAACGGCTTGGTCACAACGCCCACGGTCAACACACCCAATTCACGGGCCGCCTGTGCGATGATCGGCGCGGCACCTGTACCGGTGCCCCCGCCCATACCGGCAGTGATAAAGCACATATGCGCGCCCGCCAGATGGTCAACGATCTGCTCAATGGATTCTTCAGCGGCGGCAGCCCCGACGGAGGCGCGCGCCCCCGCCCCCAGACCTTCGGTCACCTTGATACCGAGCTGAACGCGGTTTTCCGATTTGGCCTGCTGGAGCGCCTGCGCATCGGTGTTCGCCACGACGAAATCAACACCGTCCAACTCTTTTTCGATCATGTTGTTGACCGCGTTACCACCTGCACCACCAACACCGAAAACGGTGATACGGGGTTTAAGGTCTTCTTGACCGGGCATCGAAAGGTTGAGTGTCATGTGCTGTCCGCCTGTTGATTTAGCCCACGTCCCACGGGCACTTTTCTTGGTAGATTCAGGTAATATTAGCGACAGTATTCAGCAAGGTCACGCAAAAACCGCGAAAAAACCACAAAATACAGCGATAAAATACGTATTTTCACGCAAGATTTCGCCGATACGCGTAAATCTTGCGGTCCAGCACGATCCAACCACTAGGCAGCCGTCATTGCGCACAAAAACCACAGTACGCAAACGACTCAACCAAATATTTACGTGGCCCTGCTCGACCCGCGCGCGCCCATATTGATTATAGCCTTATCTTGGCCAGAGCGCTTGCCCCATCAATACAGGCTCCCAAAACACTTGTCACGTGGAATTGGCCGGAAACTGCGCGGATTGACGTCCTTACACCTGCGCGTTCCTCCCTGATTTTCCGCCCCACACCATCATCCCCGTCCCGTCATGCGCAAACCCCGCATCGCAAACGCCAAAAATCGCTTCCTTTCCGCATAGAACCTACGAGCCGTCGGAAAATTGCGAATTCTGCGCATCTCCCCTCTGATATTCCCGATAAAACAGCTGAAAAGAGTGAGCATCATGCCCAAGCCCCCCTATGTTTATCAATCCATCGCCAAAGCCACCCGTGAACATGGGGTAGAGATCATGTTCGGCCTGATGGGGGATGCGAACCTGTTTATGGTCGACAGTTTTGTGCGCGATTGTGGCGGACGTTTTGTACCTGCCGCCCATGAGGGCAGTTCGGTGCTGATGGCCCTGTCTTATACGCATGTCTCCGGCAAGGTGGGCGTGGCCACCGTGACCCATGGCCCTGCCCTGACCAACTGCATGACCGCCCTGACCGAAGCCGCGCGGGGCCATGTGCCGCTGGTGGTGCTGGCAGGTGATACACCGGTGGAGAACCCGCGCCACCTGCAAGGCATCGACCAGCGCGAGCTGGCGAAAGCCACAGGCGCAGGATTCGAACAATTGCGCACCCCCGCCACAGTGGGCAAGGATGTCGCCCGCGCCTTTTACCGCGCACAGGTGGAACGCCGTCCGATTGTATTGAACATGCCTGCCGATTTCATGCTGCAGGAAGGCAATGACGATATGCAGGTGCTGAACGTCTTCACCGCCCCCGGTGGTGTGGCGCAGGGCGATATCCTTGATGAAGCGATCGGCATGATCGCCTCTGCCCGCCAGCCGCTGATCCTTGCCGGTGCCGGTGCCATCGGTGCCCGCGCTCAACTGATCCGCCTTGCGGACCGGCTTGAGGCCCCTCTTGCCACCACACTCAAGGCAAAAGGTCTGTTCAAGGACCACCCCTATAACATCGACATTTTCGGCACGCTTTCTACCCCTGCCGCCTATGATCTGATCGCGCGGGCGGATTGTATCGTCTGTTTCGGCACCGCCCTGCATGACTTCACCACGGATCGCGGCAAGCTGATGCAGGACAAGCGCATCATCCAGATCGACGTTGAACCCGAAGCCATTGGCGGCGGGCTGCACCCGGATGCGGCACTGATCGCGGATGCGGGCATGACGGCGGAAACCATTCTCTACTGGCTGGACGAAGCCGAAGTACCGGCCAGCGGCTTTACCCGCGAATTGGATGTCGCCAGCCTGACAACCCACCCGGCCCCCAATCAGAAAACTTCGGAGGGGTTTGTGAATTTTGTCCATGCGCTGACCCGGCTGGAAGAAGCCCTGCCCGAGGACCGCATTCTGGTCGCTGATGGCGGGCGTTTCATGACCGAAGTCTGGTGCCGTATCTCTGCCCCCGATCCGCAAAGCTTTGTCAGCACCGTGAACTTCGGGGCCATCGGGTTGGGCCTGCAAGAAGCCATCGGCGCGGGCCTTGCGGCCCCTGACCGCCCTGTGGTGCTGTTCAGCGGTGATGGCGGGTTCATGATGGGCGGGATCAATGAATTCAACACCGCTGTGCGCCTTGGGCTGGACCTGATTGTCATCGTTGCCAATGACTCCGCCTATGGCGCGGAGCATATCCAGTTCATCGACCGCAAAATGGACCCCAGCCTGACCGAATTCAACTGGCCGTCCTTTGCGGGCATCGCCAAATCACTGGGCGGTGACGGGATTGAGGTACATTCAGAAGCCGAGCTTGAAACTGCGATTGAGGCACTCAAGACCCGCAAGGGGCCTTTCCTGATTGAATTGCGCCTCGATCCGAACGACGTGCCGCGCATGCGCATCTGACGGCGCAGACATAGCTTCCGCCCCGTGCATCACGGGGCGCGGGCCATCGCGGCTTGATCCGGTTTACCAGTTATCCTTGAACCACTTCACGGCGCGTTTCAGTGACCGCGAGGGGTATTTATCCGCCGGAATGTCAAAATCCCACCATTCATCCTGCGGATGTGCGGCAAACAGCGACAGACCAACAGCAGAGGCAAAGCTGGGCCCCGTTGCAGCCTGTGGCAACCCATGCACCCGCAGCGGACGGCCAAGGCGCACCTGCTGGCCTAAGATCTTGCTGGCAAGCCCGTCCAATCCGGGGATCTGGCTGCCGCCACCGGTCAGCACGATCTGCTGGCTGGGCAGATGGTCAAAACCCGCCGCATCCAGACGCACACGGACCTCTTCAAGGATCTCTTCAACGCGCGGACGCATGATGCCGATCAATTCGGCGCGGCTTGCGGTGCGCCGGTCATGTTCATAGTCACCAGTATCGCCACCAATCTCGATCATCTCGCGGTCGTCCATGCCTGTGGCATGCACCCCGCCGTAAAATGTCTTGATCCGTTCGGCATTCGCAGTGGGCACTTGCAAGCCCAGCGAAATATCCTGTGTCACATGATCACCGCCCATGCGCACGGTATCGGCAAAGATCATATGTTTCTTGATAAAGATCGACACGCCGGTCGACCCGCCGCCCATATCGATACAGGCCGCGCCCAATTCCTGCTCGTCCTCAACCAGCGACGAAATGCCAGAGGCATAAGAGGAAGACGCAATTCCCGCCAGCTCCAGATCACAGCGTTTGATACAATGGGCCAGATGTTGCACCGCCGCGGCATCCACCGTCAGCATATGCATATCAACCGACAACATCTGCCCCAGCTGGCCGCGCGGATCGCTCAAACCCGAGCGGTGATCCAGCGCAAAGTTCACCGGCTGGGCATGCAGCACCTCGCGCCCCTCGCCGTATTCGGGCACATCACATTCCGCCAAGACACGCGCGACATCATCCTCTGATACGGTTTCCCCATCCAGATCAATCTGCGCATCCAACCCATAGCTGCGCGGCTCTGCCCCAGAGAAACAGGCAATCACATGATCCACCCGGATGCCGGCCATCTTCTGCGCCGCCTGCAAGGCCGTACGGATGGCGCGTTCGGTTTCGTTCATCGCTTCGATCTCGCCGAACCGAACCCCGCGCGAGCGTGTCGTTGCCGCCCCGATCACCCGAAAACCCGACTGCCCCGCCAATGACCCGATGGTGCCTTCGTCGTTCAGGGTGTCCCCGCCATCGAACCGCAACACCAAACAGGCAATCTTGGAACTGCCCACATCCAAAATCGCCACCACACCGCGCTGCATGGCAATCTTGCGCATGTGGCGCATCGATCGCTGGCTTTCATATAGATCGTTCATCATTGCACTGCCTTCACTGCCCCGGCTCTTTCACGAGCCGCTATTTTGTTTTGACCTGCCACCAGGCCTCATTTGCATCCGGGTTCATCCTTATGGTCGGACGTTGCCCCTGCCGCATATCTACCATTGCCACATCACGCGTCAGCACCTCCTGGGCGCGTTCCAACGCGATCACCCGCTCCAGCGCTGGCAAGGGCTGGTCTTCGGGCAACATGATCCGCTGCTCACGGTCCAGCACCAGATCCCAGCGCCGGTCGCCCATGCGCACCACGCCGCGCACCCGCTCGCCAAGGGCCGTCGCCGCACTCAGCAGCGTCAGCGCCTGTGGCACATGTTTCTCGGCACCTTCTCCTGCTATCAGCGGCAATTCAGGAAATTCTGCCCGCGCTGCGATATCGGCAACATGGGCCCCGGCCTCATCCACCAGCGCCAGACCCTCGTCATTGCGCCAGATCGCAACCGGCACCCGCCGGGCCACATCAATATGCAGAATACCACCTGGCTTGATACGGACATTGGCCGTACGCACACCGGACAATTCCGTGATCCGGCTGCGCAACTCAGGAAGGTCCAGATCAAACGAACTTTGCGGGAATTCCAGCGGCAGGGTCGCGCGGATCTCTGCGGCCAATGCCCCCTCTGCCCCGTCAATCGCCATCAGCTTGACCATAAACTCCGGGCGTTCTTCGATGCTGGCGCGCGCATCTGCTACCGCCTGGGTAATCGCGCCCCGACGCCCCTCATCCGCCAGATAGACCGTGCCCGCCATCAAAGTCAGACAAAATGGCACACCTGCGCGCAGCGCCAGCCGAAAGCCCGGCGTCAGCATCAGGCGCTGCATGCGCCATGCCCATCGCGATGGCGCAGGATCGGCACGCTGCGGCTTTTTAACGGTGTTCAGCGGCCACATGAGGCGTCCTCCACCATCCAGGCACATAGTTCGGGGAAGGATATGCCAACGGCCTGACCCTGCTCAGGGCTCAGTGATGTGGCGGTCATGCCGGGCTGGGTGTTGGTTTCCAACAGGATCAAGCCCGCCGCACCCCGGCTTTCATCCCAGCGAAAATCCGTACGGCTGATGCCGCGACAGCCCAGGGCGCGATGCGCGGTCAGCGCGTATTCCATACAGAGGTCAAAAATTTCTTGCGGAACCTCCGCCGGCACAACGTGGCTTGACCCGCCTTCCTTGTACTTCGCATCATAGTCATACCAGCCGGTGGTGATGATATCCGTCACTGTCAAAGCGCGGTCCCCCATCACTGTTGCAGTCAGCTCGCGCCCCGGCACAAAGGTCTCGACCATCACCTCCTTGGGCATGTCATCATCCAGCTGCGGCGGACCATTGTTCGCCTCTTGCACCAGATACACCCCGACAGAGGATCCTTCATTGTTTGGTTTCACCACATAGGGCGGTGGCATCACATGCCCGGCCCGCACATCCGCCGCAGCCGCAATAAGGCTCTCTACAACCGGCAAACCATGGGCGCGGTAGACATCCTTGCTGCGCTGCTTGTCCATCGCCAGCGCCGAAGCCAAGACACCCGAATGGGTGTAGGGAATGCCCATCCACTCCAGCAGGCCCTGCACACAGCCATCTTCGCCCCAACGCCCATGCAGGCAGTTCAGGACCGCGTCCGGTTTGATCTCTGTCAGAACGGCACAAAGATCGCGGCCTGCATCAACCTCGATCACATTATATCCGCCATGTTCCCGCAGTGCAGCCGCACAGGCCGTGCCTGTGCTCAACGACACCTCGCGCTCCGCCGAGGGGCCACCCATTACTACCGCCACTGTCGGGGTTTGTCTGCTCGACTGACCCACTTTAGCTGCCTTTTACACGGACCTTTTGCGGCCCTTATTCTTTGTCTTTGCCGGTTTCCGGCTTGATTTTACGTCTCTGGATCAGCCGTGGAAGGGCCCTCGGTTTCACCAATGCGCATAATTTCCCATACTAGCCTTATCCCGCTGGTATCGTAAACCTTTTTTCGCACCTCCTCGCCGAGGTTTTCAAGATCCGCAGCAGTGGCCCCGCCGGTGTTTATCAGAAAGTTGGAATGTTTTGGCGACATCTGCGCCCCGCCCAGAGTCGCCCCGCGCATCCCCGCATCGTCAATAACTTTCCACGCCTTAAGGTCGTGCACGTCATCCGCCCTCCCGGTAGAAGAGAACCCGGCAGGGTTGCGAAAGGTGCTGCCCGCGCTGCGATCCTTGGTCGGCTGGGTCTCGTCACGTTTGCGCAATTGCTCTTCCATACGCGCGTGCAATTCCGCCGGATCGCCCTTGGGCGGCGCAAATGTCGCGGAAACAATCACCGCCCCTTCGGCTAAATCACTCTGACGGTAGCGGAAATTCAGCGCCTCAGGCGTCAGGGTAACCAAGGTGCCATCGCGCAGCACCACCTGCACGCAAACAAGGTGGTCCGCCGTATAACTGCCATAACAACCCGCGTTCATCCGCACCGCCCCACCGATGCTGCCCGGAATGGTACGCAGGAAGGTCAGGTCCAGCCCGGCATCCGCCGCCTTGCGTGCCACATGCGCATCCAGCGCCGCCGCCCCTGCTGTTACCTGTTCTCCGTCAATCTCGACGCCGTTGAACCCACGCCCCAGACGCACCACAACAGCCCGCAACCCGCCGTCGCGCACAATCAGATTGCTGCCCACACCCATGGGGAAAACCGCCACATCTTGGGGCAAATCGCGCAGAAATCCGCGCAGATCCTCCAGATCCGCCGGTTGCAGCAGATAATCTGCCGGTCCACCGACACGCAGCCAGGTCAGATCGTTCAAACTGCGCCGCGGTGTCAACTTACCACGCGGTGTCGGAAACTTGGCTATTGTCATGAGTGTTCAGGATCCTTCAACACGGCTTTCCAGCCATTTGCGCCGGATACGCCCCAGAAACAGGCCAATCGCAAAGGCACAAACCGCATAAAGCACCGCAGAGGCCTGTGCAATCAACACATTCACCTCAAGCAGCCGGGCATCCAGACCAAACACCATCCAGCACAGGTTGGCCGCGAGCCCAACAAACAACACCGCCAGAAACGCAACAAACCGCCGCTTGTATCCGCAAAAACAACAGGCCGCCATCCAGAGCGACAGCAACCCGACCAATGTGCCCCAAAGTCCGTTCACGCCGCAGGGCCTTTGAAGTTACCGGCTTTGCTGCGCAGCCACCGGCCCAGATAGATCACCGGCCAGCGCAGGATCGAACACCCCGCCGCCAGCACCAGCAGCCCAACCCATGGACCATGTTGCGCAGTGATGAACCCCAGCAAGGGGATACCAACCGCAATCAACATATAGGCGTTACGCCAATGGTTGTCGCGGCTGGGTGTCATCGCCAGAACATTCGCCAGCACCGCCCAGAAACAGGCAAGGGTCAACGACAGGCTCATTCTGGCACCTGCGGATTTTGACCACGCAGTTTCGCCAGGAAGAACTTCAGTGGATTGCGAAACATCGACACAAAGGCGGCCAGCGCCAAGAGCGCCAGAATCCAGCCATAGAGATATCCGATGAAAAAGATCAGAACCGGCGCTGCGATCAACAGGGCAACACCGGGAACATATTGCTGGCGCATTGGCAACATCGCCACGCCCGCGGAGGCAAACACCCAAAGGATACAGATCAACATCAAGGTCATCGCACCACCTCTGCCCGGCGTTCCGTCACGCAGCCGCGCCTTTGAGAGCCGCGAGGATCTTTGGCAGTTCATTGGCCCAGGCGCTGATCGTACCAGCCCCCAGACAGACCACCATATCCCCCGGCCCCGCCTGTTCCTTCACCAGCCGCGCCAGATCATCCTGATCCTGCACGCTGCGGGCATGCCGGTGCCCATGGCGGATCAAACCGGCCACCAGATCATCACGGGAAGCCCCTTCAATCGGGTCTTCACCTGCCGAAAACACCTCTGCAATGCCAACCACATCAGCATCGTTGAAACAGGCGCAGAACTCGTCAAAATGATGGCTCAGGCGCGAATAACGGTGTGGCTGATGCACCGCAATCACCCGCCCTTCGGTCGCCTGACGCGCTGCTTTCAGCACCGCCGCAATCTCCACCGGATGGTGACCGTAATCATCAATGATCGTCACCCCGTCGACTTCACCCACTTTGGTAAAACGCCGGTTCACACCACCAAAGGCGGCCAGCGCGGCACGGATCTCTTCCAGTTTCATGCCCAGATGGCGCGATACAGCCACCGCCGCGAGGGCATTTGACACATTGTGATCCCCGGGCATCGGCAATGCGCAATCTTCGATCACCACATCCTCGGCCTGAAGGTGAATGTCGAAATGCGCCACGCCCGCCTTGTAGTGCAGTCCCACCGCCCGAACGTCCGCCTGCGCGTTGAACCCATAGGTCAGCACACGCCGGTCAGTGATCTTGCCCACCAGCTTTTGGACTTCTTCATGATCGGTGCAGCAGACGGCCAGCCCGTAAAACGGAATGTTGGACACGAAATCCAGAAACCCCTGACGCAGTGTGTCGAAATCACCCCAATGTTCCATATGTTCAGGGTCGATATTCGTCACAATGGCAATGGTTGCAGGCAGGCGATTAAAGGTGCCGTCACTTTCGTCAGCCTCCACCACCATCCATTCGCCCTGCCCCATCCGCGCATTTGATCCGTAGGCATGAATAATCCCGCCATTCACCACGGTGGGGTCAATGCCACCGGCAACCAGCAGTTCTGCCACCATTGTGGTGGTTGTGGTCTTGCCATGTGTCCCTGCCACAGCGATGTTGGATTTCAGGCGCATCAGCTCGGCCAGCATCTCAGCACGGCGCACAATCGGCAGCCCGGCCAGACGCGCGGCGTCAAGCTCTGCGTTGCCCGGTTTGATCGCGGAAGAGATCACGATCACCTCTGCCCCCTCGATATTCTCGGCCCGCTGCCCTTCAAAGATCGTCGCACCCAGATCCTTCAACCGGTCGGTGATCTTGGACGCTTTCAGATCAGAGCCCTGCACGCGGTAGCCATGGTTCAGCAAAACCTCGGCAATCCCCGACATGCCAATGCCACCAATGCCCACAAAATGGATCGGTCCCACATCAGTGGGCAGTTTGGTTGCGGCGGCTGCGTTCATGTTTTTCTTCCTTGATCTGCGAGGCTCTCAACCAGGGCGGCCAGCGCCTCTGCGGCTTCCGGCTTGCCCACCGACAAAGCGGCATTGGACATCTGCAAGGCAACCTCTGGCATGCTGAGAATGGTTTCTATCTGTTCGGTCAGCGTTTCAGGGGTCGCTTCCTGTTCTGTCAACATCACGGCCGCACCCGCCTCGACCAAGCCGCGCCCATTGGCGGTTTGTTCATCCCGGATCGCTGCGGCCAGGGGCACCAGCACCGAAGGGCGTCCGATCACCGACATATCCGCAACCGTAGAGGCACCTGCCCGTGTGATCACCAGCTGCGCCTCTGACATACGCCGCGGCACATCGTCAAAAAACGGCTGCACATCCGCGCTGATCCCGTTTTCCTGATAAAACACGGTCACCCGTTCGCAGTCTTCCTCGCGGGCCTGATGGCTGACGCGGATGTTTTTCAACATATCCATCGGCAGTGCGGCAATCGCAGGCGGCACCACTTCGCTAAGGATCCGCGCCCCTTGCGAGCCGCCCATCACCAGCAGTTCCATCGGGTAATCGCCGGGCGGAATATAGCCCGCCCCGGCCCGCTCCAACACAGAGGCGCGTACCGGATTGCCCACATGCGCCCCCTCAACACCTTCCGGCAATTCGGTTGGCCATGTGCCGCAAGCCACCTTATCGACCCTTTTGGCGAACAACTCGTTCACCCGGCCCAACACGCCGTTTTGTTCGTGGATCATCCGTGGCAGACGCAGCAATGTTGCCGCCCCCAGCGCCGGGATTGATGGGTAGCCACCAAAACCCACCACAACGCTGGGCCGGTCGCGCAGCATCCGCCAGGCCGCTCCAAGTGTTCCAGCCAAAATCCTGAACGGCACCAGCGCCTTTGCCGCCAATCCGCCGCGCGCAAAAGTGGCAGAACTGACCTGCACAATCTCAACCGAATCCGGGAAGCCGCCGACATACCGTGCACCACGTGCATCTGTGGACAGGCGGACCCGCCAGCCACGTGCCAACATCACTTCGGCCAAAGACTGCGCCGGGAACATATGCCCCCCGGTGCCACCGGCCGCGATGATCAACAATGGTGCCTTCATCGCATGCGCCCCCGCCCCAGGATATCGGAAATCTCGCCCTGTGGCCGCGTGCGTGTGAACGCCAGCAACATGCCCACTGCAATGCCGCTCGCAATCACCGAAGACCCGCCATAGCTGACAAACGGAAGTGTCATGCCCTTGGCCGGCAGCAAACGCACCGCAACACCCATGTTGATCATTGCCTGCACGCCAAACATACAGGCCAGTCCTGTACCGGCCAGCCGGATAAACGGATCACGCTCACGCACCAACCGCAGCAGCGAACGCACAACAACCATGGTATAAAGCGCGATGATGCACATGACCAAAACCAATCCATATTCCTCGGCGGCCACCGCAATGATAAAATCTGTATGCGCATCAGGCAGCGACCACTTAACCTCGCCCTCACCCACACCAACACCGAACAGCCCGCCCTCGCGGATCGCATTTGTGGCATAGCCCAACTGCGTTGTCGGATCGACATCCGGGCTGAGGAAACCATCAATCCGGCGCGCGAAATGTTCTGAATTGGCATAGGCCACCGTGCCCGCTATCACCACCATCGCGGCCATGCCAACCAGCAAAATCATCGGCGCACCGGCGACGAAATACATCACGCCCCAGCCAAACAACACCAGACAGGCCTGCCCGAAATCAGGCTGCAAGGCCAGCATCAGCACAATCGCAATGCACAGGGAAAAGGACCAGGCCTTGCCCGGCGGGCCGTTAATCTCAAGCGAGGCGGCCATCATCCAGGCCGAGGCCACCACAAAACCCGGCTTCAGAAATTCGGAGGGCTGTATCGAGGCAAAGCCAAGGCTGTACCAGCGTGTTGCCCCCTTGCCAAAATCCGTGCCCAGAAACGGCAAAAGCGCCAGCGCGACAAAGGCCACCAGAAAACCGATCACCGCCAACCGCCTTACAACAAGCGGCGACATCATCGAGGTCAGCAACATCGCAAGGATCGCCAGACTGCCGAACACCGCCTGACGCTGCACATAGTGAAACGGCTGGAATCCGTTCCGTTCGGCCAGAGGCACCGAAGCTGCCAGCCCCAGCAAAAGCCCCACAGCGAACAACATCAACACACAGGACAAGGCCCATCTGTCTACGGTTCGCCACCATTTTGGAAGGATCGGTTCACCGTCGATTACCCGAACGGTTCCATGCGCCATCGCTGTCATGACTGTCTGCCTTACACTGCCTCGGTTGCCCCACAGGGCCAGCCCCATTTTTGGGGTCTATCAAACCAGTATAAACAGATTTCACCCCACAAGCTAGGGGTTTTCCGCCGCAAACTGACGCCTGCGACGGAAGGTCTGGCCCGGTTTAGGCCGCCTTATGTGTCCCGCGAATGGGGTACTCATTGGCACGGATAAATTTGATGCCGTTTTTAATCGCTTCTGGTTCAGGCCGGGCAAAGGGCGCGTTTGAAATATCCAGAATCTGGATCTCGCCCTGCCCGTTGATCACAAACAACCCTGGCTCCGCAAAAGGCCGGTCGGTTTCCTGCGGGCTGCGCGGGTCAGAGACATAAAGCCCCAGTGCCTGCATCTGTACCACGCTCAACCCGTAACCCATGGTCAGCGACAGCTCTTTCTCATCCACCATCGCCTGTGCCTTGTCTTCGGGATCCCCCGAAACAGCAATAACATCGACACCCAATGCATTGTAATCACTTACCAATCCATCCAGTTTCGACAGATAGGTTTTACAAATCGGGCAATGCAAGCCACGATAGACAACAACCAGCTGCCAATCATGCCCGCCCTGTGGCGCGCCCAGCGTCACGGTGCCGCCCCCCAGTTTGGCGACCTCTTGCTTGGGGAAAACGCTTCCTGCGGCTAATCCTGTCATCTTCATTCCTTTGGATCTGTTTGCGTTGACCTCACAGGTGGCCGTATAGCCTGACCGCTGCAACCCCGCTCACATCAACTTGACCGCCCCGCCGTTGCGTGAAAAGCGACAGGCATGGAATTTGATACGGTCATCATCGGTGCAGGTGCCGCAGGCATGATGTGTGCCGCCCATGCAGGCGGGCGCGTGCTGCTGGTGGATCATGCCAAAGCTCCGGGCGAGAAAATCCGCATTTCCGGTGGCGGGCGGTGCAACTTCACCAATATGTACTGTGGCCCCGAAAACTTTCTCTCCGGCAACCCGCATTTCGCCAAATCCGCGCTGGCCCGCTACACCCAATGGGATTTCATTGCATTGGTAGAAGCCCACGGCATCGCGTGGCACGAGAAAACACTGGGCCAGTTATTCTGCGACACCTCCGCCAAAGAGATCGTCGCCATGCTGCGCCGCCTGATGGAAGATGCGGGCGTTGATCTGCGGTTGAACACCAGCGTCAGTGGTATTGCGCGATCAAACAATCACTTCACCTTCACCCTGCAACAAGCTGATAAAAAATCAAAAATCACCGCGACGAACCTGATTATCGCCACCGGCGGCAAATCCATCCCCAAGATGGGTGCCACCGGTTTTGCCTATGACGTCGCGCGCCAGTTCGACATTCCTGTGACCGATACCCGCGCGGGTCTTGTGCCTTTCACCTTCGAAGGCGGGCGTTTCGCCAAGATCTCCGGCACCGCCACCCCGTCGAAAATCACCGCAGGCGGTGCAACCTTCGAAGAGGCGCTGCTGTTCACTCATCGTGGTCTCTCCGGCCCCTCAGTGCTGCAAGCCTCCTCCTATTGGACCGAGGGCGAGGTGATCACCCTCAACCTCACGCCTGCCCACGACCTGCTGGAAAAACTGCGCAGCCAACGCCAGACCTCCGGGCGTAAAAACTTCACCACCGAACTGGCTCACCACTTGCCCGCCCGTCTGGTCGATCACCTCGCGGACGAATTCGATCTGACCGGCAACCTTGCCGACTGGTCCGATGCGCGGCTGACCGAACTTACCGATACCCTCGCCGCATGGCAGATCACCCCCAGCGGCACCGAAGGCTACCGCACTGCGGAGGTCACCCTTGGCGGCATCGACACCAACGCCCTGTCCTCAAAAACCATGATGTCCAAAGAGGTCGCGGGCCTGTATTTTATCGGTGAATCCGTTGATGTCACCGGCTGGCTGGGCGGGTTCAACTTCCAATGGGCATGGTCCTCCGGCATGGCTGCCGCCCGCGCAATCAGCGATCAATAACCGCCCGCACCTGTGCGATAAAATCCTCTCCGCGCCGCTCAAAACTGTCATATTGATCAAAACTTGCCGCCGCCGGTGCCAGTAACACGACGTCACCCTCCTCAGCCTCCGCGACCGCCCGCTTCACCGCAGCCTCCATGGTGCCGCAGACCTCTGCCTCGACCTGCAGCTGCATGGCAAACCCGGCTGCCTCACGCCCGATCACATAGGCTTTGCGCACAGATGCGCTGGCCTCTGCCAGCTCCTCCAGCCCGCCTTCCTTCTCCAGCCCACCGCAAATCCAGCGGATATTCTTAAACGCAAGCAAAGCCTTGGCCGCTGAATCCACATTTGTGGCCTTGCTGTCATTCACAAACCGCACGCCCTTGGCTTCGGCAATGGTCTGGCTGCGATGCGGCAACCCGCCAAAGGAATGAAACGCCAGCTCGATCACTTTGGGAGCCAGCCCCAGGGTGCGGCACGCCGCATAGGCCGCACAGGCGTTCTGATGGTTATGCGCCCCCGGCAATCCCGCCACCGCACGCAAGTCAATCGAGGCAACCTGCTTGCCCTTGCGATACTCCGACAGAAACCCCTTGCGCGCAAACACCTGCCAACCCGGTCCGGTCAGCTTGCGTTCCACTGACACGCGGATCACCCGGTCGTCCGCCGGTCCTTCACTCAGCTGCCCTGCCAGAAACTGCCCTTCATCCTCGTCCACGCCAATCACCGCCCGGTCCGGCCCGCCTTCGGCAAACAGCCGCCGTTTGGCCGCGAAATACCCGCCCATGCCATGATGCCGGTCCAGATGATCCGGGCTGAGGTTGGTAAATACCGCCACATCCGGCGTCAGGTTGCGCGCCAGATCCGTCTGATAAGACGACAGTTCAAGCACAACCACCTCGCCATCCACCGCAGGTTCAAGATCCAGCACCCCGCGCCCGATGTTCCCCGCCAACTGGCAGGGCCGCTGCACATGTTCCAGAATATGATGGATCAACGCAGAGGTGGTGGATTTCCCGTTTGACCCGGTAACCGCCACCACCCTCGGGCTGGTTTCGAAATTATCCCAATCGCGGGTGGCAAAGCTCTGAAAAAACAATCCGATGTCATTATCCACCGGCACGCCAGCCTGCAGCGCAAAACCGACAACCGGATTGGGTGCCGGATAAAGATGCGGAATACCGGGCGAGACGATCAGACGTGCAATCCCTTCAAAAGCCTGTGCGGATTTGAACGGGGCACAAAGTAGCCCCTCGGCCTCTGCCGTGGCACGGGCATGCGGGTTGTCATCCCAGCACACAGGCAAGGCACCCCCTGCCCGCAACGCACGCGCCGCCGACAGGCCCGAGCGCCCCAGCCCCAAAACCGCCACCCGGCTGCCCGTCAATCCTTGCACTGGAATCATTGTCTTACCCCTGTTAGCCTCACTGGCGCACCATGATGCCATCACGCATCCTTCACAAGCCGGAGCCCGCACCATCACCGATCTCACTGCCCTCCTGAACAAGCTGAACACAAATGTTCGGGCTGATGACACCTGGGGCACCCCCGCCAATTACATCCCCGAACTGGCTGGCATCAACCCTGAACAATTTGCCATCACAGTGATCACGGCGGATGGCGAGGTGCATAGCGCCGGTGACACCGAAACCCGGTTTTCCGTGCAATCCATCACAAAGGTCTTCACCCTTGCCATCGCGTTGGGCCGTTCGGGGGATCAACTCTGGAGCCGTGTCGGCCGCGAACCCTCGGGCAGCGCGTTTAACTCGATCGTCCAACTGGAACGCGAACAGGGCCGCCCGCGCAATCCCTTCATCAATGCCGGTGCCATTGTCACCACAGATGAGGTGCTTGCCGGTCGCGCGCCCCGTGACGCACTGGCCGAGATCGTGCAATTCATCCGCACCGCCGCCGGTTCTGACGATATTCATATCAACGAGGCCGTCGCGGCGTCCGAAACCCAACATGGGCACCGCAATTTTGCGCTGGCGCATTTTCTGGCCTCTTTCGACAATCTGAAAAACCCGCCCGAAATGACTCTTGGTACTTATTTCCACCATTGCGCGCTGGAAATGACCACCACCCAACTGGCCCAATCCGGCCGCTTCCTGATGGGTGCCGCTGACATGCCAAAACTTATCTCCACCGCACGCGTGCGCCGCCTGAACGCCCTGATGCTGACCTGCGGCCATTATGACGGTTCGGGTGATTTCGCCTACCGTGTCGGCATTCCGGGTAAATCAGGTGTCGGCGGCGGCATTCTGGCGATTGTGCCGGGCAAAGCCTCCATCGCTGTCTGGTCCCCCGGCCTCAACCGTTATGGCAACAGCCACAAAGGCACCGAAGCGCTGGCGACCCTCGCCCGCCAAATGAACTGGTCGATCTTTTAGGGCAGCACCGCCCGCGGCTTGCCCATCTTCATCTTGCCCTTAAACTCAACAACAACTGCAGCCGCGCGCGCATCATCTGCTCGGGCGCGCGGCAGCTGCGTCAAATTCCCGCTTAACGCACCTTCAAAGTGGCTAGCCCGATCATCGCGAGGATCAACGAAATGATCCAGAACCGGATCACGATTTGCGGCTCGGCCCAGCCCTTTTTCTCATAGTGATGATGAATCGGGGCCATCAGGAACACCCGCTTGCCGGTGCGTTTGAAATACAGCACCTGAATCATCACTGACATCGCTTCGGCCACAAAGACACCACCAACAACCGCAAATACAATCTCATGCTTGGCCGCCACCGCAATGGCCCCCAGAGCACCGCCCAAGGCCAATGATCCGGTGTCCCCCATGAATACAGCCGCAGGGGGTGCATTATACCAAAGAAAGCCCAGACCGCCGCCGATCAATCCCATGGTAAAGACCAACATCTCACCCGTCCCCGGCACGTAATGCAGCCCCAGACCATCGGTGAAATCGACCCGCCCCACAACATAGGCAATCACCCCCAAGGTAGCCGCCGCGATCATCACCGGCATGATGGCCAGCCCGTCCAGACCATCGGTCAGGTTCACCGCATTGGCTGCCCCGACAATCACAATCACTGCAAAGGGAATGAAGAAATATCCCATATTGATCAGCGTATCTTTGAAAACCGGCATCGCAAGCCGATATTGCAGCGCCTCGGGGTGATACATGCTGGCCCAGAAACCGGCAATCACCGAAATCAACAACCCCAACAAAATCCGCACCTTAGAGGACACACCTGCCGTGTTCTGCTTGCTGACCTTAGCGTAATCATCAGCAAACCCGATGGCGGCAAAACTCATGGTGACGAAAAGCACCATCCAGACATAGGGATTGTCCAGCCGCGCCCAAAGCAAGGTCGAGGTCAACAAGGCCCCGACAATCAGCAGCCCGCCCATGGTCGGCGTACCCGCCTTGACAAAATGCCCCTCTGGCCCGTCTTCGCGGATCGGCTGGCCCTTGCCCTGCGTGCGGCGCAGCACGGCAATCAGCGGACGCCCGAAGATGAACCCGAAAACCAGTGCTGTCAGAAAGGCACCACCGGCGCGGAACGTGATATAGCGAAACAGGTTAAAGAAATCGCCGCCATCCGACAGCAGGGTCAACCAATAGAGCATTCAACACGCACCTTATCATCATCTTGTGGGAACAAGTCCACTTTACATACCATCAGTCCGATGGCCCATTTTACGGATGGCGTCAACAATCGCCCCCAGTTTCATCGACAAAGACCCTTTGGCCAAAACCACATCTCCGCTGTCCAGCTTTTGTCGCAGACCGGTTAGCATCTCTTCGGATGTCTCGGTCCAGTCGCCGCGCTGATGCTCTGGCAAGAATTCGTATAGCGACCGCATCAGTGGTCCCACGCAATGCACCACATCCAGTGTTTTGGTCGCCTCCAGATGCGCCAGCCCCGCATGCAGCGCCACGGCATCCTCGCCTAACTCTTTCATATCCCCCAGGAAAGCAATCCTGCGCCCCTTGCTGACCCGCCCGATGTCATGGGTAACCGCACTGGCCGCCAGCACCTCCAGCGAGGCCGCCATCGAGGTGGGGTTGGCGTTGTAACTGTCATCAATCAGCGAAAGTGTCAGATGGGTCTCCACGGGATCCAGCGTGATCACCTCGCGCACCCCGCGCCCCTTGAACGGGGTCCAGCGGCCCAGCGATTGCGCCGCCAACGCCATATCCGCACCCAGCGCCTGCACCACAGCCAGTGCGCCCAGCCCGTTCATCGCAAAATGCCGTCCCGGCGTGGCAATCTTGAACAGCAAGGGCATGCCATCCGCATCCGCCTGCACCACCGTGGCATCGGCCTGCACCGACACATCTTTCAGTTTGAACTGAAAACCATGTGCGCCAAATTCAATCTCGCGCAGTTTGCAATCCACCGCCTTGGCCATCAGGATCGCCGCATGTTCGATATCGGCGTTGATCACCGCCACACCGCCCGCCGGCACCCCTTCGAATATCGAAGCCTTTTCCACCGCGATCTGCGCCACATTCTCGAAAGCTTCCAAATGGGCCGCCGCCACTGTGGTCACCATCGCCACATCGGGACGCGCCATTTTGGCCAAGGGCGCAATCTCGCCGGGGTGGTTCATGCCAATCTCGATCACCGCATATTCCGTGTCCTGCGGCATCCGCGCCAGCGTCAGCGGCACCCCCCAATGGTTGTTGTAACTGGCAACAGACGCATGGGTCCGCCCCTGATCGCCCAACATCGCCAACAACATTTCCTTGGTCGAGGTCTTGCCGACCGAGCCGGTCACCGCCGCCACCTTTGCACCCGTCCGCGCCCGCCCGGCACGCCCCAGCGCCTCAAGCCCTGCCAGCACATCCTCAACAATCAACAGGGGCGCATCCTCTGCCACGCCCTCAGGCACATGGCTTACCAAGGCTGCACCCGCGCCCTTCTCCAAGGCCTGTGCAACAAACTCATGCCCGTCACGCACATCCTTAAGCGCCACGAATAAATCACCCTGCGCAATTGTGCGCGTGTCAATCGATACCCCCTCACAGGTCCATGTGCCAATCGCACGGCCTCCGGTAGCCGCCGCCGCCTCATCGCTGGTCCAAAGGGTCATGTCAGCCTCCCGTCAAGGGCGGTCACCGCCACGCTTGCCTGTTCCACATCATCAAAGGGCAGCACATCATCGCCAACGGTCTGCCCCGTTTCATGCCCCTTGCCCGCCACCAGCAAGGCATCCCCGGGACCAATCGCATCCACCCCGCGCAGGATCGCCTCGGCACGGTCGCCCACTTCAGTCGCATCAGGTGCGCCCAGCAAAACCGCCGACCGGATCACCGCCGGATCTTCAGAGCGGGGGTTGTCATCTGTCACAATCACCAGATCCGCATGTTCTGCCGCCGCCGCGCCCATCAAAGGCCGTTTGGTCGCATCGCGATCGCCACCCGCCCCGACAATAGCGACCAATCGCCCCATCACATGCGGGCGCATCGCCTTAAGCGCGGTGGCAATGGCGTCCGGTGTATGGGCGTAGTCGACAAACACCGCCGCCCCGTTGTCGCGGGTCGCCGCCAGCTGCATCCGCCCGCGTACTGTTGTCAGATGGGGCAACGTATCAAACACATCTGCCGCATTGGCCCCGCAGGCAATCACCAGCCCACAGGCAAGCAGCACGTTTTCCGCCTGAAACCCGCCGATCAACTCCAGCCGTTTCTGATAGTCCTTGCCCCCCCAGGAGAACCGCAAATCCTGCCCCGTGGCATCAAACCGTTGGCCCGTCAGCCGCAAATCCCCGCCGTCGCGCCCCACGGTGATCACCGAACAGCCCCGCGCCTGTGCAATCGCAGCCATTTCAACACCTTTGGGGTCGTCAATATTGATCACCGCTGTGCCTTCTTCTGGCAACACCCGCGCAAACAGCCCGGCCTTGGCGTCAAAATAGGCCTCGAATGTCTCGTGATAATCCAGATGGTCCTGCGTGAAATTGGTAAATCCCGCCGCCTTAAGGGTCACACCGTCAAGACGGCGCTGGTCCAGCCCGTGGCTTGAGGCCTCCATCGCGGCATGGGTGATCCCGTTTGCCGTCGCATCCGCCAAGGCTTTGTGCAGGGTAATCGGTTCCGGCGTGGTATGGGCCAGCGGTGCGGTCCACGCGCCCTCCACCCCGGTGGTGCCAAGGTTGACCGCGGCCAGCCCCATCTCAATCCAGATCTGGCGCACAAATGTCGACACGGATGTTTTGCCATTGGTACCCGTCACCGCCACCATAGTCGAGGGCTGCGCCCCGGACCACAGCGCCGCTGTGCGCGACAGCGCCTCTCGCGGCGCATCGGTGACAACCACCGCCACGCCTGCCTCTGCCATCACGTCGGCGGCGATCACCGCCCCTTCGGCATCAGTCAGAACCGCCGATGCCCCCATGCGGACCGCATATTGAATAAACTCCGCCCCATGCACGCGACTGCCCGGCAGGGCGGCAAACAGAAAACCCTCGCGCACCAGACGGCTGTCGACGGCTAGTCCGGCAATATCAGGATTCGCCCCGCCGCGTGCCGTAAGCCCAAGGGAAGAAAGCAAAACACTTGATGGGCTCATGGCTAAATCTTCTATCAGTTACTGCTGCTGGTCAGCGTTACCATAGAGGGTTTCACAGGTTCAACAGCAGGTCGAAGCCCCAGCAAGGGTGCCACACGCCGGATCATCTCGGCGGCGACCGGCACAGCCGTCCAACCGGCGGTGCGGCGTGGCTTGTCACCGGAGTTTTCCGATGGCTCATCCAGCGTTACAATCAACACATATTTCGGATCATGCGCCGGAAAGATCGAGGCAAAAGTCGCCAGCGTCTTTTTCTTGTAATAGCCGCCACGCGGCTTGGGCTTATCCGCAGTGCCGGTCTTGCCACCGACAAAATACCCCGGCACCCGCGCAAAACTTGCGGTGCCCTTTGACACCACCTTACGCAGCATCATCCGCCCGTCCCGTGCCGCGCGTTCGGACATCACCCGTGGTCCCTGTTTGGGGGTGTCCTGCTTGATCAGGGTCGGCGTGACCTTAAACCCGCCATTGGCAATCGCCGCATAGCCCGCCGCCAGATGCATCGGGGAGGTCGACATCCCATGACCATAAGAAATGGTCACCGCAGATAAATCGGTCCATTTCTTTGGCAGCAAAGGCTTGCCCCCTGCCGCCTCTACGATCTCAAACGGCGTGGCCTCAAAAAACCCGAGACTTTTCAAAAACTCCTGCTGACGTTTCGGACCAATCTGCAAGGCCATCCGGCCCGTGCCCCGGTTTGACGATTTCACAATGATATCAGCAACGGACAGGGCCCCGTAATTCTTGCCCTGAAATTCACCAATCCGAAAACCGCCAACTTTCATCGGTCCTTTGGTCTCGATCACCGTTTCAGTATTCACCAACCCCAACTCAATCGCCTGTGTCGCGGCGAAAATCTTGAACACCGATCCCAGCTCATAGACCCCCTGCACCGCGCGGTTAAACAGCGGGCTGTCAGAGGCATCCCCCTCCACCGCAGGACGTGGCCGGTTGTTTGGGTCAAACGTCGGCAGCGACACCATAGAGATCACCTCGCCGGTTTTGACATCCATCAGCACGCTGGTCGCGCCCTTGGCGTTCATCAGTTTCATCCCGCCCCATAGAATCCGTTCGGAGGCAGCCTGCACCGTCAGGTCCAGCGAAAGCGCCAGCGGCTTGCCCGCATTGACCGGATCACGCAGGTAATCGTCAAAATACTTCTCAACCCCCGCAACGCCGATGACCTCGGCAGCATGCACCCCTTCCTTGCCGTAAGAGGCGCCCCCCATGATATGAGCCGCCAGCGTCCCATTGGGATAAAGCCGCATATCGCGTGGCGCAAACAACAGGCCCGGATCACCGATATCATGCACTGCCTGCTTCTGTTCGGGGCTGATTTTCTTCTTGATCCACAGAAACTTGCGCTTGCCGGTGAAATCCTTGACCAGCTGCGCCTCGTCCAGATCGGGAAACACCTTGACAAGCCCCCTGGCCGCCATCACCGGATCAACCATATGTTTGGGCTGGGCATAGAGCGCATGGGTGTCGAAATTCGTCGCCAGCAGATTACCGTGACGGTCCACAATATCGGCCCGGCTGGCCGAGATTACAGCCCCGGGCGCATGGGCGCGCGGTTCAACCCGATCGGTGCTGGCCAGCATTCCCATACGGGCACCAACAACACCAAAGGCGCAAAAGAAAAACACGCCCAAAACCAACAAACGCCCCTCGGCCCGCAAACGAGCGTTATCGCGCATCTGCTCATGGCGGATACGTTTGTTTTCATTCTCGATCGCGTCGGGGTTCTCGCCCTTTTGGCGGGCATCCAGGATGCGCGCCAGCGGGCGCAGGGGCGTGCGGATCATAGCGGGTCCTCGTCATCAGCAGCGGCACTGGAAACATCTACAGGGTTGGTGATCGGCAGCAGCGGCGCGGGCGGATAAGGCACCTCGTCCACCTGTCCAAACTGATCAGGATGCAGCGGCAACAGGCCCAGCCGTTCAAAATTAATCTCCGCCAGATCGCGCAGCCGGTCAGGGCGGTTCTGATACGCCCATTCCGCCTTCAATACCGCCAGACGTGCATGGGCGGCGCGGATATTGGCGTGCAGCTTGTCCGCCTCGCTCAGCGCCTGCTGGGTCGCGTAATTCTCGCGGTAGGCCCAGAAAGCCAAGGCGATCACCGCAATTGTCGTCAGGATATGAAGCACTGCCCGCATCGTTAAAACCCTTTGACCATCGGCATTCCGATGGATTTCGCATCTACTGCACCACTCGGCGCATCTGTTCTGATGGCCACCCGCAGCTTGGCCGAACGGCTGCGCGGGTTTTCTTCCAGTTCCTGCGCATCCGGGCCGATGGCCTTGCGCTTCTTGACGGTGAATTGCGGGGCCGCCTGCGCCATTTCGGGGGCGAACCGGTTGGCATTGCCACCCCCGCCCGACCGCGCAGTCAGAAAGCGTTTGACCATGCGATCCTCCACCGAATGAAAGGTCACCACGGCCAGTTGCCCGCCGGGTTTCAGCGCCCGCTCCGCCGCCATAAGCCCCTGAAACAGCTCACCATATTCATTGTTCACCGCAATCCGCAGCCCTTGAAAGCTACGCGTTGCCGGATGGCTTTGCCCCGGTTTGGAGCGTGGTAAACAGCCCTCTACCAGCTTGGCCAGCTTCAAGGTCGAGGTGATCGGTGCCTCGTTACGTGCCCGCACAATCGCCGCCGCAATCCGACGGCTGGCGCGTTCCTCGCCATATTGAAACAGGATGTTGGCGATGACCTCTTCTTCGGCCTCGTTCACAATATCCGCTGCCGATGGTCCATCCTGCGACATCCGCATGTCCAGCGGTCCGTCACGCATAAAGGAAAACCCACGCTCCGCCAGATCCAGCTGCATCGAAGACACCCCAAGGTCCAGCACCACACCGTCCAGATCGCTGGCATATTCATCCATCTTGGAAAACACACCGCGCTGCATCACCAGCCGCGCGCCGTACTCCCCCGCCCATTCGGCCGCCATCTCAAACGCCAGCGGATCACGATCCACCGCAATGACCTTTGCCGCCCCTGCGTCCAGAAAACCACGGGTATAGCCCCCCGCGCCAAACGTCCCATCCAGCCAGACGCCCTCAACAGGGGCAACCGCCTCCAGAATGGGGCGCAAAAGAACCGGAGTATGTGGGGCAGGGTTTGTATTTTCGGGGGCCGCAGCAGCCATTGTCTTTATTCCCCCGAAGGACCGTCAAGGAACGCCATCGGATCAAAATCCTCTGGCAGATCGTCCAGCCATTCTTCTTCTTTTGCACGTTCTACCGTGTCATATGTCTCTGTCTTCCAGATCTGGAAGGTATCCCCGGCGGCGATGAAAAACGCCTCATTCTCAAGGTCGATCTTCTGGCGCAGCTTGGCAGGCAGCACCAAACGCCCGGTTTCATCCACATTTGTCGGGAACGACTGACCATGGAACAGGCGCTGCAACATCTTGCGCTCCATGGACCCACGCGGCAGCGCGTCGATTTTGGCGTCCACCTCTTCAATCGCGTTCATTGTATAACACTCAAGGAAATTGCGGCGGTGGTCACCATAGACAATGACCAGCTCGGGGTTTTCGCCTGACTTCCAGTTCGGATCGCCCGCTTCCAGCACACGCCGAAAAGAGGCTGGGATAGACACCCGCCCCTTCGTATCGACCTTGTGGTGGCTTTCGCCTCTGAACCTGCGGCTCACTGTACTTACGATCCTGTTTACGCGCTTGCGCGCCTTGGCCTCTTTGCGTCTTGTTGCCCGCCCCACCGGAAAACCTGGTGTTAGATGTGGAAACGGCGGGTCTGATCTGCTGCCACTGATCAACCCGCCGTCCCTGTCCCGCTTTGCGGGGAAGTCCGACTGCGCGCGCCACCTGGGGGGATGTCTGCTCGCTCGCGCGCCGGATCTCTTGGTCTGATGAAAGCGAGGTGCCTGTATGAAACCTGCTAGGTTTTGTTTTTGTTTGGGGTCGTTTGGTGCCCCGTAGTCCCGTTCTCATCCGATGCAATAGGGATACCGTGGGAATTCATGGGCGTCTACAAAAATTTTGGGAATTATCCCCAATATCTTGTTCTGCACAGGGTCGAAAAACCAGATGTGGTGCTGATCATCAGGCGAAAATTAGCTCAAATTGTCCCTGATAGGTAGAGCAACACTAGATATAGTGCATTCAGGATCCGCCCCAATTTTTCCCATCAATTCCCAAAAAACTTCACTCACAGAGTTATCCACAGCTTATGTTCTTTAAACGTTCTCATGTCAAATGTCATTTTCGCGTAAATTTCCTGAAAAAGTGATTCGAAAAACAGGGTATTCCCATGCCGCTCCCCTATCATCCACCCCTTGCCCCCGCCTTTCCCATGGTTTCCCGTGGCCGGCCCCATGAATTCCCGGCCTCCACCTCTGACGCATCGATAATCTGTCCAGACCTTGCTTCTTTACCGCCAAGCAGCCAAAACACACCGGCATTCAAGGAAATCGATTATGAACACCGCATTGGCCATTCTTACCCACGCTCTGCGCATGCTGATTCACGCGCCCTCCACAACCATACGTGTGCTTATGCCGGCGCTGGTTCTGGTAATCGGCTGCAGCCTGGCCATCGCTCTGCTGACCCCGGATATGATCATCCCGAAGCAGACCATCAACGCACCCGCCGAACCGCCTACCCTGCAAGCGGCTCTCTTCTTTCTGATGTTTGGCGCGGTTGGACTGATCGGCTATGCGCTGATGGCAATCCTCTGGCACCGTCATGTTCTGCTCAACGGGTCGGATCGCATCGAAGACCTGCGCCCAGACCGCGCGATCTTCCTTGGCTACATCTGGCGCGCGATCCTTGTCGGCCTTGCCCAGATGGTTGCCGCCATTCCCATTGCAATACTCATCGGCATTCTGGGGGGCTCTATGATGTATGCAAACCCGACTGGCCCCATGGCCACTTTGCTGGGCCTTGTCGCCAGCGTGATCTTTGTCTGGGTGGCCATGCGGCTCAGCGTTGTCCTGCCCGCCGCCGCCCTGGGCGAACCCATGCGTCTGGGCGAAAGCTGGACCACCACCAAACCGATCTCCGCTGCGCTATGGGGGGTTGCCCTGCTGCTGTCAGGGCTGAACATCTGTGTCTATATGATCAGCGACACTCTGCTGCCCGTCACTGGCGGCCTCGCGATTCTGGCCCACACTATTATCTATGTGGTTGAAGGTCTGGTCTTCATCTCCGTCCTGACCACGCTTTACGGCCATCTGGTCGAAGGCCGCTCACTGGGACAATAGACCCACGCCCCAGCGACCACGCGAGATTAGGGGGCTGATCCTAAGCCATCCCGCCCCGGATCAACCCTTCCGCGATCCGCGCATAGGCCTGCGCCATCGGGCTGTCACCAGCCGCCACCGGCGTGCCCGCATCCCCCGCCAGACGGGTCTCCAGATCAATCGGCAAGGCACCCAGCAAAGGCACATCCATCTTGCTGGCCTCGGCGGCCACACCGCCAGTGCCAAATATCTCATGCTCTGCCCCGCAATCAGGACAGATGAACATCGACATATTCTCTATCAGCCCCAGCACCGGCGTTTTCAGTGTCGCAAACATATCAAGCGCCTTGCGCGCATCGATCAAGGCCACATCCTGCGGCGTGCTGACCACAATCGCACCACTCAGCTCTGACTTGGTACAGAGGGTCAGCTGCACATCGCCGGTGCCCGGCGGCAGATCAACCAGCAATACATCCAGCTCCCCCCATTCAACCTGTCCCAGCATCTGCTGCAAGGCCCCCATCAACATCGGACCGCGCCAGACCACCGCCTTGCCCTCTTCCATCATGAACCCGATGGACATCAAGGTAACCCCATGGGCCTGCAAAGGGATGATCGTCTTGCCATCGGGGCTGGCGGGCTTCTTGTTCACCCCCATCATGCGCGGAATGCTGGGCCCGTATATATCCGCATCCAACAACCCCACTTTGCGCCCTGCCCGTGCCAGTGCCACAGCAAGGTTCGTACTGACCGTGGATTTACCAACACCGCCCTTGCCGGACCCAATCGCCAGAATACGCTGCACGCCGGAGGGTTTGCTTGGCCCCGCCTGCGGCTTGGGATGGCCGCCAATCTTCAGGCTGGGCGGTGCCGCCGGTTTCGCCGCTGGCCCATGTGCCGTCAGCGCCACTGTCACCTGTGTCACCCCCGGCAGGTCAGACACCACCTTTTCCGCCGCATCGCGCAGCGGTGCCATCTGACGGGCCACATCCGCATTGGGGGCCTCAATGACAAACCGCACCACACTGCCTTCAATGGTCAGGGCGCGGATCAGATCATGCGCCAGCACACTGCGCCCGTCGGGCAAACCCACCCGCTCAAGAGCAGCTTCAACATCAGCTTTGGTGACAGCGGTGGGATCGGACATGGTGCGGCTCCTATAAACAACTTGCCTCCCTGTGACATCGCATTTTCCACCGGGGACACAAGGGGGCGCGGCCATTTGCCTGTTTTCCATGCAGACCGCCCAAGGTTTACCCTGCGAAACCATGTATTTGCTGCATGGCAGCATTGCAAAATAAATCATTGTGCATTCGCAGCATAAATGGGAAAGTAATTACATCGAAGCGACGAAAGTTCTTCACGAGTACGACCAGACGAGTTCATCCTCCTCCCGAACAAGTCTGTTTTTCCGGCGGCGATATCTCCTCCCAGATATCGTCGCCATTTTTTTATCCCGCCCCCCATTTCAAATGCGCACCCCTCAAGAGGCTCGAATTGTTTCCTATTGAATAACAAACAGTTGACCCCACGTCGCCTATGCAAAAACCGCATAGCGGCAATGCCCGCATGGCCGTTGCGCAATCCAAAACAGAGGCTATTTATGCCTCAACGAAACGCGATAACATCGCAATCCACACGAGGCGCCCTGATGGCATATTTGACAACAACATCCGCAACCGACACTTCTTTCACAGCGCGTGCAGCTGCAGCATTCCAGCACGTTGTAGCCAGCTACAAGCAGCACCGCCTGTACCGCGAAACCTTCAACGAGCTGAGCGCACTCAGCAACCGCGAGCTGGCCGATCTGGGTCTGCACCGCTCCAACCTGCAACAGGTTGCACGGGAATCAGCGGGCATCGCTCAGCGCTAAGAGATCCTGCCGCGCCGCGCCTCCCCGCGGTGCGCCAGGTCACGCTGGTTGTAGCAACGCCTCCTCCCCGAGGTTGCCACCCACGTGACAAGACCCGGAGAATGATCCTCCCATCAAACTTCGGGCCGACAAGAGAACAGCTGCACCTTCCTCCCAAGGTGCAGCTGTTTTCCGTTTCAGCCCCTGTTTTGCCACTTACCCGCCGCTTGGCACCGCTTCCAGCAGATCCCCCGGCTGACATTTCAGGACTTCACAGATCTTGGCCAGCGTTTCGAAACGCACACCTTTGACCTTGCCTGATTTCAGCAGGCTCATATTCTGCACCGTGATCCCCACAGCCGCCGCCAGATCCTTCGACTTCATCTTGCGCTGCGCCAGCACCACATCCAGTCTCACGATGATTTCCATCAGACAAATTCCTCGTTTTCACGGGCAATGCGGATCGCCTCTCGCATCACCAGCCCAAGGAAAAAGAACGCCAAACCGCAAAACACCATGCCAAGGTTACCGCTGTTATACCAAAATCGCAGGGGCAACGGGCCATCAGGATTGTGCCAGGAGCGGATCATCGGGCTGATTGCACCTGCAACCAATGACAGGCTGGCAGAGGCTGTGATCAACAGCCCCATCAGACGCAGGCGCTGCGCGATCCGCGCATCAAAAACCACACCACGATGCAGCAACCACAACATGCTCAGCCCGGTGGCATATGCGGCTGTGCCCAAGAGCGTCGGCACAAACCAGATAAGGAAAAACACGATCCGCGTTTTGAGCGCGATTTCAGCGTCAGGATGAACCCAACTGTCGTTGCGGGTCCACTTACCCGGATCCAGAAAGGAAAGCTCCAACTGCCAGCCAATCGCTTCATAAGGATAGTAAATCAACATCGGCAACATACAGATCATCGCAACGGTGGACATCTTTTTAATACGGTTCACAACGCCATCCCAGTATAATTTATTGTTTTACGATAATTTATACTTGCAAAACACGTGCTGTCCAGTGTTACGTTGCACCACCCGATAGAAATCAGGAGCATCGACAGATGAACAAAAACGGCCTTACGACAATTCTTCTCTTGGCAACGCTTCTTTCTCTTCCCGCCCAAGCCGAACCAAAGCTCTTTGGCAATGCCGTCACCATGGGCAAGGTGCCGGGTATAAAACTCAGCGCCAAACAACGCCGCACCTTAAAATGGTACGCCAGCAACAAGGCCTATTTTGGCGCGTTCTATGTGGTTGAAGGCACCGATCACGTATTCTGGACCCGCAATTTTCACAGCATGAAAATCGCCCGCGAAGCCGCCAAAACCGGATGTGAAATTGTGTCAAAATCCAAATCCTGCGTCTTGCACGCGGTTCTATATCCCAAAGGCATGGACCCGAACGGCAAAGGTTTGGACGGTTTGGGCCAGCGCACCGCAAAGGATTTTGAACGCAAATATCCAAAACGCCAGAAAGACGGCAAATTCGGTGCCTTCGCCATCAATGGAGCCTATGGGTATGGTGCGTCCCACGGCTGGGACAGTGCCGAAGAAGCCCGTGAAGCCGCCCTTGCCTACTGCAAACTGGACAGCTCACATGGCATGGCCCCTATCGGGATCGCCGGTCGCAAATGGGTCGAATCAAAACAGATCGACAAATGCCGCGTGGTCGACACCCATATCCCAAGCACGGATTAAAACGGCACGTCATCACAACCGGTGACAAAGCGGGATACCACCTTTTTGGTCCCCGCTTTTTCAAAGTCGATCTCCAGCTTGTCGCCTTCGATCCCCACAACCGCGCCATAGCCGAATTTCTGGTGAAACACCCGTTCCCCCATTGCGAAACTGCTGACCGCCTGCATATCAATTGTGACGTTCTTGGCCTCTGACGGCTGCGACACCCCGCGTTCGCCTGCCCGCGATTGCAAGCGCCGCCAACCGGGCGAATTATAGACATTGGCCTCTGCCGCTGCCTCATGCAGGTTGCTGGTGGGCATCGCCGCGCCAAACCCGCCGCCGTATAATCCCGGTGGGGTCAGCACATCCACATGTGCCTCCGGCAGTTCGTCAATAAACCGGGACGGCATCGCGCTTTGCCATTGCCCGAACACCCGCCGGTTGGCCGCAAAACTGATTGTACACAGCGCCTCTGCCCGTGTGATTCCCACATAGGCCAGACGGCGTTCTTCCTCTAAGCCTTTGACCCCGCTCTCATCCATCGAACGTTGCGAGGGGAACAACCCGTCTTCCCATCCGGGCAGGAACACCGCCGGAAACTCCAGCCCTTTTGAGGCATGCAGCGTCATAATCGACACTTTCGCACCGCCATCATCGCTTTCATTATCCATGATCAGGCTGACGTGTTCCAGAAACCCTTGCAGGTTCTCGAATTGCTCCAAGGCTTTGACCAGCTCTTTCAGGTTCTCCAACCGCCCCGGTGCCTCGGGTGTCTTGTCGTTCTGCCACATGCCGGTATAGCCGGATTCGTCCAGAATAATCTCGGCCAGCTCCACATGGCTGATCTCTGGCGGTCCATATTCCACCCGCGCCGGACCGCTTTCATTGTCCAGCACCTCATTGTCCATCTGCAACGGCAGCGCCGGGCCGCGCAGCTTTTCATTCCAGCGTTCGATCCCATCAATCAACAACCGCAGCTGCGCCCCGCCCTTGCCGCCAAGACCACCATTCGCCAGCAGGATCCGCGCCCCTTCCACAAGGTTCACGCCATTTTCCCGCGCCGTCATCTGGATTTTCTGCTGCGCCTTGTCGCCAAGCCCGCGTTTCGGTGTATTCACAATCCGCTCAAACGCCAGATCATCATCCGGGCTGGTCACCACCCGGAAATAGGCCATCGCGTCCCGTATCTCCATACGCTCGTAAAACCGTGGCCCACCGATCACACGATACGGCAACCCGATTGTCAGAAACCGGTCCTCGAACGCGCGCATCTGATGGCTTGCCCGCACCAGAATCGCCATATGGTCCAGCGACACCGCTTCCATGCCCCGCGTGCCGCGCTGCATCGCCTCGATTTCATCCCCAATCCAGCGCGCCTCTTCCTCGCCGTCCCAATGGCCGATCAGCCGCACCTTCTCGCCTTCTTCACGGTCCGTCCAAAGCGTCTTGCCCAGCCGCCCCTCATTCCCCGCAATCACGCCAGAGGCGGCGGCCAGAATATGCGGCGTCGAGCGGTAATTCTGTTCCAGCTTGACCACATGCGACCCGGGAAAATCCGTCTCGAACCGCAGGATATTACCCACTTCGGCCCCGCGCCAGCCATAGATCGACTGATCATCATCACCCACGCAGCAAATATTCTTATGCCCCTGCGCCAGCAGCCGCAGCCATAGGTATTGCGCCACATTGGTGTCCTGATACTCGTCCACCAGAATATACCTAAACCACCGCTGATACTGCTCCAGCACGTCACCATGGGTCTGGAAAATCGTCACCATATGCAGCAACAGATCGCCGAAATCCGTCGCGTTCAACTCGATCAGCCGCGCCTGATAGGCCGCGTAAATCTCCGCCCCGCGGTGATTATAGGCCGCCGCATCCGCCGCTGGCACCTTATCCGGTGTCAGCGCCCGGTTTTTCCAGCCATCAATGATGCCCGCCAGCATCCGTGCCGGCCAGCGCTTGTCATCAATCCCTTCCGCACGGATCAACTGCTTAAGCAGCCGCAGCTGGTCATCCGTGTCCAGAATGGTGAAATTGCTCTTCAACCCCACAAGTTCCGCATGGCGGCGCAGCAGCTTCACACAGATCGCATGAAATGTGCCCAGCCAGGGCATCCCCTCGATATTCTGCCCCAACATGGACCCCACACGGGTCTTCATTTCCCGCGCGGCCTTATTGGTGAAGGTCACCGCCAGAATCTCGTTGGGCCGCGCGCGCCCGGTGTTCATCAAATGCACGATCCGCGCGGTCAGCGCCTTGGTCTTGCCGGTGCCCGCCCCGGCCAGCATCAACACAGGCCCGTCCATCTGCTCAACAGCGGCCCGTTGCGCCGGGTTCAACCCGTCAAGATAGGGCTGCGGTCGCGCCGCCATGGCCCGCGCTGACAGGGATGCGCCTTCAAAGGCGTCCATTTCATCAAAATTGCTCATCCCATCAACCTAGCCAAGTCTGCAAAAAAGGAAAACCCATGTTCGCCACATGTTCCCCCCTCTTTTTGGCCCTGAATCCTGCTGCACAACAGCTGCCAGATGACGAACGTCCAAGTTTTGACCACACCGCAGCGAGACCGTTACTTCTATTTCACCAGCGCTGGACAATCCCAACCGTCCCGGGACAAATGCCCCTATGGATCTGCATGCAACATACCCCGCCCTCTCCGATCTGCGCCACCGCGCACAGCGCCGGATGCCGAAATTCGTCTGGGAATACCTCGACAGCGGCACCGGGAATGAAGCCGCGAAATCCCGCAACCGCGCGGAACTCGATAAAATCGGGTTTGCCCCCTCAATCCTGCATGGTGAATCCACCCCCGAGCTCTCCACCAACCTCCTTGGTCAAACTCTGCCCCTGCCCTTTGGCATCGCCCCCATCGGCATGTCCGGCCTGATCTGGCCTGACGCCGAAGCGCACCTTGCCCGCGCCGGTGCTGCCCATACCATCCCCTATTGCATCTCAACCGTTGCCACCCAAAGCCCCGAAGACATCGCCCCCCATCTTGGCCCGCAGGCTTGGTTCCAGATGTATCCGCCGCGCGACCCCGGCATCCGCGCCGATATGCTGGCCCGTGTGAAAACCGCAGGTTTCTCTACGCTTGTCCTGACCGTCGATGTCCCCGTGGCCTCGCGCCGCGAACGCCAGACCCGCTCCGGGCTGACCAGCCCGCCGCGGCTGACCCCGCGCCTGATGGCACAGATTGCCACCTGCCCGGCATGGGCCGTGGCCACTGCCAAACGCGGCATGCCCCATATGCGCGGGCTGGATAAATACGCCAATGCCGCAACCAAAGGCCTCTCGCCCACTGCGCATATCGGCTATCTGCTGCGCACCAGCCCGGATTGGGACTATGTCAAATCCTTGCGCGACGCATGGGACGGTGCCTTTATCATCAAAGGTGTACTGCGCCCCGAGGATGCCGCCGAACTGGATCAGATGGGGGCGGACGCAATCTGGGTCTCCAACCATGCGGGCCGCCAGTTTGACGGCGCCCCCGCCAGCATCAGCGCCCTGCCCGCCATCCGTGCTGCCACCAAAAAACCGATCCTCTTTGACAGCGGCGTTGAATCCGGTCTCGACATTCTGCGCGCCCTTGCCTTGGGCGCTGATTTCATCATGCTGGGCCGAGCCTTTCACTTTGCCCTTGCCGCGCTTGGCCCGAAAGGCATCGATCACCTGATTGACATCCTTGCCAAGGATTTGATCGCCAATATGGGCCAGCTTGGTGTCACTGACCTCAAGACCCTGCCAACGCCGATCCCGCTCGCCTGACACGACACGGGCGGCCAAAATGTAACAGAAATGTTGCAGTATCCGCTGTTCTGGGTATTGCGCTGCACCGCAGCAAGGCTAGAGTGCGGCAAAATCGACATTCAAAGGACTGCCAGCCCATGCCCGATTTCTCGAAAATCCTCATCGCCAACCGTGGTGAAATCGCCATCCGCATCATGCGGGCCGCCAATGAGATGGGCAAAAAGACCGTCGCCGTCTATGCCGAAGAGGATAAACTGGGCCTGCACCGCTTCAAAGCTGATGAAGCCTACCGCATCGGCGAAGGCCTTGGCCCCGTGGCCGCCTACCTTTCCATCGACGAAATCATCCGGGTCGCCAAAGCCTCCGGCGCGGATGCGATCCACCCCGGCTATGGGCTGCTCTCGGAAAACCCCGACTTTGTGGATGCCTGCGAAAACAACGGCATCACCTTCATTGGACCACGTGCAGAAACCATGCGCGCCCTTGGTGACAAGGCCTCTGCCCGCCGTGTCGCGGTTGAGGCTGGCGTGCCTGTGATCCCCGCCACCGAGGTGCTGGGCGATGATATGAACCTGATCCGCAAACAGGCCAAAGAGGTCGGTTATCCCTTCATGCTCAAGGCATCATGGGGCGGTGGCGGGCGTGGCATGCGTCCGATCTACGATGAGAGTGAACTGGAAGAGAAAGTTCTCGAAGGACGGCGCGAAGCCGAGGCTGCTTTTGGCAATGGCGAAGGTTACCTTGAGAAAATGATCCTCAAGGCCCGCCACGTCGAGGTCCAGATACTTGGCGACAAACATGGCGAAATCTACCACCTGTTTGAACGTGACTGCTCTGTCCAGCGCCGCAACCAAAAGGTAGTTGAACGCGCCCCCGCGCCCTACCTCAGCGAAGAACAACGCGCTGAAATCTGCGCTCTGGGCCGCAAAATCTGCGCCCATGTCGGCTATGAATGTGCGGGCACGGTTGAATTCCTGATGGATATGGCGGACGGGAAATTCTACTTCATCGAAGTGAACCCGCGTGTGCAGGTTGAACATACTGTCACCGAAGAAGTCACCGGCATCGACATTGTTCAGGCCCAGATCCTGATCGCAGAAGGCAAAACCATCGCAGAAGCCACCGGCAAAGCGTCACAAGACGACATCCACCTGACCGGTCACGCCCTGCAAACCCGTATCACCACCGAAGACCCTCTGAACAATTTCATCCCCGACTATGGCCGCATCACCGCATTTCGCGAGGCCACAGGCATGGGCATCCGCCTTGACGGCGGCACCGCCTATTCCGGCGGGGTGATCACCCGCTATTATGACTCCCTGTTGATGAAGGTCACCGCCAAGGCGCAAACCCCCGAGGCCGCCATCGCCCGCATGGACCGCGCCCTGCGCGAATTCCGCATCCGCGGCGTGGCCACCAACATTGCCTTTGTCGAGAACCTGCTGAAACACCCGACCTTCCTCGACAATACATATCACACCAAGTTCATTGACGAGACACCGGACCTTTTCAGCTTCACCAAACGCCGCGACCGCGCCACCAAGGTGTTGAATTATATCGCGGATATCTCGGTCAATGGTCACCCCGAAACCAAAGGTCATCCGCGCCTCTCGCCCAGCACACGCCAGCCCAAACCGCCTGCCAACCGGGCGGAACCGATGATGGGCACCCGCAACCTGCTGGAACAGAAAGGCCCGCAAGCCGTGGCCGACTGGATGGGAAAACAGCAACAACTGCTGATCACCGACACCACCATGCGCGACGGCCATCAAAGCCTTCTTGCCACCCGCATGCGCTCCCATGACATGATCAAGGTCGCACCGGCCTATGCCGCCAACCTGCCCACCCTGTTCTCTGTGGAATGCTGGGGCGGTGCCACTTTCGACGTCGCCTATCGCTTCTTGCAGGAATGCCCCTGGCAGCGCCTGCGTGACCTGCGCGAAGCCATGCCCAATGTCATGACGCAAATGCTTTTGCGCGCCAGCAACGGTGTCGGCTACACCAACTACCCCGACAATGTGGTGCAGTTCTTTGTGAAACAGGCTGCCGCCTCCGGTGTTGATGTCTTCCGCGTGTTCGACAGTCTCAACTGGGTCGAAAACATGCGGGTCGCCATGGACGCCGTGATCGACGCGAACAAAGTTTGCGAAGGCACCATCTGCTATACCGGCGATATCTTTGACCCCGACCGCGCCAAATATGACCTGAAATACTATGTCGCCATGGGCAAGGAACTGAAAGCCGCAGGTGCCCATGTGCTTGGCCTGAAAGACATGGCTGGATTGCTGAAACCCGCACAGGCCCGCGTGCTGGTCAAGGCGCTCAAATCCGAGGTCGGCCTGCCGATCCACTTCCACACCCATGACACCGCCGGCATCGCCACCGCCACCATCCTCGCCGCGTCTGAGGCGGGTGTGGATGCGGTTGATTGCGCCATGGATGCGTTTTCCGGCAATACCTCACAGGCCACCCTCGGCTCTGTTGTCTCGGCCCTCAAACACACGGACCGCGACACCGGTCTTGATACGACCGCCGTGCGCGAAATCTCGGACTATTGGGAGGACGTGCGCCACCAATATGGGGCCTTTGAAACCGGCATGCAGGCACCCTCCTCCGAGGTCTACCTGCACGAAATGCCCGGCGGTCAGTTCACCAACCTGAAGGCACAGGCCTCCTCCCTCGGCCTTGATGACCGCTGGCCCGAGGTCGCCCGCACCTATGCAGACGTGAACCAGATGTTCGGCGATATTGTGAAGGTCACGCCTTCATCTAAAGTCGTTGGCGACATGGCCCTGATGATGGTGTCCCAAGGGTTGACCCGTGCGCAGGTCGAAGACCCCGAAACCGATGTCGCCTTCCCCGATTCCGTCATCGACATGATGCGCGGCAATCTGGGCCAACCTCCTGGCGGCTTCCCCGAAACCATCGTGTCCAAAGCCCTGAAAGGCGAGAAACCCAACCTCGAACGCCCCGGCAAACACCTGAAACCGGTCGACCTTGAAGCCACCCGTGCGGAGCTGTCCAAACAACTCGACGGGATGGAGATCGACGACGAAGACCTCGCCGGATATCTGATGTATCCCAAGGTCTTCCTTGATTACATGGGCCGCCACCGCCAATACGGCCCCGTGCGCACCCTGCCGACACAGACGTTTTTCTATGGCATGGACCCCTCCGAGGAAATCAGCGCCGACATCGACCCCGGCAAAACCCTTGAGATCCGCCTGCAAGCCATCGGCGAAACCAGCGAGGACGGCGAGGTCAAAGTCTTCTTCGAACTCAACGGCCAGCCGCGTGTGATCCGTGTGCCCAACCGTCTGGTCAAGGCCACAACCCAACAACGGCCCAAAGCCGACCCTACGAACGAAAACCACATCGGCGCCCCGATGCCCGGTGTTGTCGCTTCCGTCGGCGCGGTTGTCGGCCAGCAGGTCCACGCAGGTGATCTGCTGTTGACCATCGAGGCCATGAAGATGGAGACCGGCATCCATGCCGAACGTGACGCGGTTGTGAAGGCTGTCCATGTGCAGGCAGGTGGGCAGATTGACGCGAAGGACCTGCTGGTGGAGTTGGAGTAAACCTTATAAGCGGGGCCCAACCCCGCCCCCCCCATACTCACTCAGGATTCCTCCCGTGATCTTCGACTGGACGTCACTCATTCGCGATTTCGTGACCCTGCTTGTGGTCATTGACCCGGTTGGGACCGTTCCAGTCTACTTGTTTGCGGTGCAAAGCGTCCCGACCCGCCTGCACCGCAATTTCGCCATCCGCGCCGTGGTCATTTCGACTCTGGTGCTTCTGGTCTTCCTTGTTGGCGGCCAGTACCTGCTGGAAACTCTCGGTCTTCGGCTTGGCTCGTTCCAGATTGCGGGCGGGATTGTGTTGTTCCTCTTTGCCATGACCATGATCTTTGGCGTTTCAAAACCCGCCCGAGAGATCGAAGAGGCCGAGCGTGATCACCTTGCCGGTGCTGTCTTTCCGCTTGCCATGCCTTCTATTGCATCGCCGGGGGCGATGCTCGCCATTGTGGTTCTGACAGACAATAACACCGAAACCGTCGGAGAGCAGGCAATTACAGCGGCCATGCTGATCGTTGTCCTGTTGCTGACGCTGGTGATCCTTCTCGCGGCAAACGTTGTATACAAGGTCATCGGCAATACCGGCGTCAGCGTAATCAGCCGTGTTATGGGGATCGTACTTGCAACAATCGCGGTTGATTCCATTCTGGGCGGTTTCGACGCTTTGGGTGTACTCGAAGTCTCGCCCCCGGCCCTCGACAGCCCGTTGGCAAAAGTCGCCCCCGACTAGGCAACACTCTGAGAAAGTGATACGCTGAACGAACCCACAGCAAGCGCCAAGCATCCCCTCGCAAGTTGCGCAACTTCATGCCATTCTAGGCATATGCACCTCTCAGCCCTCACGCTCATTATCCCAGACTACGACGATGCCATCGCCTATTACACCAATACCCTCGGCTTCACCCTGATCGACGACATCGACCAAGGACACAAACGCTGGATCCGCATCGCCCCTTCACCTGACGCACAGACCGGCATCATCCTTGCGGAACCCGGCACAGAGGAACAGAGCAGGGCCATCGGCAATCAAGGCGCCGGCCGCGTCTGGCTGTTTTTGGAAACACAGGATTTCGCTGCGGATCACACCCGCCTGACCGCCGCTGGCGTCCAGTTCGAGGAATCCCCCCGCCGGGAACCCTATGGCACCGTCGCTGTCTTCAGCGACACATTCGGCAATCGCTGGGATTTGATCGAATACAGCTAAGGCTGAGCAACCTGTCGCATTGCCACCGCCGCGCCGCCTGCTACCTTTGGTCTACACGATCAAGAGAACCGCAATGCCATACAAGTGGACCACCCCGCCCAACGCAGCCCAACAGCAGCTGCGCCTCTGGCCGCATCAATCCCTGTCCGCACGGGGGTTCTCTGGTTTCATTCTTGCCACCTTCTTGATGATTCTGATCCCGACACTGGCGGTGCTCGGCACCGCCTTGCTCTGGGGCTTGCTTCCTTTTGTGCTGATGGCTGTGGCGGGAATATATTTTGCCCTGCAATCAAACCATAAATCCCGCCAGATCGAAGAACTGCTAACCCTTGATCCCGAAACCGCGCGGCTGGTCCATACCACTCCCAAGGGAGAAGTGAAGGAATGGCACTGTAACCGCTATTGGGCGCGTGTCACGAAATACGAATCTGATGGTCCGGTGCCGCATTATGTCACCCTGCGGGGGGACGGGCGTGAGGTCGAAATCGGCACCTTCCTCAGCGAAGAAGAGCGCATCGCCCTGTTTAACGATCTGGAACGCACCCTGCACCGCTGAGGCAGCCGGGGGTGCATCAGCGGTGCACGGGGGGTGACCGTTTCCAACAGGTTAAGATGGATTCACGCAAAACATCAGGATTGGCGCGGAACATGCTGTAAAACAGTCATTATTCCCCAACCTACCGCACGGGTTAACGCCACAGACGCGCTACGCATCCATGGCAACAAACCACTAGTTTTCCGTTAATTTTCCCGCACGTAAATCGGAAGTCACCGCTTAGCTTAAGCGATCCTTCACCATTGGCCCGACTTTGCCAAAATCCATCTGACCGGTGTATTTGGCTTTCAACGCCCCAATCACCTTGCCCATGTCGCGAATGCTCTCGGCACCGATCTCTGAAATCGCGGTTTCCACAGCCGCTGCTGCTTCCTCTTCGCTCAGCTGACGGGGCAAATATTCTTCGATAATCATGATCTCCGAACGCTCGCGTTCGGCCAGATCCAGACGTCCACCCTCTTCATAGGCGCGCGCGGATTCCAACCGCTGCTTCGACATTTTACCAAGGATCGCAAGCACTTCGCTGTCAGGCACACCTTCATCGGTGCCCGTTGCGCGGGCCGCGATATCCTTGTCTTTGATTGCCGCATTGATCAGACGCAAGGTCGACAGCCGCGCGGCGTCCTTGTCTCTCATCGCCTGTTTCAAAGCATCCGTGATGCGCGTGCGCAGAACCATAGTTTTGCCGCCTTGTTCCAAGAATTTTCCAAGATCGGGACAATAGCCAAACTCCCCAAGCGACGCAATGCCATTGCCGTCAGGTTAAGCCACTGAAATCATGAGATATCTTATTTCCGCTTGATCCTTGACCCTCCCCGTGCAGACCAGTATCTACGGCATCGTTTACCCAATAGATCCATGTCCCGGAGACTGCCCATGCGCCCTACCGCCTGCCTTGCCCTCGCTGACGGATCGCTGTTTTACGGGATGGGATTCGGTGCCACCGGACAGACCGTGGCAGAGCTGTGTTTCAACACCGCCATGACCGGCTATCAGGAAATCATGACAGACCCCTCTTATGCGGGCCAGATCGTGACTTTCACCTTTCCCCATATCGGCAACACCGGCACCAACCCGCAGGACGACGAAACCGCAGATCCGGTCGCTGCGGGCATGGTCGTTAAATGGATGCCGACCGACCCGTCCAACTGGCGCAATGTACAGCCGATTTCCGAATGGCTTGCCGCACGCGGGCGCATCGCAATTGGCGGTATCGACACCCGCCGCCTGACCCGTGCCATCCGCCAACAGGGCGCGCCACATGTGGCTTTGGCCCATGACCCAGATGGTAATTTCGACATTGAGGCCTTGATCAATGCTGCCCGCGAATTTGCCGGTCTGGAAGGTATGGATCTGGCCCGCGAAGTCACCTGTGCGCAATCCTACCGCTGGGATGAAATGCGTTGGGCATGGCCTGATGGCTATCCACAACAGACTGATCCAAAACACAAAGTTGTCGCCATTGACTATGGTGCCAAGCGCAACATCCTGCGCTGCCTCGCCTCTGCCGGCTGTGACGTGACTGTCCTGCCTGCCACCGCGACCTATGAGGATATCATGGCCCACTCCCCAGATGGTGTGTTCCTGTCCAACGGACCGGGGGACCCGGCGGCCACTGGTGAATACGCCGTGCCGATGATCCGCGATGTGCTGGATAAAACCGACCTGCCGGTCTTTGGAATTTGTCTGGGGCACCAAATGCTGGCTCTCACGCTGGGCGCAAAGACCATCAAGATGAGCCACGGCCATCACGGGGCCAACCATCCGGTCAAGGACAATGACACCGGCAAGGTCGAGATCACCTCGATGAACCACGGTTTTGCGGTTGATGCCCAGACCCTTCCCAAAGGTGTAGTGGAAACCCATGTTTCGCTGTTTGACGGGTCCAACTGCGGCATTCGCATGGAAGGCCGCCCGGTCTGGTCCGTCCAGCACCACCCAGAGGCTTCTCCCGGTCCACAAGACAGCTATTACCTGTTCGAACGCTTCGCCGCGGCCATGCAGGACAAGAAATCCGCGGTCGAACCTGCCTAGCTCAAAGACGCTCAAAACGCCGTTAACGCGTCGTTAATGGAACACTGCCAAGGTCCTGACGTTCCAAACGTGAGGTGTCTTGATGAGCAATCTGCGGCTGCATCTCAGCGACCCGCAAGCGGCCCGTCCGGCCCGTCCCTCGATGCCCTTGGGGCGGCATCTGATCGAGGCGGGCGCCATCGGGAAAAGTGACCTGATACACGCGCTGGATTTACAAAACCATGTGGATGCGCCCTTGGGTGAAATCCTCATGTCGGAAGGGCTGGCGAATCCGCAGGATGTGCTGGAAGCGCTGGCCCGCCAGCACAACACGCAATTCGTCGATCTGCGCGACGATCCCCCACAGCAGGGGCTTGGGCATCGCCTGCCCGCGAGTCTTTGCCTTGAATATCGTGCCATTGCCTGGCTGGATATGGGGGGAACCCTGATCGTCGCCACCAGCCAGCCGCACCGCTTTGCGACCCTACGCCGCGCCTTGGGGGATCGCGCTCCTGCGATCCTGCCCGTGGTGGCCAGTGAACAACAAATTCAGGATGAAATCACCCGAAGCTACGGGGGTGAGCTGGCCCATAGGGCCGCCAATCGCGTGCCTGCGGCCATCAGTTGTCGTGGTTGGGGGGCAGCGGGACGTCGCCGGCTGCTTTGGGCCATCGCCGCCGCCATTGCGCTGCTGTGCGCCCTGATCATCGCGCCGATGGGCACACTCACCGCGCTTACCCTATTGGCTTTCATCACCCTGCTGATGACAACAGCGCTCAAGGCCGCCGCCCTTTGGTCTCAGATCATGGCAAAAACCGCTGAATCCCCGCTGCCCTTTATCGCAAAAACGACACTGCCCTATCGCTTGCCAAGGGTGTCAATCATGGTGCCGCTTCTGAAAGAGAAAGAGATCGCCAGCGCATTGGTGGCGCGGTTGACAAGGCTGACCTATCCGAAATCGCTGCTGGATGTGGTGCTGGTGTTGGAAGAAACCGACACAACCACCAAGCAAACCCTTGCCCGCACGGTCCTGCCCTCCTGGATCAGCGTGATTGCCGTTCCGGCACGGGGTGGATTGACCACCAAACCGCGCGCGCTGAACTATGCGCTGGATTTCTGCAAGGGCAGCATCATCGGCGTTTGGGATGCTGAAGACGCGCCGGAACCGGATCAGCTGGAACGGGTGGTCAGCCGCTTTCATCAGGCACCGGATAATGTCGCCTGCCTGCAAGGGATACTGGATTACTATAACCCACGTGCCAATTGGTTGGCGCGGTGTTTTACCATCGAATACGCCGCATGGTGGCGGGTGTTGCTGCCCGGGGTTGCGCGACTGGGACTGGTTATTCCGCTGGGTGGCACAACATTGTTTTTTCGCCGCAACATATTGGAAAGGCTGGCCGGTTGGGACGCTCATAACGTCACCGAAGACGCGGATCTGGGGGTGCGGCTGGCGCGGGCGGGCTATGTCACCGAACTGCTGCCCACTGTCACATATGAGGAGGCCAACTGCCGGTTGTGGCCCTGGGTGCGGCAGCGTTCGCGCTGGCTTAAGGGGTTTCTGGTCACCTGGTGTGTGCATATGCGCGATCCGGCACAATTAATGCAGGATCTGGGCTGGCTGCGGTTCATTGGCGTACAGACCATGTTGCTGGCCACGGTTGCGCAATTCACCTGTGCGCCGCTGCTCTGGTCCTTCTGGCTGGCCGTTATTGGGCTGGCGCATCCGGTTGAACAAATCCTTGGCAATACGGCACTTTGGGCCATGGTTGGGGTGTTCATCCTCTCGGCCACGTTAAACCTTGGCCTGTCATTGATGGCAGTCTCGGGCAAGGCGCACCGTCATCTGATGTGGTGGGTATTCACCACGCCGTTTTATTATCCTTTTGGGGCGCTGGCCGCGTTCAAAGGCCTATATGAGTTTATCGTCAGCCCGTTTTTCTGGGATAAGACCCAACATGGGGTGACCCCCTTGCACGATACACCTACGCCTATCCTGCCAGAGGAAAAGCCATCGACAAGCGCCACATCGCCTAAACTGGTGTTTCGCAGACGCTATCAGGCATCCCCACCGACGGAAGCCCGAAAACAGGCCAGTATTTAGCCCTCTCGTTCTATCCGCTCGGCAACCTGTTTCAGCCGGGTCACAAAAGCCACAGAAATATGGGCCCGCAAAGCCTCGCTTGCGCCCTCTTCGTCCCGCGCTTCGATCATCTCAACAATTCGGGCGTGTTCAGCCTGCGCAATCTCACCGCGCCCTTCCGCCGCCAGCGAGGTTGTCGCCATCAACGCCATGGAGCGGTAAACCAGATCCAGCTGCTGCACCAGATAACGGTTATGCGAGGCCAGATGCACCTGTTTGTGGAACCGCCGGTTGCTGCGCGACAGGGCCTGCGGCTGATCAATCAGGGCATCATCTGCCTCGACCATCTCGCGCAGCACGCGCACCTCTTCGGGTGTTGCGTGACGCGCGGCCAGTCGCGCGGCCAGCCCCTCCAGCTCGCCACGTACCGCATATAGTTCCGCTGTCTGGTTATGGTCCAGCGATGCCACAATCAGGCTGCGCCCTTCACGGGCCAGCAGGGATTGGGTTTCCAGCCGCTGCAGCGCCTCGCGGATGGGGGTGCGCGAAACTTCAAACCGCTCGGCCAGCTCGCTTTCAACCAAACGGTCGCCGGGGCGATAGGTGCCGCCGTCAATCGCATCCAGTATCAGAGAATAAGCATCGGTTGAGCCGGTTTTGGGCGCGGGCATTGCGGGATTCCTTATAACTTGGCGCATCCTACCCAGCGCGGCCATTTGCGCAACCACCCGACTTGCGTGATCCTTGCGAACCGCCTAACGATGCCCCTATGCCACGTCTTGCTTTCTCTCATGTTGATACCTGGGTCTTTGACCTTGATCACACGCTCTACCCGCCTTCTGCGCGGCTGTTTGACCATATTGAGGTGCGCATGACCGCATGGGTGATGGAGGTTCTTAAGGTCGACAAAGCCGAAGCCGACCGGCTGCGCGTTCATTATTGGCGCACCCATGGCACCACGTTGGCCGGCCTCATGCGCGAACATGACGTCGATCCCGAGCCCTATCTGGTTGATGTCCATGATATCCCGATGGACAGTCTGATCCCCGACCCCATTCTGGCCTACCAGATCCGCGCCCTGCCCGGACGGCGCATTGTCTATACCAACGGCTCTGCCCCCTATGCCGAACGGGTGCTGGCCGCGCGCGGGTTGTCGGGGCTGTTTGATGCCATCTATGGGGTTGAGCATGCAGGGTTTCTGCCGAAACCGGAACGCGCCGCCTTTGACCGTGTTTTTGCGCTGGACGGTGTGGTGCCTGCCCGCGCCGCCATGTTTGAGGACGATCCGCGCAACCTTGCCGCACCTTTTGCCATGGGCATGCGCACCGTCCATGTGGCACCTGACCCGCTAGAGGCCGATCACGCTGCGGCCGCCCATGTGGAGTATCACACGGACGATTTGTCTCACTTCCTTAGCCGCCTGACAGGTTAGAATGCTGCCATGACATATGATTGCGATATCCTGATTTCCGGTGGTGGCATTGCTGGTCTGACCGCCGCGGCGGTCTTTGGCACCGCTGGTTTTGACGTCATCTGCGTTGATCCCGCCCCGCCTATCACCGAACGGGACGCACAGGGGGCGGACATGCGCTCTACCGCGATGCTGCAACCGGCGCGCGCGGTGCTGGAAAACGCTGGTGTCTGGGACAGGCTGGCGGCGCATGCCGCCCCGCTACAGATCATGCGGGTGATCGACGCTGGCGGCGATGTGGCCGAACCGCGTGTGATCCGCGATTTCAACGCCGCCGAGATTTCCGAACATCCTTTCGGCTGGAACTTCCCCAACTGGCTGTTGCGCCGTGAGCTGCTGGAACGGCTCAAACTGCTAAGCAATGTGGATTTCCGCCCGGGGACCGGCACCACTTCCCTGTTCACCCGCACCGCAAGCGCCAAGGTGGGGCTGACCGATGGCAGCCGCATCACCACCCGTCTGGTCATTGCTGCTGACGGGCGCGACAGCCCGATGCGCCAGGCGGCAGGTATCGGGGTCTCTACAAAGCGCTACGGGCAAAAGGCGCTGGCCTTTGCGGTCACTCACCCAATCCCGCATGAACATGTTTCGACCGAAGTCCACCGCAGCGGCGGACCTTTCACACTGGTCCCCCTGCCGGATCAGAACGGTGTGCCATCCTCTGCGATTGTCTGGATGGATGACGGGGCTAAAACGCTGGAACGTGCCGAGATGGCTGTGCCCGCTTTTGAGGCGGCAATGACCAAACGCTCTTGCTATATCCTTGGCCCGCTTAGCCTTGCCAGCCCGCGCAACGTCTGGCCGATCATCAGCCAGCACGCGGACCGCCTGTCGGGCGAGCGTATTGCCCTGATCGCCGAAGCCGCTCATGTGCTGCCCCCCATCGGGGCGCAGGGGCTGAACATGTCCTTGCAAGACCTCGCCACCCTACTGCAACTTGCCGAAACCCATCGCGAGGACCTGGGCAATGCTGCCATGCTGGAGGCCTATCACAATGCCCGCTACCGCGATGTGCAACTGCGCATCAACGGGATTGACCTGCTGAACCGTGTATCACAGGCCAGCAGCCCGATGGCGCGGGATCTGCGGGCCGCCGGGCTGGACGCGCTTTATGCAATGGCACCGGTGCGCAAATTGCTGATGCAGATGGGGCTGGGCGTGCGTTAACGCCCTGCCCCGTTTTCTTAAAGAACCTTATCAACCACTGCGGCCAAACGGCCCAGCGTTGCATCCACATCATAAAGCTTGTCCAAGCCAAACAACCCCAGACGGAAGGTGCTGAACCCTTCGGGCTCGCCCACCTGCAAGGGCACACCGGCGGCAATCTGCATGCCCTCAGCAGCGAACTTCTTGCCGTTCTGCACCTCGGGATCACTGGTATAGCTGACGACAACACCCGGTGCGCCGAACCCTTCTGCGGCAACCGAGGTCACCCCCTTGTCCGCCAGCATCTTGCGCACCCCGTCGCCCAAAGCCCACTGCGCCTCTTTCAAGCGGCCAAAGCCATATTCCTTGGTCTCAAGAATGGTATCGCGAAACGCCCGCAAGGCATCTGTCGGCATTGTCGCATGATAGGCATGACCGCCATCCTCATAGGCTTTCATAATCGTGCGCCATTTGCCCAGATCAATGGCAAAACTGTCCGACGTTGTCTCCGCCAGCCGCGCCTCGGCCCTTGCGGACATCATCACCAGCCCGGCAGAGGGGGACGCCGACCAGCCCTTTTGCGGGGCGGAAATCAACACGTCTACTCCCAACGCCTTCATATCCACCCAGATACAGCCGGACGCGATGCAATCCAGCACCATCAGCGCCCCGACCTCATGCGCCGCCTTGGCCATCGCGGCGATATAGTCGTCCGGCAGGATCACCCCGGCACTTGTCTCCACATGGGGGGCAAAAACAACCTGCGGCTTTTCGTCGTGAATGGCCGCAACGACATCCTCGATCGGGGCTGGCGCAAAGGGGCTGACTGGCGCGTTGCCCTCTGGCCGCGCTTTCATCACCGTGGCCTTCGCCGTCAAGCCGCCGGTTTCGATGATCTGTGACCAGCGATAGGAGAACCAGCCGTTGCGCACGACCAGAACATCCGCCCCGCGGGCAAACTGCCGCGCCACCGCTTCCATCCCATAGGTACCGCCACCGGGCACAAGCGCTACCGCATCCGCGTTATAGACCTCACGCAGCAACCCGGAGATATCGCGCATCACCTGCTGAAAACTGCCACTCATGTGGTTCAGCGACCGGTCGGTGAAAACAACCGAAAATTCTTCCAGACCCGTCGGGTCCACAGTATCAAGCAATGCCATTTTCTATCCTTCATGCAGATGTTTGATGCGAACTATAGCGTGCCACATCTTCTGGCCAATCCAAATCGGCCCAGCCCCAATGCCACGCCGCCTTTTCCCGTTTCCTTTGCAAACACAGGTTTCCTAAAGCGGCCCCGCCAGACGTTCCTCGCTCAACAAAACATTCGCCTCGACCTCACCCGCACCGGGCAAGGTCATGATCCGGCGCCGCAACACCCGTTCAAAATCCGGCAAATCCCGTGCCACCACCCGCAGACGATAATCATAGAGCCCCAGAATATGCTCTACCGTCTGCACCTCGGGGATCGCTGCCACGGCGCGCTCAAAATCCTCCAGCGAAACATGCCCCTTGCGCGCCAGCTTGATGCCCAGAAAGACCGTCACGCCAAAGCCCAGCTTTTCCGCATCCAGCCGCAACCGCTGTCCGCCCAGCACGCCAGCCTCCTCCAACCGCTTGATCCGCCGCCAGGTCGCCGGTTGCGACAGCCCATAACGTTTGCCCAAGGCGCTGGCCGACTGGCGGGCATTGCGCGCCAGACTTGCGATCAACTGCCGGTCAATGTCATCCAGCTCGATCATAGCGGCAAGGTCTCGTCATCTTTGATCCGCGCCACATGCATCAGGGCCTCGATATCAGCGATATGTGGCAGGGTCAGAATACGGCTGCGGTAAATTTGCTGATAATGCGCCATGTCCCGCGCAATAATCGACAGGCGCACATCGACGCGCCCCAGAAAGGTCTGAACCTCGATCACCTCGGGCACCTGACGCGCCTCTGCCAGAAACACATCAAAGGCGTTGCCCTGTGTCTTGTCCAATGTCACCCTCAACGACACCTCAACCGCATAGCCAAGCGCGCTCCAGTTCACGACACGGGCCAGACCCTGAATGATGCCCTCCTCCTCCATCCGGGCAATGCGCCGCGCCGCCTTGCCCGGTGTCACCGCACAGCGCTGCGCCAGCTCTCCCGGTGACAGGCTTGGCTCTGCCTGCCAATAGCGCAACAGGCGGCGATCCAGATCATCAAGCATGATTTTTCCATTTTCTAGACATAGGGCGCATTATCATCTTCATCTTGCCAAATAAACTCATAATTCCAACCTACCCCATCACGTCACATCCGCTATGGTCCCCAACAGAACACACCAACTCAAAGGATAAGACCAATGCGCGTTTATTATGACCGTGACTGCGACGTTAACCTGATCAAAGACAAGAAGGTCGCGATCCTCGGCTATGGCTCCCAGGGCCACGCCCATGCGCTGAACCTGCGCGATTCCGGCGCGAAAAACCTTGTTGTTGCCCTGCGCGAGGGCTCTGCGTCCAAAGCCAAAGCCGAAGGTGAAGGCCTTAAGGTCATGGAAATCTCTGAAGCCGCAGCATGGGCCGATGTGATCATGTTCACCATGCCCGATGAACTGCAGGCGGACACTTACAAGAAATACGTGCATGACAACATTCGTGAAGGTGCGGCCATCGCATTTGCCCACGGTCTGAACGTTCATTTCGGCCTGATCGAGCCGAAAGAAGGCATTGACGTGATCATGATGGCGCCCAAAGGCCCAGGTCACACCGTGCGCGGCGAATACACCAAAGGCGGCGGCGTACCTTGCCTTGTTGCGGTTGACAAAGACGCCTCTGGCAAAGCGCTGGAAATCGGCCTGTCCTATTGCTCTGCCATCGGTGGCGGCCGTTCGGGCATCATCGAAACTGATTTCCGCGAAGAATGTGAAACCGACCTGTTCGGCGAACAGGCGGTTCTCTGTGGCGGTATCGTTGAATTGATCCGCATGGGTTTTGAAACACTGGTTGAAGCCGGTTACGAGCCTGAGATGGCCTATTTCGAGTGCCTGCACGAAACCAAACTGATCGTGGACCTGATCTATGAAGGCGGCATCGCCAATATGGATTACTCCATCTCCAACACTGCTGAATATGGTCAGTATGTTTCTGGCCCGCGCATCCTGCCTTACGACGAAACCAAGGCACGTATGAAAGCGGTCCTGAGCGACATCCAGTCCGGCAAATTTGTGCGCGACTTCATGTTGGAAAACGCGGTTGGCCAGCCAACAATCAAATCCTCGCGCCGTGCAAATGACGAGCACCAGATCGAAGTTGTCGGCGGCAAATTGCGTGACATGATGCCTTGGATCTCTGCGGGCAAGATGGTCGACAAAGCCAAAAACTAAGGCTCTTCATCCTTCGACGCAGAACGAAGTGAAACTGATTGACCCCGGCCTTGTGTCGGGGTCTTTTGCGTGAACAGATCCACCGCCGGAACAAGGATAAACACAATGCCCATCATCACCAAAGCAGACGCAAAGCGCGATCGCGATGATGGCAAGGACAATCCCTGTGGTCCATTTGAGGCGATTCTCTATTCCAGCAGCGGTGGGCTGAGCCAGTTTGGCGCATTTGTGGAAATACTGCCGCCGGGGTCGGCCTCCTCGGTGAAACACTGGCATGCCCGCGAGGACGAGATGATCTATATGCTGGAGGGCATTGCGACGGTCCTTGAAGGGGATGAAGAACACCAGCTAACCGCCGGGGATGCCGCGACTTTCAAGGCTGGGACCGCTGTGGGTCACTGCGTTCAGAATAGATCGGACCAGCCGGTCCGCTACCTTGTCATCGGCACGCGCAGCCCAGCTGACACGGTGACCTATCCAGATCACAATCGGGTGCTGCATTTCGCCAGAGACGACAGCGGCAATGTTGTTGAGCGGCGTTATGTCACCGCAGAGGGTGCGCCAGCAGACTCCCCCTATAAGATCAACGACAATGGCAGCTGACACCGCCCCGCGCATCACCATCTACAGCTGGCTGATGGTGGCCACGCTCTCCTTTGTCTGGGGCGGCACGTTTATGGTCACAGAGCTGGCCCTGCAAGGGATCACCCCGTTCTGGCTGGCGGCATCGCGCGTTGTCTTTGCAGCGGTGGTGATGGTGACTGTTTGGGGCCTGCGCGGCTTCGCCCTGTTTGAAACACCACTGACCCGCCCCCAACGCGCAGCAGTGATCACCATAGGCGCGGCCAGCTCTGCGGTGCCGTTTGCGCTGCTGGCATGGGGCCAGCAACATGTCACCTCAGGCTTTGCGGGGGTATCCATGGCTTCCTCTGCGCTGATCATGCTGGTGCTGGCGCATTTCTTTGTGCCGGGGGAACGTATGACCCTGCGCCGCTCCATCGGTTTTGGCATCGGGTTTTGCGGGGTGGTGGTCCTGATTGGCGGACAGGCATTTGAAGCCAACGGCAGCCAGTTAGAACCTTTTGGCCGCGCGGCCTGTATTGGGGCCGCTTTTTGTTATTCCGTCAGTTCGATCCTGATGCGCCGCCTTCCCGCAGTTGACCCCATCGGCCTTGCTACGGTGTTATTGCTGGTTGCTGCGGCCATCACCGTGCCGCTGGCCCTGATCACCGAAGGCCTGCCTCCTCTGCCTGACAGGCAAACCCTTGGTGTGCTGGTTTTTCTGGGCCTGATCCCTACCGCCGCCGCCAACTTCCTGCGGGTATTGGTGGTGCGCAGCGCCGGGCCGGTCTTTATGTCACTGGTGAATTATCAGGTGCCGGTCTGGTCGGTGGTGCTGGGCGCGTGGATCCTGTCTGAACCGATGCCGCCTGCCCTGCTTTATGCGATGGTCCTGATTCTGGTCGGTGTCGGGATCAGCCAATATGGCGCATTGCGCCGCCTGTTTGGCCGCTCCCGCCCTGCGGCCTAGGCTAGCCGCCAACCGCTTCTGTTACCGCAGCCACAACACTGTCCACAGAACGCTCCATCAGGGTGGCATCCTCATGTTCTGCCATCACCCGCACCAAAGGTTCAGTGCCCGACTTGCGGATCAACAACCGCCCACCGCCTGACAGATCCGCCTCGGCCTGTTTGATCGCCGCCTGTACCTGTGCCGCGTCCAAGGGCTGTTGGCCCGCCTCGAAGCGGACGTTCTTCAGCAATTGCGGCACTTGTTCAAACTGGTGCAACAGCTCGGATGCCGGTCTTTCCGACCGCACCATTTCTGCCAAAAACTGCAGGCCTGCCATCAGCCCATCGCCGGTGGTGGCGTGATCGGTCATCACGATATGGCCTGATTGCTCGCCGCCCAGATTGAAGCCGCCCTGCCGCATCCGTTCCACAACATAGCGGTCGCCGACGCTGGTGCGTTCCAGCCGCAATCCACGCCCGTTCAGGAAATTCTCCAGCCCCAGATTGCTCATCACCGTGGCCACCAACGCACGGCCTTTCAGCCGGTCCTCTTCAGCCCAGCGTGCCGCCATCAGCGCCATGAACTGGTCGCCGTCTCCGACCTGACCTTTTTCGTCGATCAGGATCACACGGTCGGCATCGCCATCCAGACAGATGCCCACATGTGCACCATGCGCCACCACCATCTCTGCTGCGGATTGCGGGTGGGTCGATCCGCAACCTTCGTTGATGTTCAACCCGTTGGGCGCAACCCCCATCGGGATCACATCCGCCCCAAGTTCCCAAAGCGTCATCGGAGCGACATGGTGCGCCGCCCCATTGGCACAATCGATCACCACTTTCAGCCCGTCCAGACGCATGCGGCGCGGAAACGAAGATTTTACCCTTTCGATATAGCGGAACCGGCTGTCGTCAATCCGCTTGGCGCGGCCAATCTCCTCCGCCGGGGCCAGATCAACACCCGAAGCGACCAGCGCCTCGATGTCATCCTCGACCTCATCCGACAGTTTGAACCCGTCAGGACCGAAAAATTTGATGCCATTATCATGGGCCGGATTATGGCTGGCCGAAATCATTACCCCCAGATCCGCCCGCATCGACCGGGTCAGCAAACCCACAGCAGGTGTCGGCACCGGTCCCAGCAAAAGCACATTCATCCCGGTGCTGGTCAAACCGGCAGTCAGCGCATTTTCAAACATATAGCCAGACAGCCGCGTGTCCTTGCCAATCACCACGCGATGCACCGCCGAGCCGTCGTTGCGGAAATACCGCCCCACCGCTGCGCCAATGCGCAGAGCCATTTCCGGAGTCATCGGATGAATATTGGCGGTGCCACGCACGCCGTCAGTTCCAAAAAGTGAGCTCATACCTGTCTTCCTGCTATGGCAGACCGCCACAGCGCAATTGCCTGTACTGTCTGCGGCACATCATGCACCCGCACAAACTGAATGCCATGGGAAAGAGCGGCCAAAACGACCCCTAGACTTCCGGCTACGCGAGCATCCGCCCGCTCCGTTAGCGAAATTGTGCCGATAAATCGCTTGCGCGAGGCCCCCAGCAGAACCGCCACGCCAAGGCTGTGGAACAGGCTGATCCGCGCAAGAATTATCAAGTTATGTTCCAGCGTTTTGCCAAAACCGATGCCCGGATCAGCGATGATCCGGTCGCGGGGAATGCCCGATTTGACCAACGCCGCGATCTGGGTCTCAAGAAAATCATATACGTCCAGCAACACATCGTCATATCGCGGATCAACCTGCATGGTGGCCGGGTCCCCCAGCGCATGCATCACACAGACCGGCACCTCCTGCTGTGCGGCCAGAGGTGCCAGCCCCGCGTCATAGGTAAACCCGGATACATCATTGATCAAACCCGCGCCCGCCTCCAGCGCGGCCTGCGCCACGGCGGCCTTGCGCGTATCCACCGAAATCAGCGATTTCACACCGGCGCGGCGCAGCCCGCTGATCACCGGCACAACGCGGTCAATCTCTGTGTCGATCGCCACGGTTTCTGCCCCCGGACGGGTAGATTCGCCGCCCACATCCAGCAGATCAACACCGGCGTCGCGCATCGCCTTCCCAGCCCGGACCGCATCCGCCGCCGCCGCATGCAGCCCGCCATCAGAGAAACTGTCAGGTGTGGCGTTCAAAATCCCCATCACACGCGGAGAGGACAGCGACAGACCGCCGATATCCGCACGTGGCGCTGCCAGACGGTCGATCACATCCGCCGGTGCTTCGGTCAGCGGGATCACCTTGGGGATGCGGCCACGGGCCAATACCTCAAGATGGCTGAACCAGCACCAACCTCCGGCCAGCTGAACAGCACCGGTAGGACGGATTGGTCCGCTCTGGACCAGCGGGCGAAAATAGTCAGTTGGCTCCGTCACAGCTGCGCCTGCGTCACATCCAGAACGCGCAGCGGCACCGAGCTGGCCTTGGGCAGCTCTGCCCCCACCACAAGCATCTCCTGGGTATCAAAACTTGCTGCAAACCATGCAGCCAAAGCCACCGCATCATGTGGCTGGGCGGACGGGGTATCCACCGCGTCCAGTACAATCTTGGACGGGGCCCAGACGCAGGTCTGGCCGTTCTTCATCGCCCAATCCAGTTCGGTACGGGTTTCGACCACAACACAGCGGTCGTCCTTGGAGGCCAGCACCCAAGCGTTCTGTTCAATTGCCAAAAGGTCAATCCGCCGCTGCGCCATCTTATGGGGCACATGTGGGGCCGGCGTATCCGCAGCACCAACACAGAGCACCAATGGCCGACCCTGTGCCTCCAGCTGGTCCAACCACCCTTTGAGGTGCTCCGAGGAGATGGCTGCATTGCTGAGATAGACCAGCTCCGGCTGCGGCGCTTCTTCTGCGACCAGCTCACCGGCGGTTTCGCCCGCCCGCGTGCGCACGATCTCCACCCCCAAAGCACCGGGGCCGCGATCCAGCTTTTCGATCCGCACAAAGACCCGCATTGCCTGCGGTTCCAGCAAGATACGTTCGGCCACACGCTCAGCCAGCGTTTCAAGCAGGGCCAGACGTTCGACCGCCAGCTCGGCGGCAATCGCCTCGGTCACCCGGTCATAACTCAGAATGCGGTCCACATCGTCATCAATCGGCCCAGTCAGCGGGCGCACCTCAACCACCACGTTGAAACAGATCCGCTGGGTGACACCGCGTTCGGCCTGAAAAGCGCCAATCTCAACGTCGACTGTATGATCCCGCAGGGAAATCCGGTCCAGCGGGTCGCTGCCGGACAGGGATTCAGACATGGCATCTGCCCGTTCGGACGGATGGGCAAAGGCCAGGCGGACTTCGTTCGGCATCAGGCACCCCTTGGTGATGGATCAGTCGCCCCCGTCTAGCGACCCTACCCACAAAGTAACAGTCCGGTTTCCGGCAAGCCAGTCCCGAAAACCGTCAGTTGGAGGCTGTCCGCCACGTGTGCCGGTAAAACAGATGCACACCGATTTTTGCTGTACGGGTATAGACCCGTGCCCAGCGTGGGTTCACCGCAGTGGTATGGTAATGTGTCGCACCTTGGGTCAGGGCAGGCACTTTGCCATCGATCATATAGCGCGCAACCTTGCCCACGCGGGCGAAGGCAAGCGGTTCCGCAATGACCTCGGCATGGCCGTCACAGGTATAGGTGAACTGGCATTGGTATTTCTTGCCGGTGCCCTGATTGATCACCGCACAAAGAGATCCCGGAAAACGTGCACTTTTGACCCGGTTCATAATCACCTCGGCCACGGCAAACTGCCCTTTGATCGTCTCGCCCCGGGCTTCGAAATACAGCGCTTCTGCCAGACAACGCCACTGCGAGGACCCGCTGGCCTTTGGTTGGCTGTCGATCCAGCTGCGCGAAAATTTTACGTCGCCTGTGGACACCGCAGGCTGCACCATCAATTCATTCAATCGGGTCTTGCCGGTCTGTTTCAGCCCGGCCTGTTCTACGCGTGCCAGATCCTTGGCTTTTTCCGAGGAGGCAGAAGCCACCGCTGGAGCAAGGGTCAAAGTGCCCAGAAACAAGGCGATGAAGAGTTGACGAATAGGCAGCATGAGGGAACTCATAGGTCGTTGCAATTGGCCCAGCGCTTAGCATAATTCGCCAAATGGTAAAGCGTGCCGGTCCCTGCAAGGCTGCAAACCTGCTATGCGCCACACTCCGTGGCAAGATCCCGCCGGCTTTCTACCCTATCTTGTGTTTGATGGCCAGCTGGGCCGCGGCCAATCGTGCAACCGGAACGCGAAAAGGTGAACAGGAGACGTAGTCAAACCCCGCATCGCGGCAAAATGCGATTGATTCGGGGTTGCCGCCATGTTCGCCACACAGCGAAATTGTGATGCCCGGTTGTGCCGCGCGACCGCGTTCTGCGCCCAGTTTCAACAGCTCGCCCACACCTTGCGTATCCAGCATATGAAACGGGTCTTCGTCAAACACGCCCTGCTGCACATAATCCGACATGAACCGCCCCGCGTCATCGCGCGACAGACCATAGGTCATCTGGGTCAGATCGTTGGTGCCGAAACTCAGGAAAGCACAATGTGGTGCAATCTCGCCCGCCATCAGCGCCGCGCGTGGTGTTTCGACCATGATGCCCAACCGATAGGCAAAGCTGCTGTCCTGTTCTGTGCGCACGGCGGCGGCTACCGCGTCAATCGCGGTCTTGACCAATTCAACCTCGCGGCGTGCAGACACCAGCGGGATCATGATCTCTGGCACCACAGGTTCGCCGTCCTGACTGACCTCGACCGTCGCCTCGAAAATCGCACGCGCCTGCATTTCGTAGATTTCCGGCACTGTCACCCCGAGGCGCACACCACGCAGACCCAGCATCGGGTTATACTCCGACATCGCCTCGATCCGCCGGGTCACATCCGACAGAGGAAGGTTCAGCGCATCCGCCAGCTCGCGTTGGCCCGCTTTATGCATCGGCAGGAATTCATGCAGCGGCGGGTCGAACAGACGGATACAGACCGACTGCCCCTGCATGATGCGAAACAGCTCTTTGAAATCATCCCGCTGCATCGGCAGCAGACGTTCCAGCACGGCGCGCCGGTCCTCGCCGGTTTCGGCAAAGATCATCTCGCGCATCACGGTCAGACGCCCCGCCTCAAAGAACATATGTTCCGTGCGGCATAACCCGATACCATGGGCGTTGAAGTTGCGTGCGGTTTGCGCATCCGCTGGTGTGTCGGCATTGGCCCGCACACCGATATCGGCCACATCCTCGGCCCAGCCCATCAACCGGGTGAAATTCTCATCCAGTGCGGCCTCTATCATCTGGGCGGAGCCCGCAAGGATTGTACCGCTGGATCCGTCCACGGTGATCTCGTCACCCTCTTCGAAAACACGGCCCTCTTTGGTGACAATCTGCTTTTTGCTCAGGTTGAATTTGATGTTGGAGACACCAACCACACAGGGCAGACCAAGGCCACGCCCGATCACCGCGGCATGGCTGGTCACACCACCGCGCTCCGTCAACACACCGGCAGCGGCATGCATGCCGCGAATATCCTCTGGCGAAGTTTCGCGCCGGATCAGAATGCAGGCCTCACCGCGCGAGGCGGAAGCCTGTGCCTCGCTTGCCGAAAACACAATCCGCCCGGTGGCCGCACCGGGGCTGGCAGCGATCCCGCGGCCAATCACATCCCGCTTGGAACGCGGGTCAATCTGGCGGTGCAGCAGCTCTGTCAGGGTGCGCGGTTCCACCCGCATCAGAGCTTCCTCGCGCGGGATGATCCCTTCATCCGCCAAGGCCACGGCAATTTTGACCGCCGCCCGCGAAGAGCGCGCCACCACAACACCGTCCAGTATATGCAGTTTGCCGTCTTCAATCACGAATTCGACCTGCATTTCGGCGCGTAGCTTGCGGCGCATCAAAGCCGCATGTTCGGTCAGCTCCTTAAATGCTTCCGGTGCCAGTTCTTCCAGCGAGGGGCCACGCGGATCACAGGTCAGATACAGGCTGCCCGCGTCAGAGGCCAAGGCATCCCGCCCCTGTGACTGGCTGAGATAACGACCAGTGATCTGGCGCAACCCCGTATCAGAATCCACCAGTTGCAGCACACCGGATCCGCATTGACCGTTGCCCACACCAAAGGCCATTTCCTGCACCACAAGGCCCAGCCCTGCATCCGCAGGCGCACCTTTGGCCTGACGCAACAAACGCGCTGATGTGCCGTCCCAGGCCCGCGCCATCGACCGCAGCACCGCCGTCAGTTGAACCTCGGGGTCTTGGGGGAATTGTTCTTCGGTTTCAGCCTCGTAGGCCCGCAAGGATTGTGTCAACGCGGCCCGCCCGTCACCGGACACCTCATCAAACATATCCGGGTCAAGGCGGGCGACATTGATCGCATAGCCCTGAACAAACCGCGTATAAAGCGCCGCGGCGGCCTCTTCCCCGATGGTGGTGCAGAGCTCTTCAAACCGGGTGTCATTAATGCCGATGTTCAGCACCGCCCCCGGCCCGCCCCAATCGGGGTCCTGACTGGAAGGGCGCACACACATCAATGCACCCTGCGGCATCTCGGCCACCACATTTGCCACATCCGGCATCTCGCCCTTGGCAATTTTCTGTACTGCGTCAAAGGACAGCGCCACCGTGCGCGGCACCGGCAGATCAAGCCGCACCAAGCGTTGCAGGCATTTCGCCCGCCCGCCATGGGTGTGGTTTGCAATCGGCCCGGTCGCCGTGACCAATGTGGTATCTGGATTATTCTGCACTGCGGCACCCTTGATGTTCAGGCGCAGCATAGGGCTTATGTTTGGTCTGGCAAGGGCGCGCTGCCCCCGATGTTATGCGGGCGTTACAAAAACCACTTACCCGTCAACCTTTGTCAAATCGGCGACAGAGGTACAGATCGTGCGGATCCGGCTGAGCAGGTTCAACCGGTTGCGCCGCACCGTGCCATTGTCGCTGTTCACCTGCACCGCATCAAAGAACGCATCGACCGGCGCGCGCAGGGTGGCCATGGCGGACATGGCGGTGGTGAAATCCTGTTTCTCCATGGCGGGGGTGATCACCGCCTCTGCGTCATCCAGTGCCTTAAACAATGCACGCTCTTCGTCGGTTTCGCTGAACTTCACATCCGCGCCGTAGGAGTATTCAACGCCATCGGCTTCCTCGGCCTGTGTCAGAATGTTGTTGGCACGTTTGAAGCCCTGAATCAGGTTTTCACCGTCATCGGTTTCGAGAGTTTCCGACAAAGCTTTGGCGCGTTTGACCAGCAGGGTCAGATCGTCGTTGCCTTCCATAGCGATGCAGGCGTCGATGATGTCGTGACGGATGCCTTGGTCCTTGAGATAGACTTTGAGGCGGTCGTGGAGGAAGGAGAGGAGATCGGCTTTAATCTTCTCAACTGAATCCAGCTGTCGCAGCGTCGCCTTGTCGTCGCCCACCCAAGTTCCTTCGTGGTGACCTACACCCTCTTGGCGACCCTTAAATTCAGTGAATAAGATCTCGTCGACAAGACCTCCGTCAAGTTCATCTAAGCCGCCAACCAAAGAATAAGTCTCGTAAGCTGTATCGCCGCTACCAATTTTATGTTCCTTGAATACCGCGATCGTGTTCACAACCGAATTAATAATCTTCGCATAGGAAGTGTGAACTACAGCCGAAAATGAAAAAACCAACTCATTCTCAACCAATATCCGAATAACCCCCAGCGCAGCCCTTCTCAAAGCAAAGGGGTCTTTGCTCCCCGTCGGCTTCTCGTCAATCGCCCAGAATCCCGTCAGCTTGTCGATCTTCTCGGCCAAGGCCACGGCGACGGACACCGGCGCGGTCGGCACATCATCGGACGGCCCCAAAGGCGCGTAGTGTTCTTCGCACGCCGCCGCAACCGCATCCGACATGCCAGCCGCAGACGCATAATAACGCCCCATCAAGCCCTGCAATTCGGGGAATTCATAAACCATTTCAGACGACAGATCAGCCTTGGCAACCCGCGCCGCTGCTTCCGCCTCATCCGCATCCGCGCCCACCATGGGGGCCAGTTCGCGGGCCAACACGGCCATGCGTTCGATCAGCTCGGCCTGTGTGCCCAGCTTGTTGTGGAAGGTGACGTTTTCCAACGCCTTGACCCAAGTGGCCATGCCGTCCTCGGATTGTGCCACGCGCAGATCGTTCTCCCAGAAGAACTTGGCATCAGCCAGACGCGCTGACAGTACCTTTTCATTCCCCGCCAGAATTGTCGCGCCATTGTCAGCCGTGGTGCGGTTGGCCACGGTGATGAATTTCTCAATGCGCCCCGTCTTGGGGTTGCGCACGGAAAAGAACTTTTGGTGCTCTTTCATCGAGGTTTGCAGCACCTCAGCCGGCAGGCCAAGGAAGTCGTCGGCAATATTACCCATCAGCACAACCGGCCATTCAACCAGCCCGGCCACCTCGGCCAGCAATCCGGCATCCTCGACCACTTCCATGCCGCTGGCAAAGGCCACATTGGTGGCATCGTTCCAAATGGTTTCGCCGCGGGCATCAGCGCGCAGCACAACATTAGCGCGGGCAAGCTTCGCCTCGTAGTCCTCAAACCCGGTGACCTTAATCGCGTCAGGCGCAAGGAAACGGTGACCATAGGTGGTATCGCCGGATGTGATCCCGTCCACCTCCAGCAGTACGATCTGCGCACCATCTTCGGCGGACATCACACAGACAATCGAATGCAAGGGGCGCACCCATTTCAAACTGCCACTGCCCCAGCGCATGGATTTGGGCCATGGGAAATTGCGGATCGTCTGTTCCAGCACCTCGGCAATGATCTCGGCAGCGGGACGGCCCTGTTTGTTGATCTTGGCGAACAGGATCTTGCCCTTGGGCGTGTCGCGCTCTTCCAATTGATCCCGTGTCACCCCTGCCCCGCGCAGGAACCCTTCGATGGCTTTCTCGGGTGCATCGGCCTTGGGACCTTTGCGTTCCTCGACAACAGCCGGTGAGGCATCCAACATCCCCTCAAGCGTCAGCGTCAACCGGCGCGGGGTGCTGAAGGCAGCGGCAGAGGCATAGGTCAAACCGGCCTCAACCAGACCGTTTGTCACCAGCTTTTGCAGGTCCGCAGCGGCACGTGTTTGCATGCGGGCGGGGATTTCTTCGGAGAAGAGTTCGATCAGCAGGTCGGGCACGGCAAGTATCCTTGGGTAATCCGCAAATGGTGCGGCAGTGTTTGCCGCGTGATACCGATACCGCGCGGGCGGGTCCAGCCCTAGGTCAACCGTTGCGCGGCACGGCGCATGGTTTCCACGTCGGGTCCGTCAATGGCTGGCACAATCCGCCAGATGGCCTCGGCCAGATTATAAAGCGCAAAGGCGATCAGCCCAAGCCCCGCAAACCCCAGCAGCATACGACCAAAGGCCAAATCACGCAGGCTCTGCAAGGCCTGACCCAAACCGCCGGATTGTGACGCCTCGCCGTGCCAGGCAGCAAATCCGAAGGAGACCGCCACCAGCACCAGCAGCCCGCCATAGATGATCAACCCGTATTTCAACAAGGGATCGATCCGCGACAGCAATGGGGCAGAAGCAAGGTGATCCTGATATTCGGACAAGGCCCCCTTCTTGACGTAGTACAACCCCGCCCCCGCCAGCACCAGCGCACCAGTGGCAACGATCCCCCGCCCGCCGGGCAGATCAAGCACCGCTTGCGTCCAGGCAATTTGACTGTTTTCACCGCCCCCGGCACTGCCAATGGCCAAGGCCATGATGGACAGGCCAATCCCGCCATGGATCCCCCCGGTAATGATCTGTCCCAGTCGGGCGCAGACTCCCTTGGCACCCCGGCCATGTTCCTCCACATCCACCACACCAGCAACGATGCGCCAGATCATATAGGCGAGCAATCCGATGGCGATACACAAAAGCATCGCAATGCCCAGAGGCGCGGCACGCAGTTGGGTCAGTGCATCCTTGGTGCCTTCGGGTTGTGACGGGCTGAAGGCCGCCCAAAAAGCCAAACCGCCAACAAGCACATATATCACGCCGCGCGCGGCGTAACCGGCCCGCATCGTCCATTTCAGTGCTTCATGAGATGCGGAAATCATTGGTGCCCCTTTACAAACCTAAGTCAGCAAAGGGGCGAATGGTTCCGTCTACGATGTATGACCGGCAGCGTTTTATTTGGTGGTATCCAGCAAGGCCGGGCATTCTTCACCCACGACCGTCCCGTCATAGGCTTTTTCACCACAATCGTTCAGCTCGTGCCAAACATAGCCACGCCCGTCTTCGGTGATGGCAACAATGCGGTCCACGCCATAGTGCACGTTTTTCGCGCCCAGAAAAGTAAGTGCAGTGCCCGCGGTGATTTCACCGCCAATTGCCGCCGCGTCGAAACAATCAAACCAGGCCGGGGCGTTGCGCGGTTCGACATCATCAATCAGCACATAGCTTTCAGTCAGAAACGCAAGGCTTTGCGTGGTGGTGAAACAGGCGCGATAGCGGATCGGAGAGCTGTCCGCATCAATTGCTTCGAAACTGTCAAAAAGGATCGGCTCGGGGGCATCTGTGTTCAGCGACACAAGAGTCACTTCTTCCTCAGCCACAGCTTCATAAAAGCCATAGATTTGCAGGTAATACAGCCCCGCGCCGGCGATAAGTGCTGAAATCACGATCACGATCCCTATTATTCTACCGGTCATATTTGACGTCCCGCGTATGCGCGCTGTTTGAGGGAACGATGGCGTGCAGCGCTGCTCACGCTGCGTCCTCTGACCAACCGCCCGCACGGGTCTGCACAAAGGCATCAGCACACATTTTCGACAAGGCACGAACCCGTCCGATATAGGCCTGCCGCTCGGTTACGGAGATCACGCCGCGTGCATCCAGCAGGTTGAACATATGGCTGGCCTTGATGCATTGGTCATAGGCCGGATGCGCCATGATGATGCGCTTGCCGGTCTTGGGGTCTTGGGCAGGCTCTTCAAGGATGGCCTTACAATGCGCCTCCGCTTCTTCAAACTGGCGCAACAACACTTCGGTATTGGCGGTGTCAAAGTTCCAGCGCGCGTATTCTTCTTCGGTCTGCTTGAATACATCGGCATAGGTCAGAGGGATCAGCGCATCCGGATCGTTGAACGGCATGTCCATTACATGGTCCACGCCCAGCACATACATCGCCAGACGCTCCAGCCCGTACGTCAATTCGCCCGACACCGGATGGCAATCATGCCCCCCGACCTGCTGGAAATAGGTGAACTGGCTGACTTCCATGCCGTCACACCAGACTTCCCAGCCCAGCCCCCAGGCACCAAGCGTCGGGCTTTCCCAGTCATCCTCGACAAAGCGGATGTCATGCAGGTCCATGTTGATACCGATGGCCTCAAGGCTGCCAAGATACAGCTCTTGTAGGTTTGGCGGGCTGGGTTTGATCAGCACCTGATACTGGTAATAATGCTGCAAGCGGTTCGGGTTTTCACCATAGCGCCCGTCCGTCGGGCGGCGCGAGGGCTGCACATAGGCGGCGGCCCAGGGCTGTGTGCCAAGCGAGCGCAACGTGGTGGCCGGGTGAAACGTACCTGCCCCGACCTCCATGTCATAGGGCTGCAACACGGCACAGCCTTTCGAGGCCCAATAGTTCTGCAACGCCAAAATGATCGCCTGAAACGATTTTGGTTTTGCTGTGTTCTGGGGTATTTCGGCGGTCTGGGACATCTCAATTGCCTCTCGTTGGCTTTGGCTTCTACCTACGGTCCCCACCCTTGGGCGTCAATTGCATCACACCTACAAAATCACGCGGCAAATCGCCAATGCAACCATGGCGTTTCTAGCAGTTTCCTGCTTAATCTCCGCAACCTATGAATCACATGAGAAACTTCACCTATGACGCGTATCCTTTCGGCTTTGCTGGCAGCGATTTTCACCCTGTTCGTTTTTCTTGACTCAGCGGCCTTTGCACAATCACCCGATGATGTCGTCTGGGTCCAGATCGAGGCACAGCCGCGGCTGTCCGAAGCAACAGCCCGCGCCCGCGTCTATTCAGAGATCGTGGAAGATGTGAACGGGTTTTCACTGGGTGGCGGCTGGTACGCGATCGCGGTTGGCCCCTACCTGCGGTCGGACGCGGAACAGGTGTTGCGTCAATATGTGCGCAGCGGGATTGTCCCACGTGACAGTTTCATCCAGCTTTCCAGCAGCTTTCGCCAGCAATTCTGGCCGGTGGGTGCCAATGTGCTGAACCGCGATGTGGTGACTGCGCCGGATGCGGTGGACATCGCCACCGCGCCACCGGCGGCGACATCGCCGACCCCACCTGTCGAACCCGCGACACCCGAAGTGCCAGAGGTGCCTGTCGTGCAAGCTGCGGATGAAACCCTGTCCGAGGCCCGGCGCAGTGAGCGCGACCTGAGCGCACAGGAGCGCAAGGATCTGCAAATCGCGCTGAAATGGGCCGGTTTTTACAATGCCGCGATTGACGGTTCTTACGGGCGCGGCACCCGCAGCTCGATGGCAGCTTGGCAGGAAGCGAATAATTTTGAAATCACGGGCGTCCTGACCACCTTGCAACGGGCTGCCCTGCTGAAACAATATAACGCTGTGCTTGACGGATTGGGGCTGCAACTGGTGCGGGATGATCAGGCGGGGATCGAAATGGTGATGCCCACGGCCGAGGTCGGTTTTGCCAGATACGAGGCACCTTTTGCGCAATATGACAGCACCGGTGACATCGGTGCGCGGATCTTGCTGATCTCGCAGGCCGGTGACCAGAACACGCTGTTTGGTCTCTATGACATCATGCAAACGCTTGAGATCGTCCCCCTGAACGGGCCGCGCGAGCGCAAGAACTCTTCCTTTACGCTGGTTGGGGAAAACGCTCAGATCGTCAGCGAAACCCGGGCCTCCCTGCAAGACGGTCAGGTCAAAGGGTTTACCCTGATCTGGCCCGCCGGCGATGAAACCCGCCGCAGCCGTGTGATGGACGAACTGGAGAAAAGCTTTACCCGTTTGCCCGCTGTGCTGGATCCTGCGGCAGGCGGCGACAGCGAACAAGCGATTGATCTGGTTGCCGGCCTTCAGATCCGGCAGGCAAAACTGGCGCGTTCGGGCTTCTTCATTGATCGCAGCGGCACGGTTGTGACCACGGCAGAGGCTGTCGCCTCCTGTGGTCGCCTGACCGTGGACGGCGACACTGATGCCGATATTCTGGCGCAGGACGCCGACAAGGGCATCGCGATCCTGAAGCCCCGCAGCGCCCTTGCCCCGCTGGCGGTTGCTGCCTTTGATCTGGGCACCCCACGTCTGCAATCGGAAATCTCTGTGGCTGGTTATTCTTACGAGGGCGTGCTTTCCGCGGCGACCCTGACCTTTGGCAAAGTGGCTGACGTGCGCGGGCTGTCCGGTGAGGAACATCTTAACCGTCTGGCGCTGAAGGCACAGGCCGGTGATGCAGGTGGCCCGGTGTTTGACGCCAGCGGCAATGTGGTGGGGATGTTGCTGCCAAAGGCATCAGGCGCACAGGAACTGCCCGAAGATGTCAGTTTTGCACTGGATGGTGGATCTGTTGCGGCACTGGCGGCACAGGCAGGCGTTCAGCTGAATGCAACGGGTCGTACCGGCACCGTGGCCCCACGAGATTTGCGGATGGCTGCACAGGGCATGACCGTGCTGGTCAGCTGCTGGGAATGAACAAGGGGGCAAGACCTGCGCAAAAGTCTTGCCCTAATCTTTAAGGAAATAGACCCGCGCAGGTAACTTTTGAACGCGGCGTCAACCGGACTTTCTCTAAACTCCGGGCCGGTTTCTTTTAAAGAAAACGCCTACTCCAAAATCGCAGGGGTTAAATAAATCAGGGTCGGCCCGTCCGCTGCGAACGCCTTGGTGACCGCTTCTTGCATTTGCGCCAAATCCGCCGGTGCCACCGCCCGCGCGCCAAAGGCCTCTGCCAGCTTCACAAAATCAGGATTGCGGGCCACCACAGCATTCGGCGCGATCTGCGCGCGCACCATGCTGTCTTCGATCTCGCCCAGCTTGCCATTGTCCCAAAGGATGATCGGCAGGCTTAACACCAGTTCCACCGCGACACCCAGTTCCTGCATCGTATAGTGAAACCCGTAATCCCCGATAATCGCCATGGTCGGCTTGCCCTGACGTGCAACCGCGCCGCCAATCGCCGCGGGTGTGGCATATCCCAGCGTGCCGAAGCCATAGGGGTGGTGCCAATGTCCGGGGCGGTCCATGTCCCAGACCTCCTTGGCCACATAGGCAAATTGGGTCATGTCGGAATAGATCATCGTATCTGGCGGTATAACCTCACGCAGGGCATCGCAGATTGGCACGATACCGGGCCGTTCTGCATCTGTCTCTGCCCGCCAGCGGGCACGGGTTGCCGCAACCTTATCTGCCTGCCAGCCAGTTTTTCCCCTGCCTTCCGGCAGTTCTGCGGCCAGTGCTTTCAGAAATGCCCCTGCTTCGGCCTGCATGGGGTGGCTGGCGCGTTGCGGATCAGACAGGACTTCAGGGTCCAGATCAATGCGCACCAGATCGCCGTCATGCCCCAGATCAGGCCGCCAGAGGTCCACTTCGGCCAGTTCCGTGCCGATGGCGATGACCAGATCCGCCTCTGCCAGCACGGTGGCGCTGTCGCCCCGCGCCAGACATGCACCGTAGTTCAGTGGCGCATCACCCTGAATGATCCCGCGCCCTGCATAGCTGCTCATGCTGGCAGCACCACAGGCCGATACCACCTGACGCGCGGCTTTCCACGCCTGCGCGGCCCCACCGCCAAAGACAAACAGCGGCTTTTGCGCATCGGCCAGCATCTTGACCAGTTGCGTCACATCCGCCGGGCGATATCCGGTTGCCTGCACGGCTGCCAGCTTGGGTGGTGCCGGATTGGCCGTGGCTTCCAGCTGGACAATCGGCACCTGTATGTGCTTTGAGCGGGGCCGTCCGCTGGTGAACTCCGCAAATGCGCGATCAATCAACCCATAGGCTGCCTCCGCTGTTCGCGCCTCTTCAGACCAGTCACAGACCGTTGCCGCAGCCGTTTGCTGCTCCTTCATCTGATGCAACTGGCCGCGCTGCGCCGCGACCTCGTCCAGACAGGAAGAAATCACCAGCATCGGCACGCTATCTGAATAGGCCTGCCCCATCGGGGTCATGATATTGCACACCCCCGGTCCGGTGATCACATAGGCCACTCCCGGCTTGCCGCTCGCGCGGGCATAGCCATCAGCCATAAACCCCGCACCCTGTTCGTGACGCGCCAACACATGGGTGATGCCCGCCTCTTCAATGCCGCGATACATCTCTTGGTTGTGCACGCCGGGAATGCCAAAGATGACATCGACACCGCGGTCTTTCAACATATGCGAAATCTGTGCGCCCAATGGTTTGGCATCGGGGGCAAGCTTTGTCTCGGCCATCAGGCTCTCCAGAATTTAACGGTTAAAATGACATAGACCGCCAGCAGCTCCAGCCGGCCAATCAGCATGGCAATGGTCAGGATCCATTTGGCGGTGTCGTTAAGGCTGGCAAAATTACCGGCCGGTCCGATGATCGGTCCCAGACCGGGGCCGATATTGGCCAATGCTGCCGCTGCGCCCGAGACAGAGGTGATGAAATCCAGCCCCGTAAGGCTCAGCGCGACAGCAACCAGTCCAAGGGTCACAATAAAGAACATGAAAAATGACATCACCGAGGACAGAACATCCGGCCCCACAGGCCGCCCGTCATAGCGTGGTGTAAAGATTCCGTGCGGCGAGCGGATGCGTCGCAGCTGGGCGCGGATCGAGGCCAGCAACAGCTGATACCGGAAAATCTTGATCGAACAGGCGGTGGAACCCGCACAACCGCCAATCAGGCCAATGAAGAAGAAGAGCGTCACCGCAAAGCCGCCCCATTGCATGTAATCCACACTGGCATAGCCGGTGCCGGAAATGATCGAAGTGATGTTAAACAGCGCCTCACGAAAGTTCTTTTCCCAGGAATGCGGGAACACCTGATGCAGAACAATGATCGTGATCCCGACAAGGACAAGAAGGGTCAGGATAAACCCGCGCACCTGCGGATCACGGTGCAAGGCCATGGCATTGCCGTTCAATAGTTGCACGTAGCGCACAAAGGGCAAGGCCGCGAGGATCATGAAAAGCGAGGCCACATATTCCGCATTGCCGGAAAACGCCCCAAAGGATGCGTCGTAATTCGCGAAACCGCCGGTGGCGATGGTGGTCAAGGCATGCACAGTCGCGTCAAAAACACTTAGCCCGACGGATACGTAACACAGCACACAGGCCAGCGTCAGCCAGAGGTAGATGACCGAAATCTGCGTGGCGATCTGACCAGCGCGGGGCAGAATTTTACCAAAAGTATCGAACCCTTCGGATTTAAAGATCTGCATGCCGCCGACCTTGAGTTCAGGCAGGAACACCATCGCCACAACGATGATACCAACACCGCCCAGCCATTGCAGAATGCCGCGCCACAACAGCAAGCCTTTTGGCAGAGTCTCAAGCCCGCTTAGCACGGTAGAACCGGTGGTGGTCAGCCCTGACATCGCTTCGAAAAACGCATCCGTGAACCCGGACCCAGTGGCCCCCAGCATAAATGGCAAGGCACCGAACAGCGGCAACATCAACCAGACGCCCGTGGTCAAAAGAAAGGTCTGCTGGATCGTCAGCCCCTCGCGCACCCCATTGGCGCAGGCCAGTGCAATCATACCCCCGGCAAGGGTTGTGATCAGTGCGGATTCCGCAAAGACGCGCCAATGCCCGCGCCCTTCGGCAATATCCACCAGCATTGGCAAGATCATGGCAAGGCCCAGCACAGCCACCAACAGGCCAACAACATATCCAACTGGGCGCAAATCCAACATGGTCGCAGCGTTGGCGCGAGGCCAATGAAGTGTCAAGCGATCACCGCGTTCTGATCACGAAAATGGCCCGCCCTCCCCCGAAAACCGGGGAGAGGAACGGGCCATTTGCAAAACTTCGGCAAAGGCTAGTTCAGCCAGGATCAGAGATAATACAGATCGCGGAAAACAAAATGTATAATGTCGTCGCGCTTGATCCCCAACTCTGCAAGCTCTGCGTCAGATTTGGCTTTCAACATCTGAACCTGCTCTACCCGGCGCTGGCCAGTAGAGGCAACCGCCAGGACATTGATGGTCCGTTCAAAAGCTGCCCCGATGCGGGCAAAAAAGTTACGGGTTGCAGTGATCTCGTGGCTGAGAACAGCCGAGGCATCTTTGCTGGAGGATGCGAAATCTTGGTAAGCCATGATATGTGCTTCTTTACTTTGTGTTACTCGTTGAACAAGCATCTAAGGGCTTGCTGCATTGCAGAAAACACACAAAACTGCATAGCGGGTCGGCGCTAAACGCATGCCGCAACGCAGCGTAAAGCAAAACGGCGCGTCCAATGACACGCCGTTTTTAATCTTCAATTGTTGGGAAAGACGCGGCGTTTAGCCGACGTGGAAAAGGGTATTAAACAGCTTTGGGTCGATGCTTTGCATCTCGAAGGTCGACCCTTCGGTCAGCACCGAAATTGCGTCATGGCTGTGCAGGCTTTCCTGATGGCTGGCGATGACACGAAAATCCCCGACCCGCGGCTCTGCCAACAATTGTTCACAAAACAGCCGTGCCGCATCTTCGACAAAGATCGGGTTAGCGGCGTTTAACTCAGCAAAGGCCTGTTCATCCTCGCGCTTGACCATGACCTGCGTTTCGGTCGGCACCGCGCGGCGGCAGGCGTCGATCAGATCTTCAAACCACAGACAATTCCCATCACAGTTGATCACCGCCGAAATCCGCGCCACCGAGCGTTGCGAATGCGGAGTTGCAAGTTGTCCCCGCGTTGCGCGGGCATGTTCGGACAGTTCCAGCGAACAGGGGCAGGTGCTGGAATAGACATAATCGAGGTGGATCATTTTCTGACGCACCCCGTCCTTCTCTACCAGCTCAAGCGCCACATCGTAATACTGATAACCCGACAGGCCCGAACGCAAGGATTCAATCTTCATCGGAAAGCTGAACCGCATCTGGATACGCGCATCCATACTGTCCAGATCGGCCTTGTAATCATCCAGCGCTGCTTCGATCACTTCAAAACTGAAAGTGCGTTCAGCATGTTTGTAAAAGCTGCGCATGATGCGGGACATGTTAATGCCCTTCTTATCTGCTTCCAGACTGACCGACCCTGTGACCGATGTTTCAAGGATCAGATCGCCGGCATCACGGGTGTGGAAGCCGATGGGCAGGCGAAAGTTGGAGATGCCCACATGCTGGATCTGCTGCTGCGCACCGCGGATCAGGCTGGACGGTCCGTTCTGCAAATCCGGCAGGCTGGCGTGATACGTATCGCCAACCGCAAAATCGTCGGGATAGCTGCGGTTGAATTCGGGATAGGCAGCGGTCTGCGACAACAGGCGCGATACCGCTGGATCAAGGGCTTCAATTTCTTCCTGCGTGGCGCTTGTCGCCCATGCCTTGAGCGTGGCAAGTGCCTCTTCGGCTTGCGCCCGTTCAGGTGCCTTGTCGACTGAGGTTATGACATTCATCGGCTGAGCCCCTTCTGGCCGCTACACCCCCTATACTTAGGGGGTCATAGCATGATTACCAATCACGAAGTAGTTTAGCCCGGTTCACAGGGGTTAACCCCCCGTGAAACCGACATATTCAATGCGAAAGCGCCGCGATGAAATCCGCTGCCAGATCACCCGCATCCTCCAGACCAATCGAAATACGCACCAAACCGGGTGTAATACCCAGTGCATCCTTCTGATCCTGCGGCAGACGCTGATGCGTGGTAAAGGCAGGTGGTGTCAGGATGGTTTTGGCATCGCCAAGATTGTTCGAAATGATGCCAATCTTACAGGCGTTGAGAAAGCGATAGGAGGCGTCCTTGCCGCCCTTGATCTCAATCGCCAGCATCGTGCCCCCTGCCCCCATCTGCGCCAACGCAAGCGCATGCTGCGGATGGTCCGGCAAACCGGGATAGATTACCCTGCTCAGCTGCGCATGCCCTTGCAGTTTCTGCGCGATTTCCAGTGCCGATGCGGTCTGCGCCTTCACACGCAGCGCCATGGTTTCCAATCCCTTGAGCATGATCCACGCGGTGAACGGACTCATCGAACCGCCGGTATGTTTCATGAAAGGTTCAACTGTTTTGCGGATCAACTCCCGGCTGCCAAGGATCACTCCGCCAAGGGCACGCCCCTGCCCGTCGATATGTTTGGTTGTCGAATAGATCACCAGATCAACGCCCTGCGCGATTGCGTCGGAATAGACCGGTGTGGCAAAAACATTGTCGCACACAACCAATGCGCCTTTGGCATGGGCCAGCGCAGAAACCGATTTGATATCAACCAACTGCAATGTGGGGTTGGATAGGGATTCAAAAAACACCGCCCGCGTGTCGGGACGGATCGCCGCCTCCCACTGGGCCAGATCCTCGCCATCAACCAAGGTCACCTCGACCCCGAAACGCGGCAGGATTTCCTCTACGATATAAAGACAGGAGCCGAACAGGGCCCGCGCGGACACCAGATGATCGCCCGCCTTGAGGATCGACATCAAGGCCCCGTTGACCGCCGCCATGCCCGAGGCCGTGGCAAAGGCATCTTCTGCCCCCTCAAGTGAGGCAATCCGGTCTTCGAACATCGCCACTGTGGGATTGCCATACCGTGCATAGATAAATTCGTCCGGCCCCGCGTTTTCAAAACGCGCTTCGGCCTGTTCGGCGGTTTCATAGACAAACCCCTGCGTCATAAAGATCGCTTCGGAGACCTCGCCATACTGGCTGCGCCGCGTGCCGTCATGCACCGCGCGGGTGCTTCTGTGCCAGTTGTTTTGGGTGCTGTCGCTCATGTCTCTATCCTTCCGACCCGACCAGCGGGCAATAAAAAACCCCAGACGCGGTCAAGCGAAAGGGGGCTTTCATCCTGACCTTTTAGCAGATTGTTTAACGTGGCCCGCAATCCGGTAACAAATCACCACGAGACGGACATACGCCTGTCACCGGGTTTCGTCAATCCGCCACCTTGGCAACGGCTGTGTTTTCGTCATCATGGCGCAAACAGTAAGGAGCCCGGTATGATCCCCCCTATAGACCTATATTATTGGCCCACCCCCAACGGCTGGAAAATCTCTGTCGCATTGGAGGAAATGGGCCTGCCCTATACCACCCATCTGATCAACATCGGCAAAGGGGATCAATTCGCCCCCGCCTTTCTGGAAATTGCCCCCAACAACCGGATGCCTGCAATTGTGGACCCTGATGGGCCGGACGGTGCCCCTGTTTCGGTCTTTGAAAGCGGCGCGATCCTGCAATATCTGGCACGCAAGACAGGGCGGTTTGGCGGCACGACACCGCGTGAACAGATTGCTGTTGAGCAATGGCTGATGTGGCAAATGGGCGGGCTTGGGCCAATGGCAGGGCAAGCGCATCATTTCCTGAAGTTTGCCAAGGAAGATGTACCCTATGCCAAAGACCGCTACCGCGCAGAAACCGCGCGGCTTTACGGCGTGTTGGACCGGCAACTGGCAAAACATGAATTTGTTGCCGGCGACTTTGTTTCCATCGCGGATTTCTCGATCTGGGGCTGGGCGTCTTTGTGGGAAGGTCAGCAGCAAACACTGGAGGACAAGCCCCATATGGCCCGCTGGCTGGACCAAATGGGCGCACGTGAGGGGGTTCAACGGGGACGCGCCTTATTCGCGGAACTGCGCAAAAGCTAGGAACCTGGCCCTTGTAGGGAACGGCGTTCGAAACAAACCGGACCGGGCTTTCTAAAAAGTCCGGTTACTCAGACTCGTCGATTTCGGTAAACCGTTCCAGCGCCACGATCTGCGACCACAGGAAAAGAAACATCAACGCCGGAAAGCCGAAAGTTTCAATCTTTACCCAGGCATCCGTCGACATGGTACGCCAGACCAGCTCATTCGCCACGGCAAGCACAATGAAAAACACGGTTAACCGCCGCGTTAACAGCATCCAGCCCTCATGTTTCATCGGGATCATTTCCGACATGACATAGGCCAGATAACTTTGCCCACGCAGCAACCCGATCGACAGGATCGTTGCGAAAAACCCATAAACGATGGTGGTTTTCATTTTGAAAAACCGTTCATCATTGAACCACGCGGTCAGCCCGCCAAAGAATATCACCATGAAGGCAGTGAAAATCTGCATCCGGCTAAGTTGCCCGGTCAGCATCCACAGCGCCCCCATCGCAATCAGCAGGATCGGCACAAACACCAGTGTCGCCACGATAAATCCTGAATATTCAGTTCCCCCAAAGGTGAACACATCATCCCGGATGCGCAGGTAGATGACAAAGAACAGCAAAGGCGGGCCCAGTTCCAGCACCTGTTTCAGGATCGGATTTATGGTTTTCGGTTGATCCATCGTGCTGTCCTCTTGCGCTTGTGCAAATCCATGAAACGCCAATACGCCACCGCGCACATGACATTGGCGATATGTCGTTTCTCTGCGTTTTCCAAACTGCGTTATCCGCCCATCTCAACTATCACAGCGCCAGCTGCAATCAATGCCATCAGGGCAACACGGCGCGGTCCCACGGTTTCTTTCAGGAAAACCACGCCAATGACGGCGGCAAAGACTGTAGATGTTTCACGCAGAACCGCCGCCTCGCCCACTTTGTCCAGCCGCGTGGCCATCATGATCGCCCCAAAACTGAGAAACGCAATAATCCCGCCTGCCAGACCACGAGTCATCAAAGGTGCCAGGGCCGGGGCGTTTTCCATGCGCATCCAGCGCCGCGCGGCGATGAACGGCATGACCAGACCGTCGATCATGAAAAACCACGCAAGAAAGGTAAACGGGTTCGCCGTGGCGCGGATACCATAGGCGTCATAGGTGGTGTAAAGTGCCACGAACAATCCCGTCAGCACAGCAATCGCAAGGGCGGCATTCAGCGTGTCACGTTCTGCCACCAGATTGCGCATGTTATACAGCGCCAGACCAAAGATCCCGGCCAAAAGCACCCCGACTCCCATCCATTGCACCAGCGTAAAACGTTCATCAAAAATCAGATAGGCCCCGATGACCGCAAACAGCGGCCCCGTGCCGCGCACCACGGGGTAGACCACCGTATAGGCCCCCTTGGTATAGGCCCAAGCCTGCAAGCACTTGTAGATAATGTGAATAACGAAGGCCCCAAAGAAGATCACCCACATATGCGGTTCCGGCCAGGGCACCACAAACAGGGCAAAGGGTGCGGCCATGATACAATAGAAAAAATCAATCGCCCCGCGGGTCAGCCACGGATCATGCCGCCCCTTCTGCAAGGCTCCGAAAACCGCATGCAGGAATGCCGCCATGATGGCGAGGAACAGCGCAACGGTATGACCGGTTTCGGTCCCCTCAATGGATAACAGCCAGTCTGTCATGCAACGATCACCACCTTAGACATCATCGGGATGGCGATACACAAAACGGAATGGCCAGATATGCTGGGTAACTTTCGCCGCAATTCCATAGCGCGCCAACACACCGCCAAACGCCAGTCGGTCCAACGTAGGATTAAAGGACGTGACAACCATCTTATCCGGGGCAGTAAAAGTTTGCGCCCGGCCATTGCGGTTCAACACCGCGGATTTACGGTTAATCAGATGGGCGGATGCCGGGCGACTGCGCAGCGCGGCCCAAATGCCACGCCAGCCCAACCCACGCATCACACGCCACATCAGCCCCGCGTCGGAACGTGGCATGCGCCGGAGCCTGCCAGAGGCAAGTGATGCCCCTTCACCATCTGAAAAATCAAATACAACCTGGTCTTTTGCAACAGCGATCTGTCCCTGACACTGCGCGGCTTGCAGCCCTAGGTATTCGCTGTTGTAGGCAACCACCTGTGGTGTGTCGTTCCACAGATGCAGGCTCAGCATACCCCAATCCTGACGCGTCGCTACTGCGGCCAGCCATGCGGCCGGATCGTCGCTGAGGGTTTCGCCCTGCTTGGGTGCGGCCAAGACCGTCATGTGCAGCTCAAGATGCGGCCCATGGCTGGCCTTGGCAAAATCACAGAAAAACAGGACCACAATGGCCTCTCCCGATGCAGATAGCACCAGGTGAACATCCTGTCCGGCAAAGCGATCCGCAAGCGCGGCAGCTGAACAACTGCCCAGCACAATCATCCCATGGCCATCATAGACGTGATACGGGATCGGTGCCGTCCCCGTGGACAGGGTGATTTCCCGGCTCAAAGGTGCGTCTAGAAATATCGGATGGTTGGCAGTGTTCACCGCTCGTACCCGACCAGCGCGTCGGCAAATTCCTGTGGATCGAAGGGCGATAGATCATCAATCTGCTCGCCCACGCCAATTGCATGGATCGGCAGGCCGAATTTATCCGCCAGAGCCACTAGCACACCCCCCTTGGCGGTGCCGTCCAACTTGGTCATCACCAAACCCGAGACATCCGAGATGTCCTGAAAGACCTTCACCTGATTAACAGCGTTCTGACCCGTTGTCGCATCCAGCACCAGCAAGGTGTTATGCGGGGCGGTTTCGTCTTTCTTGCGGATCACCCGGACAATCTTTGCCAGCTCTTCCATCAGATCACTGCGGTTTTGCAACCGCCCTGCCGTGTCGATCAACAACAGATCCGCGCCCTGCGCTTCTGCCTGTGTCATCGCATCAAAGGCCAGGCTGGCCGGGTCAGACCCCTGCGCCGCCGTCAATACCGGCACCCCGGCACGTTCACCCCAGACCTGCAATTGTTCCACCGCAGCGGCACGGAAAGTATCACCGGCCGCAACCACCACGGATTTGCCCGCCACCTTGAACTGACTGGCCAGCTTGCCGATCGTTGTCGTCTTGCCAGAGCCATTGACCCCCACCACCAGAACCACCTGCGGTGTCTTGGGATACAGCGGCAAGGGCCGGGCCACGGGCTCCATGATCCGCGCGATTTCATCCGCCATCAGCTGCTTGATCTCGCCCACCGACAGCTTCTTGCCAAACCGTCCCTCGGCCATGTTGGCCGTGACGCGCAACGCGGTATCGACGCCCATGTCGGCGGTGATCAACAGCTCTTCCAGCTGTTCCAGCATTTCATCATCCAGCACCCGGCGCACCACGGTTTTAGGCGCGGCACGTCCCATCAAACGCCCCAGCAAACCGGGTTTGGCTGCAGATGGCGCGGTGGTTTCGGCCAGATCCGGGGCCACAGGTGTCAGGGTCGTCTTCAGCGGATCCGGTGTGGCCGGTGCAGGAACCTCGGCAGCGGCGCGCGTGGCCTCTGCCTGCGCCTCTTGCTCCGCTGCAGCCTGCGCATCCGCCGCGCGCTGTGCTGTCTCTGCGCTGCGGCGTGCCTCTTCCTGTTGGCGGGCCTCAATGGCCTTTTGCGCCTCTTGCGCGGCCAGCCTCTGTTCCTCGACCAGACGGGCAGCCTCTGCCGCAGCGGCCTCTTCGCGTAAACGTGCCTCTTCTGCCTGACGCGCCGCTTCACGTGCTGCCGCTTTTGCAGCCTCATCCGCCGCATCACGTATCGCCTGATCCTCTGCGGCGCGGGCGCGTTCTGCAGCCTCTGCACGGGCTGCCTCTTTCGCCGCCTGCTCTGCTGCGGCCAGCTCCTGCGCCTTACGTGCCTCTTCCCACGCCAAGGCTGCTGCGGCTTCTCGTGCTTCGGCTTCTGCCGCCTCTACCTCTGCTGCCAATCGTGCAGCTTCCTCTTGGGCTGCTTGCTGTGCCAGGGCCTCTGCCGCTGCGTCTTTCTCTGCCTGAACCCTGTCTTGGGCAGCCTCTGCGTCGGCCTCGATCGCCAAGGCCACCTCTTGTGCCTCTATCTCGACAACAGCGTCTTCGCTGCCGCCATCGCCTACAATCGCCTCAAGCCCCTCGTCAATCTTTGAAGAGGATTTGAACAGTCGGTCTTTTAGTTTCTTGAAAAACGCCAAAGCGGGCCTCCGCACCAGTTTCGTTCAGGCTTACCTGCTCTGCCCAAGGGATGGAAGTGCGCCTGTCGTAATTGACATAGGTGCCCACAGTGCCCAACAACACCCCATGTGTTTTCGCCCTGTACTTGTATTCGCCGTTTTGGCCCTTGCTTTTGCCACCACAGCACAAGCCGATCCCGGTCGCATGTGTTCCTCGCAGAAATGGGGTCATGCCCAATGCATCCGCCCGCAGCATTTTGTCTATGACACCTGCAACGCAATCCAGATTTTCGCGCAGCGGCACGGGCTGGACAGCGGTTTCTTAGCACGGCTGATCTGGCAGGAAAGCCGGTTTGACCCCAACGCCCTGTCCCATGCCGATGCCCGTGGCATTGCCCAGTTTATCCCCTCCACAGCCAAACGGCGCGGGTTAAAAGACCCCTATAATCCAGCGGACGCGCTGGAGCATTCAGCGCAATATCTCGCTGAAATGCTAAAGAAATACGGCAATGAAGGCATGGCCGCGATTGGCTATAACGGGGGAGAGCGGCGCGCCGAAGGTTTCCTGCTGGGCAAGGGGCTGGCCCCTGAAACCGTGAACTATGTGCCGATCATCACCGGGCTGAATGCCGAGGACTGGCGCGATGGCAAACCCAAGGTGCAGGACATGCGCCTGTCCAAGACCGAAAATTTCCTGCCTGCCTGCTATGCAATGGCGCAGAACCGGCGGATCACCCCGCTGGCCAAGCCGAAACCGCCAGCGCCCAAGGTCAAACCCTGGGGCGTTCAGGTCGGGTTTGCCCAATCAAAGAAAGGCGCGCAGGCCGCCGCGCGGTCCAAGACCGCCGCTTGCCGGGGGGTGCTGGGGCGTGAGAAAGCACAGCTGATCTACGAACCTCATAGGGTAGACCGCAAAAAGGGCTATTACTTCGCGCGGTTCGGCCGCAACAGCAAGGATGCGGCCCGCCAGCTTTGCGCCGCCATGCGCCGTCAGCGGTGTTCCTGTCGGGTTGTTGAAAACTGACTGATCAGGACTGCCAGGATTTTTTACAAACCGCGCCCGATTGCTTTCAAAGAAACCGCCGCGCCTTAAATCTCATCGGAAAAATGTTTCATCACCATGCGGATCGGGTTTGGTGCCGCTTGCCCCAGCCCGCAAATCGAAGCGTCCACCATGGCTGTCGACAATTCCTCCAACAACCCGGTGTCCCAGCGATCCGCCTGCATCAGTTTGACCGCCTTTTCACAGCCAACCCGACAAGGCGTACATTGCCCACAGCTTTCATCCTCAAAAAACCGCAGCATGTTCAGCGCCGCCGCCCTTGCAGAATCATCCTCGGACAGGACCACAACCGCAGCTGAGCCAATGAATGTGCCATGCGGCTGCAAGGTATCAAAATCCAGCGGAATATCATCCATGCTGGCCGGCAGCAGCCCTGAGGAAGGCCCCCCCGGTTGATAGGCCTTGAACACCTGCCCCTCGGCCATGCCGCCCGCCGCCGCGATCACATCGGTGATCGTTGATCCCGCGGCCAGCAGATATACCCCCGGCTGCGCCACACGCCCCGACACGGAATAAGATCGCAGCCCCTTGCGCCCGTTCAACTCCGTCCCAGACAGCACCTCCGGCCCTTCACGGCAAATCCGCGCCACCCAATGCAGGGTCTCGACGTTATGCACCAATGTCGGCTGACCAAAAATCCCCACCTGCGCCACAAAGGGCGGACGGTGGCGCGGCATACCGCGCTTGCCCTCGATGCTTTCAATCATCGCGGATTCTTCGCCACAGATATAGGCCCCGGCCCCGCGCCGCAGGTCGATATAACCCGCCTCGACAATGCCAGCATCTTCCAGAGCCTTGATCTCGAGCGCCAAAATTTCCAGCACCGCCGGATATTCATCACGCATATAAATAAAGGCTTTCTCCGCCTCGACCGCCCAGGCGGCGATCAACATGCCTTCAAGGAACAGATGCGGCACCCGCTCAAGGTAATAACGGTCCTTGAAAGTCCCCGGTTCACCTTCATCCCCGTTCACCGCTAAATAACGCGGCCCGGCGTTGGCGCGCACAAATCCCCATTTCTTGCCCGATGGGAACCCCGCCCCGCCCAACCCGCGCAGACCAGAAGACAGCACCTTATCCTGCACCGCTTCCCAATCGCCGCTTTCGCGCAACTCCTTCAACCGGGCATAGCCACCCGCCGCCGCATAGGCGTCAAACCCCTCATAGGCCGGCACATGCACATGGGTATCCCCCGCAGCAATCGCCGCCTCTACCTTTTCAACTGTGGCGTGAACAATATGGTTATGCCCGATCTCCAGAACAGGGGCGGTATCACAGCGCCCCATGCAGGGCGCGCGCAGCACACGCACCTCACTGGCATCCATGCCATCCTCCAGGGCAGCCTTCAGAGCCTGCGCGCCAGCCAGCTCGCAAGACAGGGAATCGCAAACCCGGATCGTCAAGGCAGGTGGTGAGGTCTCCCCCTCCTTCACCACATCGAAATGTGCGTAAAACGTCGCCACCTCATAGACCTCGGCCATCGACATGCGCATCTCTTCAGCCAATGCGCGCAAATGTGCCGCAGACAGGCAGCCGTATTCATCCTGGATCAGATGCAGGAACTCGATCAGCAAATCCGCACGACGCGGCTGGTCGCCCAACAAGGTACGCACGTCCTCCCAGGGGCCATCAAGCAATTGCCGTCCCTTGGTATGCCGGCGCCCCTTGCCCTTGCCCGATTTCCAGACGCCTTTCTCAGGGCTCTTGCCCGCCGCTTTGTCCTGCTGATCCAGCGCCATGATCTGTCCCCTCCTCCGGTGTTGTGGTCTTTCTAGCAACAAGCCTGGCTGTCCTACGATCCGAAAACGACAATTCCCCCGCCCTTTGCGCGTTCATTCTGTTTCTCCAACCGCTCGAAATCTCCTTTGCGGCGCATGGTTTCACCAATAAGAAACCGACCGCACCCGCACTGCCCCATCTAAACCCGCCAATACGACACCACTGCCCCGGCCTCCCGACCCCGCGAGCGGCAGATTGGCAAATTCCCGCGTGCCCCACTGGCAGAGCACCCGGTTTTCTGCCACTCTCGCCCTATGCGAATACTTGCCTGCCTCCTCACCCTCCTGTCCTTCCCCCTCGCGGCGCAAAACCTCATGAGCGCGGAAGAGTTTGACGCCTATACCAAAGGCAAAACCCTATTCTACGGCAATAGCGGACAGGCATATGGTGCGGAAATCTACCATGAAAACCGCCGTGTTGAATGGTCCTTCCTTGATGGCGAATGCAAATCAGGCGCATGGTATGAATCCAACGGGCTGATTTGCTTCACCTATGAAAACAACCCAACCCCACAATGCTGGAGTTTCATCAAAGGTCCCAACGGGTTGATCGCCAGATTCGAAAACCGCCCCGACACCACCGAACTTTATGAAGCCAAAGAGGGGGATCAGGAAATGCTCTGCCTCGGTCCCAAAGTCGGGGTCTGACAGCGCGACCAAAGCGCCCCGTCCCCCCTCTTTTTGGCCTTATATACTGTCCGCACTCTCAACCGGATCCAGACAGCCAAGGTTACCAATCCCTTACAACAAGGATCCCTGTTCCGGTGGCTCTGACGCTGCCTTTTTGCGCATAGGGGCGGCCTTGCCACCTACCGTCAAACGCCCATCCGCAAATTCGATCTCCAGGGCCGTCGCCTTTTTCGCCGCTTTGGTATCCGTGACCACCGCGCCATCCCCGCGCACCACGGCATACCCCCGCGCCAATGTCGCCTTGTAACTCATGGTTTCGCGCAACCGTTCAAGCCCGGCCAAACGTTGCCGCCAACCCTGCGTCTGTCGCATTCCGGCCTCGGACAGGCGCAGCGCCAATTTACCAAAGGCCTCCGCCTTAGCGGCACGGTCCCGCGCCAGAGCTGCCGGCCGAAACCCTTTGGCGCGACTCTCAAAACGATCACGTTTCGCGACCACCCCGCGCGCCAATGCTGGTCCCAATCGCACAGAAAGCGCCTCCAGCCGCCGCCGGTCGTTCGTCAGCCGCTGGCGCAGGGTCGCAGGCCGCAGGGATCCTGACACATCCGCCAGACGTACACGGCGGCGCTGCACACCAGCGATCAATGCAGGCCCCAACTGCTCTCCGGCCCGGTCCATCCGCTGGCGCGGCCCGTCGAGCAGGCTGTCCGCCCGCGGCAAGGCCCGCGCCATATCGCGCAGCCGCTGCCCCCGCGCCGTCAACCCATTGCTCAGCAACTGACCCATGCGCGCCGATTGCCCTTCAAGCCAGGCCGCCAGCTCATGACGCACCGGCACGGCCAGCTCCGCCGCGGCTGTTGGCGTGGGCGCGCGCTTGTCGGAAACAAAATCAATCAGGGTTGTATCGGTCTCATGCCCCACCGCCGAAATCAGCGGGATCGCGCTTGCCGCTGTGGCACGGGCAACCACCTCTTCATTAAAGCCCCATAGATCCTCAACCGATCCGCCGCCCCGCGCCACAATCAACAGGTCCGGCCGTGGCAAGGCCCCGCCCGGCGTCATCGCATTGAACCCATCAATCGCGCGGGCCACTTCGGGGGCGCATTTCGCGCCTTGCACCGCGACCGGCCAGATCAGCACCTTGCGTGGAAACCGGTCCCGCAAACGATGCAGGATATCGCGGATCACCGCACCGGATGGCGAGGTGACAACACCGATGACCTCCGGCAGGTAGGGAAGAGGCCGTTTGCGCGCCGGATCAAACAACCCTTCCGCCGCCAGCATTTTCTTGCGTTTTTCAAGCAAGGCCATCAAGGCCCCCATGCCCGCCGGTTTTATATCTTCAATAACAATCTGATACTTTGATTGCCCGCCAAAGGTGGTGATCCGCCCGGTGGCAATCACCTCCATCCCCTCTTCGGGCTGGGTTTCAAGCCGCGCAGACACACCTTTCCAGATCACACCGGAAATCACCGACTTGTCGTCTTTCAGATCCAGATAGATATGCCCCGAGCGCGGACGGCTGACACGTCCGACTTCGCCCTTGATGCGCACATGGGAAAATTCGCCCTCGATCACCCGTTTGATCGCACCCGACAGTTCGGTAACCGAAAACTCCGGGCTGTTCTGCCCCGGTGCCACCCCGTCCGGTGTATCGTCAAACATGTCCATCAGCTCGCCCCGCCTTTACCCCGAACCACCACGCCCTTGCCACGGCTTCGCCGCTCTTAGGGTATTGGTAGTTTATATCGGTTCAATCAAACGGCGAGACGCTTTAGATCGCCTTGCCCCTCGCCGCCCCACAGCTTAGAACGCCCGCAATCAAAGGCCAAGGGAGCACGCCCATGAATATCCTCATCTTAGGCAGCGGCGGACGCGAACACAGCCTCGCTTGGGCCACTTTGCAAAACCCCAAATGTGACAAGCTGATCGTCGCCCCGGGCAACGCCGGCATCGCAAAAATCGCCGATTGCGCCAGCATTGACATTATGGATGGTGCGGAAGTCATTAATTTTTGTGAAGAAAACAACATCGACTTCGTGATCATCGGGCCCGAAGCACCACTTGCCGTTGGTGTCGCCGATGATCTGCGCGGTGCTGGCTTTCTGGTCTTTGGCCCCTCGGCAGCCGCCGCCCAGCTTGAAGCCTCCAAAGCCTTTACCAAAGAAATCTGCGCTGCCAGCAACGCGCCTACGGCAGGCTATGCACATTTCACCGATCATGCCTCTGCCAAAACCTATGTCGCCAACACTCCCGCGCCACTGGTGATCAAGGCCGATGGTCTTGCCGCTGGCAAAGGGGTGATCATCGCAATGACAGATGCGGAAGCCGCCGCAGCGGTGGACGAGATGTTCGACGGTGCCTTTGGCGATGCCGGTGCCGAGGTGGTGATCGAAGAATTCATGGAAGGTGAAGAGGCGTCGTTCTTTATCCTCTGTGACGGGGAAAACGTGCTGCCCATTGGTACCGCACAGGATCACAAACGTGTCGGCGACGGCGACACCGGGCCCAATACCGGCGGCATGGGGGCCTATTCCCCGGCACCGGTCCTGACCGACGAAATCGCCCAAAAGGCGCTGGATGAAATCATCCGCCCGACCATGGCCGAAATGGCAAAACGCGGCATGCCATATCAGGGCGTGCTTTATGCGGGGTTGATGATCAAGGACGGCCAACCGCGTCTGGTGGAATATAACGCCCGGTTTGGCGATCCCGAATGTCAGGTGCTGATGATGCGCCTTGGCGCGCAGGCCTTTGATCTGATCCATGCCGCCGCACAGGGTCGCCTTTCGGAAATGCAAGTCAACTGGGCAGCAGATCACGCGATCACGGTTGTGATGGCCGCCAAAGGTTATCCCGCCACCTATGAAAAAGGAACTGTGATCAAGGGGTTGGATGGGTTACCTGAGGACAGCAGCAACATGGTCTTCCATGCAGGCACCACCGCCAAGGACGGCAGCATCACCGCCACCGGTGGCCGTGTGCTGAACATCACCGCGCGCGGTGCTACGCTGGAAGAAGCCCGCAACCGCGCCTACGCCATGGTGGATCAGATCGACTGGCCCGAAGGGTTCAACCGCAGTGACATCGGCTGGCGGGCATTAGGCTAGGCTACGCTCTAACAGGCCAGCGCCTGCGCGACGCTTTCGCGGCCTTCATAGGGAGCAAGAACCCTTGCCTGAAACCCGCCGTCACCCCAGCGCACCGTTAATATCTGCGTCCAGCCCGCATCCAACAGGATCATTTCCGGTCCCGCCCCGCAGTTCCGCACGCCGCCCGAAATATAGTCATCCCCGATCCGGTGGTTGGTCACCGGCTCCAAAATCGCAAAGCTCTTCATTTTGCCTATACCATAGCGCATCACAAACAGCCGCCGTGCCAGATGCGGACGGTCCACGACAGCGATGTCGATTGTCCCGTCCCCGTCAAAATCCGCCACTCCGACCGGTGCCATCCATCTGTTGCGCTGCCCGATGAAACTGGTCCAGGCCAGCAAAGCAGGCACCCCATCATCCTTCAGACCATAGACCGCCAGCCTTGCCCCCTTGTCGCGATGACTTTCGACAACGATGATTTCCGGGCGGCCGTCGCCGTCAAGATCCGCAAGACGCGGGGCCGTATCTTCATAAACCAGAACTTCCGGCAAACGCAGATGATAGCTCTGGGTTGTCCAAGTTTGAAAAACCGCACCCGGCTGGCTGGTCTCGCGGCGCACGGTGACCGTCATATTGCCCCATTCCACCGCGTCGCCCAGAACCCCATGTGCATAACGGGTCGTAGGCTCGTTATATTCTGCCGAGGTTATCACCTGCGCGCAAAGCGGGGCTGCCATCAGCCACAACAGCCAAGCAACCAGCCCCCCGCGCATGATTAAATCTGCTTGGCTGGCATCTTCACGCGCAAGCCGTCCAGTTCATCCGTGACCTTGATCTGACAGGTCAAACGCGAGGTGACCGGATCAGGTTCAAAGGCGAAATCCAGCATGTCTTCTTCCATGTCATCCTTGGCCGGTACCTTCTCTACCCAGGCCGGATCCACATAGACATGGCAAGTGGAACAGGCGCAGGCACCGCCGCAATCGGCTTCGATACCGGGAATGTTATTGTCGCGCGCGCCTTCCATGACCGTCAGCCCGCTGGCCACATCGACCACATGCTCTTTGCCGCCATGCTCTACGTAGGTAATTTTCGCCATGTCCGCTTTCCTGTCTTAAAGTTTAGATTGTTTCTAGCTGTGCCAGTCCCGGTCTGCCAGCCCCTTTTCGTTAGGGTCCTGCCCCTAGGCCCCAACCGCTAGGCAGCGCCACGAAAACGCGCTATTGTCTGCGTAAAATCAGACCCAAAGGCATCGGGCAATGACACAGGCACTATATAGAAACACGCGGGCCTGGCAGCTGACGCTGGGATTGCTGACCTGCGCAGCACTGGCAGGCTGTGATCCTGCCGCCACCGGCCCGGCAAACGAAGCCCCGGAACCCGGCGTGATGGAAGCCACCCGCAACGGCCCCGCTGATGCCCCAGAGGGCAGCTGTTGGGGCAAGACCGTCAGCCCGGCCGTGGTGGAACGGGTCACCAAACAGGTTCAGGTCAAACCCGCCTCCGTCAATCCCGATGGCACAATCGGCAGCCTGCCGGTCTATCGCACCGAAGAACGTCAGGTCATTGTGACGCCCCGGCGTGACAATTGGTTTCAGACCCCCTGTCCCGACGTGTTGACAGACGAATTTATCTCCTCGCTGCAACGCGCGCTGATGGTGCGCGGCGGCTATAGCGGTGCCATCACCGGCAAGCTGGACACCAATACCCGCGCTGCTGTGGAACAGTTCCAGCGCACAGAGGGGCTCAACAGTGCGGTTTTGTCATTGGCCACAGCCCGCACATTGGGCCTGATCGCCGTGCCGCGCGACCCGTCAAACTAACGAAAAAGGGCACCTGCAAAGGTGCCCTTCATCCATCTATCTACCGCTGGCGTCAGCGGCCCAGTGACAGCGCCACAAAACGTGGATCCCCGGCGCGTCGCACCAACAGCAGCAAGGACTTACGCCCCGCCTCTTTCGCCGCGGCAACCCGTTTCTCCAGATCCGCAATATTTGCGACCTTCTGCTGGCCCGCTTCGGTGATCACATCCCCCGTGCGCAGCCCTTTTTCAAAGGCCTCCGAGGTCTCATCAATCCCGGTAACCGCCAACCCGGTCATATCTCCTGCGATGCCCAGCTCCTTGCGGATGGCATCATTCAGCGGTGTCAGGGTCAACCCCAGGAGGTCCTTTGCCTCCGGCTCTGCCTCGACCTCTGGATCGCCGGTTTCAGCACTTGTGCCATTGGCATCCTCGCGCCGCCCCAGCACCACCTTGATGGTCTGGCTCTTGCCCTCGCGCATCACGGTGACGCGCACCGCAGCGCCCACCGGGCTGTTACCCACCTGACGGACCAGGGCACGCGTATCCGCCACCTCGACACCGTCAAAGGACATGATCACATCACCGGTCATCAAGCCCGCCTCTTTTGCGGGCCCATCCGGCACATCGGTGATCAAGGCACCCGTTGCCTTGGCCAGCCCCATGGCATCAGCCACATCGTCAGTTACATCCTGAATGCGCACCCCCAGCCAGCCGCGGCGCGTCTCGCCGAATTCCTTCAGCTGATCCACCACACGGGTCACCACGTTGGAAGCCATGGAAAACCCGATCCCGATCGAACCGCCATTCGGCGACAGGATCGCCGTGTTCACCCCGATCACACCCCCATCCATGTTGAACAAGGGCCCACCGGAGTTGCCCCGGTTGATCGCCGCATCGGTCTGGATATAATCATCATAGGTGCCGGAAAGTGCCCGGTTGCGCGCCGACACAATGCCCGCCGAAACCGAAAACCCCTGCCCCAGCGGGTTGCCCATGGCAATCACCCAATCCCCAACCCGGGCGGCATCACTGTCGCCAAAACTGACGAAAGGCAGAGGCTCTGTCGCCTCTACCTTCAACAATGCAATATCAGTGTTGGGATCCGTGCCGATCACCTCTGCCTTCAACTCGCTGCCAGAAAAGAACTCAATCGTGATCTCATCCGCACCTTCAATGACGTGGTTGTTGGTCACAACATAACCGTCTTCGGAAATCACAAACCCGGACCCCAGCGCGGAGGAGCGGCGTGGCCTTGGCCCCTCGCCATCACCGCCGTTGTTGCGGTCCTGAAACTCGCGGAAAAAATCCTCAAACGGGGAGCCTTCCGGCACAATCCCACGCGGGCCGGTACGCCCTTCAACCACCGTCGACGTGGTAATATTCACCACCGAGGGGCTGATCTTTTCGGCCAAAGGGGCCAGGCTCTCCGGCTTGGCAAATGCCGCCAGAGCCTGCACCAGCACCAATACAAAAGCCAAAGCAGTCAGCATCATGGCCTTGAACGTAAAACCTTCCGACACCGGTTTTGCCTGCACCTTAACCTGCACATCCCTGCGCCGCCGCAAATTGGCCCCTGTCTGCATCCCTGTTCTCCTGCTGTGTTCTGTTGGGGCACCCACGCCCGAAAATCTCTTGCAAACAGACTGCAACGCCCTCGCCTCTGCCGCAACATCAAAGATGTGGTTCATCACAGGGAATTCAACTGCCCACCGGGTCACAATCGCACCCGCCGCAGCAAAATCGCCCTTCTTTTTGGCCTTATATCCTGCGGGGAGTCATCTTTGATGACGGGGCAGAGCCCCTTAACAAAAAGAATGCAGGCTTGCCTGCCCCTTTGGATCACACCCCGATTTGAAACGCGATCCAGACAAAGATCAAGCCGCCGACAATCACCAGAAATCCGATCTGTCGCACCGCCGCTTCCGGCATCTGGCGCAGGGTTTCCAACATGCGCTCCAAAAGCGAAGGGGCCAGTGCGTACACCAGCCCCTCGAATATCATCACCAACCCAAAGGCCAGCAGGATCAGGCTCAATTGCGCTCTCCCTCAGCCGACCGGCTGCCTTGATCAGAACGCAGGTAATTGAAGAACTCACTATCCGGTGACAGAACCATGGTAGAGTTATTGCCTTTCAGCGCTTCCTCATAGGCCGTCAGAGAACGGTAGAATTCAAAGAACTCCTGATCCTTGCCATAGGCTTCTGCAAAGATCTTGTTACGTTCCGCATCCGCCTCACCTTCGATGATCCGCGCATCCCGGCGCGCCTCTGACAGGATCTCCTCATAGGTACGATCCGCCAAAGCAGTCACCCGCTGGGCCGCCTCACGACCACGCGCACGTTCATCCGTGGCTTCACGATCCCGCTCCGCAATCATCCGCTGCAGGGTCGCGGCAAAGTTCTGCTCTGGCAGGTTGGTCTGACGCAGGCGCACATCCACGACCGCAAGGCCCAGCGCATCGGCACGCGCATCCGCACGTTCGCGGATCTGTTCCATCAGCGAGGAACGTTCCGGCGACAGGATGGTATTCGACGTGACACCCTGCGCACCAAGAACCGCACGGATCTGCGATTCCATAATACCGCTCAGGTCATTGATCGCCTGACGTTCACCGCCCGCACCAATCGCCTTACGATATTGTTCAATGTCATCAATCCGGTAGAGGACAAATGCGTCGATCTCAAGACGCCGGTCATCGGCTGGCGTCACCTCGATCAGCTCTGTTTCCAGCGAGAGGATACGGTCTTCAAACCGCACAACCTCATCCAGCAGCGGCACTTTGAAACCGATGCCCGGCTCCGTGACCACCTGTTTGATCTGACCAAAGCGCAGCACCAGTGCCTTCTCGCGCTCATCCACAACAAAAATCGCAGACAGGACTGCAACAATCGCGACCACCACAATGGGCAGCAATAAACCCAATCTACCCATTAGTTTGATCCTCCGCTGCGGCGCAGCTCATTCAGCGGCAGATAGGGCACAACACCCTGCCCGCCTGTACCGCCAGTGCCATTCTCAAGGATGATCTTGTCGACATCCCCCAGTACTTTTTCCATGGTCTCGATATAAAGACGTTTACGCGTCACATCCGGTGCCGCCGCGTATTCGGTCAAAACCGCCTCAAAGCGGCTTGCTTCACCCACAGCATCGTTCACAACCCGCGCGCGATAGCCTTCCGCAGCTTCCAGCAGCTGCGCGGATTCACCACGGGCCTCGGCGGTTTTGCGGTTGGCATAGGCATCCGCCTGACGCTCCACCCGGTCACGCTCCTGCTCTGCGGCCTGAACGTCACGGAAGGCATCCACAACCGAACCCTGGGTGGTGGTACCATCGGCACTGGTGATGATCACATTCTGGCTGGGCGGATCCACCTTGTTAAGGTTGACGCGCAGCACGTTGATGCCGGTTTGACGGTTGTCCAGAGTAGACTGGATCAACACTTTGACTTGATCCGCAACCGCACCACGGTCACGGCTCAGGATCGGGGCCAGTTCGGATTGCGCAATCACTTCGCGCATCGCAGATTCCGAAATCGCCCGCACGGATGATTCCGGATCCCGCAAGGAGAATTTGAAATCCTTGGGGTTCTTGATGTTCCAGACCACCTGAAAATCGATGTCGACGATGTTCTCATCTGTGGTCAGCATCAGACCGTCATTGCCACCGCCGCCACGCCGCACACCCAATTCCTCTGTGCGGTTGGTGGTCACATCAAACACTTCAGCTGTCACAACCGGCCAAGGGGCAAAGTTGAGGCCCTCGGTGCCGATAGCGGAAAACTTGCCCAGAAACAGCTCGATCGACTGCTGTTCAGGGCGCACGGTATAAAAGCTCGCGAGGCTCCAAGCGACCACAGCCGCAACAATACCCAAACCAACAGTGCCACGGGTAAGGACCGGGCCGTTGCCCCCGCCGCCGCCAGAGCCATTGTTGCGCGGACGACCACCTCCGCCACCGCCCATCAGGACGCGCAGCTGCTCCTGGCCTTTCTTGACCAGCTCGTCGATCTCGGGGATTTGCGGTTTGTCGTCACCAGGACCACGCCCGCCCCCGCCACCATTATTATTGCCACGGTTTCCGGGCGTGTCGTCCCGTCCACCACCGCCTGAATTTCCGCCGCCGCCCCAAGGGCCGCCGTTGTTACCAGCCATGTATTCGTTTTCCCCTCATTCTGCCGCAGCTTTGCGACCGGATATTACATCAAGATGTGGTTGTTAAACCGTCAATTTCAACCGCTCCGTTGTGGTCGGCTTGTCTCTTCCTCATGCGCTGCGTGTTGGCGTGCGCATTGTCACCAGCTCTTCGGACATGGTGGGATGCACTGCACATGTGGCATCAAATTGCTCTTTTGTCAGCCTTGCCTTCACGGCAATACCCACCATCTGGATCAGCTCACCCGCATTTGGCGCGACAATGTGACATCCCAACACGATCCGGCTGGATTTGGAAACCACAAGTTTCATCAGCACCCGGTCCGGTTTGCCAGCAAAGGCGGTTTGCATCGGCTTGAAAGAGGTTGCATAGATCTCGACCTCTTCCTGTGCGCTGGCCTCTTCCTCGCTTAACCCCACGGTGCCCATTTCAGGCTGGGTGAAGACAGCGCTGGCAATCAGCTCGTGATCCACGGGTGTTGGATTACCGGCGAATACCGTCTGTACAAAAGCCATGCCTTCACGGATTGCCACAGGTGTCAGGTTCACCCGGTCGGTCACATCGCCAATCGCATAGATCGATGGCACGCCGGTCTGGCTGTATTCATTCACTTCGATCTGGCCTTTGCGGCCCAGTGCCACGCCAACCTCCTCAAGCCCCATGTTCTGGCTTGAAGGATCGCGGCCTGTAGCAAACATCACTTGATCAAAAACCACCTCACTGCCGTTGGTGGACTTTACCCGGATGCCGCCCTCTGCCTTATCCATCTCAACAATATTGGTGCCCAGATGCAGATTGACCCCGCTTTCAATCATGCTGTCCGCCACCAGACCGCGGGCCTCGTCATCAAAGCCGCGCAGGATCTGCGCGCCGCGGTAATACTGTGTTACTTCGACCCCCAAGCCGTTGAGAATGCAAGCGAATTCGCAGGCGATATAGCCACCACCGATGATTAGGATCGACTTGGGCAGGCTTTCCAAGTGAAAGATATCATCCGACACGATGCCAAGATCTGCATTGGGCAGATCAGGCCGCACCGGATGCCCGCCGGTGGCAATCAGGATATGTTTCGCCGTCTTGGTGGTTCCATCCGACAGGGCCACCGTATGAGGGTCCTTGATGCTGGCACGCAGATCAAATGTTTCCACACCCGATCCCGCCAGCAGCTTGCGGTACACCCCTTCGAGCCGGTCCAGCTCGTCCGTCATCTTGCCGCGAAAAGCGGTCCAGTCAAACGGCCCCGATTTGATGTCCCAGCCATAGGCCGCAGCCTCTGCCGGCATGTCGGCATATTCAGAGGCGAACACCATCAGCTTTTTGGGCACGCAGCCCCGGATCACACAGGTGCCGCCATAGCGGTCATCTTCGGCCAGCCCGACACGTGCGCCATGTTCGCCCGCTGCAACCCGCGCGGCGCGCACACCGCCAGAGCCGCCGCCGATGACGAAAAGATCAAAATCAAAGGTGTCAGCCATGGTATAGGTCCTTAATCAGAGAGGTCGGAGAACAGATTGTCCGACTCGACAAAATCCAGCCGCTCGGTGGCGACTGTCCCCTCATTTATGTCACGCACTTCGACACGACCATCCCCGTAACCGATCACAACCGCGTCACAAATGTCGATGAACAAACCATTTTCCACCACACCCGGCATCTGGTTGACCACCAGCGCCAGCTGGCGGGCATTGCCGATGCGGTTCAGGTGCAGGTCCAGAATATGGTTCCCCTCATCTGTCACATAAGGCACATCGCCATTCATCCGCAGAGTCGAAGTCCGCCCCAGAACATCCATGGAAATCAGCGTTTCCTCAATCAGCGCCTGTGTGGTTTGCCAGCCGAAGGGGATCACCTCAACCGGCAAGGGAAAGGCACCAAGGCTCTCAACCTCTTTGCCGACATCGGCAATCACCACCATCTGGTCACTCGCCGTCGCAACGATCTTTTCCTGCAACAAGGCACCACCGCCGCCCTTGATCAGGTTCAAACTGCCGTCAAATTCATCCGCCCCGTCGATGGTCAAATCCAGCCATTTGGCCTCGTCCAGCGAAATCACTTCAATCCCGACACCGCGTGCCAGTTCTGCCGTGCGCGAGGAAGTCGGCACCCCTTTTATCCGCAAACCGTCGTCGCGCACCATTTCCCCCAGACAACGCACCAGCCAGGCGGCTGTGGATCCGGTGCCCAGCCCCACACGCATGCCGTCCTCGACGAATTGCGCCGCGCGTTTGGCAGCAACAAACTTTGCCTTGTCGATGGGGGACAGTTCTCCGGCCATGGGCAGCTCCGATGCAGGTCGTGTGCAGATCATCTTTCGGGTCTTATAGGTAGATTCCCTTGCAGGCGCGAGGGCAGGATGCTGCTTTTTTGATCCCGCCCTCCCCGCCACTGGCGAAACATCCTTTACCCGCAACCGAATATTAAGCAGCCTTCAAGCACAACAGCGCCCGTTCTGAACTACATCAGGTCGTATTCATACGTGCAACGCCCGCCCAACCGCTTACAAAGCCCACATGACATATATCCTGCACTACGCGCCTGATAACGCCTCCCTGATCATCCGTGCCGCGTTGGAACTGCGCGGCCTGCCCTATCGCACACAGCTGGTCGATCGCCGCAGCAAGGAACAAATGTCGCCCGCCTACCGCGCCCTTAACCCCAACGGTCTGATCCCGGTGCTGGAAACGCCACAGGGTCCGATGTTTGAAACCGGCGCAATCCTGCTTTGGCTGGCCGATACACATGGCGGACTTGGCCCCGCCCCGGAGAGTTCTGCCCGCGCGGACTTCCTGAAATGGTTGTTTTTTATCTCCAACACGATCCATCCCGCCCTGCGGATGATGTTCTACCCCGCCAAATATATCGCAGACGACCATATCGCAGCCTTGCGGGCGGGGCTGGCGGACACCCTGCACCAAAGCTTTACCACGTTGGATCAGGCGGCCGCCGGGAACCCCGCCTTGTTTGCCGGGGCCAGTCCCACGGTGCTTGAGCTTTACGCCGCCGCCCTGTTACGCTGGTCGGCAATTTACCCCGCAGAGCACGACAAGACTTGGTTTTCACTGGCAAATTACCCCGCGCTTCAACGCATCTGCCTGCGGCTCGAAACCCTGCCGGTGATAGAGTGCTTGCAGATCACCGAAGGCTTGGGCACACATCCGTTCAGCGATCCCCAGTTTCCCACCCCACCAATAGGCAGCGCCACCTGATGTTTCTTTCCGTCTTCGATATGTTCAAAGTGGGCATCGGTCCATCGTCCTCGCATACCATGGGTCCGATGGTGGCTGCCGCCCGCTTCCTTGATGCAATGCGCGCCTCGCCGTTCAAATTTGCAGGGCTGCGCGCCTCGCTGCATGGCTCGCTGGCCTTTACCGGTGTGGGGCATGCCACCGACCGCGCCACGATCCTTGGACTCGCCGGATTCACCCCGGAAAGCTATGACGCGAAAAAAGCCGAGGCCACACTCCAGATGATCAATGCGGATCACCGGATCACGGTCGACGGGCTGCCGCCGCTTGCCTTCAACCCGAAAACCGATCTGATCTTTGACTATGACACCAAACTTGAGGGCCACGCCAATGGCATGATGCTGATGGCCACCGATGCCCAGGGCGACGTCACCCTGCGTGAAACCTATTATTCCATCGGCGGCGGCTTTGTGATGACCGAAAAGGAACTGGCCGCCGGCAAAGACACCGACGAAGGCGCGCCAATCCCGTTTCCATTCAAATCCGCCACCGAAATGCTGGAGATGTCCAAAACATCGGGCAAAACCATTGCCCAGATGAAACGCGCCAATGAGGTGTCCCGCAACGGTGAAATCCACCTGCGTGCCGGCACAAAACGCCTTTGGCAGGTGATGAACGACTGTATTGACCGTGGGCTGAACAGCGAAGGCACCCTGCCCGGCGGCCTCAATGTAAAGCGCCGTGCCAAAGGCATCCATGACGCGCTGATGGCGGAACGCGGATTGAACCAGCCCGCACCCCATACGATCAACGACTGGATGGGGGCCTATGCCATGGCGGTAAACGAGGAAAACGCCGCCGGTGGTCAGGTTGTCACCGCCCCGACCAATGGGGCTGCCGGGGTGCTGCCGGCGACTATCCGATATTACCTTGATCACGTGCCAGGTGCCTCCGAAACCCATATCGAAGATTTCCTGCTGACCGCCGCCGCCATCGGTGGGCTGGTCAAATTCAACGCCTCGATCTCCGGTGCAGAAGCCGGCTGTCAGGCCGAAGTCGGCTCTGCCGCCGCAATGTCCGCCGCTGGTCTCTGTGCCGTGATGGGGGGGACACCGGAACAGGTAGAAAACGCCGCTGAGATTGCGCTGGAACACCACCTTGGCATGACCTGCGACCCGGTCAAGGGTCTGGTGCAGGTGCCTTGCATCGAACGCAACGGGCTTGGCACGATCAAGGCCGTCTCTGCCGCCTCTCTCGCCCTGCGTGGCGACGGCACCCACCTTGTGCCGCTGGATGCCTGCATCGAAACCATGCGCCAGACCGGTGCGGATATGTCCGAAAAATATAAGGAAACCTCGCTGGGCGGCCTTGCCGTCAACGTGCCGAACTGCTGAGCTTCGCCTGAATGGGGTACATTTAGCGACATTTTCCCCATGTTTTATGGATTTACACACCTCAGAACTGTCCTTAGTCAACAAAAAGGACAGAACCATGAACAAGCTCCTCGCCGAATGTATCGGCACATTTACCCTCGTCTTTCTGGGCTGCGGCTCTGCGGTTCTCGCGACCACCAACCCTGATCTCGGCCCCGGCCTCGTCGGCATCTCAATGGCCTTTGGCCTCGCACTCATCGGCATGGCCTATGGTATCGGCGCGGTGTCAGGCTGCCACATCAATCCGGCGGTCTCACTCGGTGCCATGCTGGCAGGCCGCATGCCCCAGGGCGAAATGTTCCGCTATTGGGCGGCACAGGTGGTCGGTGCAACGCTGGGCGCATTGGCGCTGGTCCTGATCATGCAAGGCAAAATCGGCGGTTATGATGGCGGCTACGGCGCCAATGGATGGGGAACCGGTTATCTGGGCGAATTCAATATGTTCTCCGCCCTTCTTTTCGAGATCATTGCCACCTTCCTCTTTGTCGTTGTGATCCTTGGGGCCACCGGAAAAGGCGCAGCCACGGCGATTGCCGGTCTTGGTATAGGTCTGACCCTCATTGTTATCCACATCGTTGGCATCAATGTCACAGGTGTCTCGGTCAATCCCGCGCGGTCCTTCGGTCCCGCCCTCTTTTCGGGCGGCGCGGCAATGGCGCAGCTCTGGCTCTTCATCCTTGCGCCGATGATCGGTGGCGCTGCCGCAGGTATCCTGTTCCGTACAGGGCTGCTGGACGCCGAAGCACCCGAGACCGACGTGCGTGTCGACGCCAGCACGTGAACCCGGTGATTCTGCGCGAGGTCAAGGATGCCGCAGGCACCAATCTGTGATTGGCCTGTCCTTTACCCCGCGCAGAATCTCCACCACCCTTGAACAGGTGACTTGAGGATCAGATTGATCCCTCAAGCACCTCTCAGCAAATAGGATCACCCCTTCACCACACGCCACACCACATTCTGTGAGAACATCCGCGCCAGTCCCCAAAATTGTATCGCAGGTCAGCGCGGCCTCTGGATCAACCGCGCCCGCGCACCGGCACCTCATAGCCCCGCTCTTCAGGTTCATCATCCACCAATTCGTTCGGGAACCCCGGTGCCGTGATGCTTAACCCAGTTGCTTCTTCCAGCCGCTCAATCATCCGGTCCGATTGCGCCTTTTCACCATAGCGTGCCTGCCCGTCGGTCAGCATCGAAATCATCAAGGGCGAGAGTTCAAGCGGCACCTGATGTTCATCCGCCAAGCTCTGGAAAAGACCGACATCTTTCTGCACCAGATCCAAGGTGAAATTCACGTCCCGCGCGCCCGAGAGGATCAGCTGACTTTCGGTTTCATGCACAAAACTATTCCCCGAGGAGGCCGCAATCGCCTCATAGGTCACACCCAAATCCATGCCTGCGGCCTTCATCACCGTCAACGCCTCGCACAGCGACAAAAGGTTGATGGTTGCCAAATAGTTGGTCATCACTTTTAACGTGCTCGACACGCCCACATCACCCACATGTAAAATCCGTCGCCCCATATGGGTCAGCACCGGCAGGGCCTTGTCAAAAGTTTCGCGGGTGCAGCCTGCATAGATCGAGATATTGCCGGTATCCGCCCGGTGACACCCGCCGGAAACCGGACAATCCACCGCTTCGCCCCCTGCGGCGATCACCGCCGCCGCGTGATCCTTGATCTGCTGCGCATCTGTGGTCGACATCTCCATCCAGATCTTGCCCGGCCCCACATGCGGCAGGATCTCCGCCACCACCGCCGCACAGGCTGCCGGGCTGGGCAGACAGGTGATCACCGCATCGCAGCCTTGCATCAGCTCTGCTGCCGACCGGCCATCCCGCGCACCGCGCGTGACAAAATCCGCCACGAAATCTGCGTTAAGGTCAAATACAGCCAGATCCACGCCATTGCGCAATAATGATCCCGCCAGTTTTCCACCGACATTGCCCAATCCGATAAACCCGACTTTCATGGCGCTCTCCCTATTCTCTTTGTCCCATGAAGCGAGGGCAAAACCGACATGTCGCGCCCACATGCGACCCTTCCGGCATCGCTCTCACTCTCTGGCTGAGATTGACGCTACGGTAGTGAAAAGGCCCGCCTGTTTGGCGGGCCTGCTCAGGATCATCGGGTAGGATGGGAACGGCGGACATTGCCATGCCAGTCTTCCCCAGGGATCACGCTTTCTTGCGTCTGGGATAACCCATCCAATATGCCGCTGGAGTTGGTCAAAAGTAGAACCAGCAACACAGCCGAGATGCTTAAGAACACCACGGCCATTTTGGGGAATGCAGCTTGGGATGTAGGTCTGTGATCTGTGTCTTGGCACGCCATGAGGGCCTCCTAGGGTTATGGTGCAGCTCTTACCTATGGGCTTCTATGAAATTCACAAAACGAATATATGTTGGGATATACATCACGAAATTCGATGATTGGTGCAGCCCTGCACAGATAGGGTTCAATTTTGCTGTGTTGTTGCAGAACACCCCCCTGCCTATTTTCAGTGCATATACAATTGCAGGAGGACGATATGTCCCTCAGACCCACACTCGAAACCCGCCGCGCCAGCCCCGCTCTGGAGGGCGCAGGTGTCAAGCTCTACCGTGCTTTCGGATTTCAGGACCCGTCAGAACTGGACCCTTTCCTGCTGTTTGATGATTTCCGCAACGACAACCCTGCGGATTTCGAAAAAGGTTTTCCCTGGCATCCCCATCGCGGCATTGAAACCATCACCTACGTGCTGGAAGGCACCGTCGACCACGCGGATTCGCTGGGAAATGACGGCAGTCTGGGCGCAGGCGATGTGCAATGGATGACCGCAGGACGCGGAATTCTGCATCAGGAAATGCCCAAAGGGAATGCAGCGGGACAGATGCATGGCTTTCAGCTTTGGGGTAACCTGCCGTCAGATCAAAAGATGACCGCGCCGCGCTATCAGGACATCACCAGCGCCGATATTCCTGTGGTCACAGAGGATGACGGCACCCGCGTCAAAGTCATCACCGGTGAATTCTGGGGCAAGAAAGGTCCGGTTGACGGGATTGCCGCAGATCCGCAATACCTTGATGTCACCGTGCCCGCAGGGGTGAAAAAGACGTTCAGGATAGATACCTATCGGCGTGCCTTTGCCTATGTCTTTGGCGGTGCCGGTGCCTTTGCTGATGCGTCTCCCCCCGCCGGTGTTCTGCTTGAGAAAGAGATCGCGGGTGAAGAGGTCAACATCCGCGATATGTCCGGGGACCGCACCTTGATCCGCTTTGGCACTGGCGATGAGGTGACGGTGCAGGCCGGTCCCGAAGGTATCCGGTTTCTGCTGATCTCAGGTGCCCCCATCGATGAGCCGGTCGCGTGGCATGGGCCCATCGTGATGAACACCCGTGAAGAGCTTCAGACCGCGATGGCAGAGCTGCGCAATGGGACGTTTATCAAGCCTGCGCATTAACTGTAAGAAGGGGGCAGAAGTACATCTGCCCTCTTTGCCCTTTGTATGCATTAACCAATTCACCATTTAACCAACTGTTTACTTTCAACTTTCCGAAAATACGTGATCGCGCGATACATGTCCCACCACCGACGGGGGCCGGTGCACCGCTGATTTGTGCAAAGGAAAGTCACCATGATCCATACACTGCTGAAAGCTGCTGTTCTTGCCAGCCTCACTGCCCTGCCCGCCCATGCCGAAGAAAACTTGGGGATCATCGGCGGCACCTTGCGTCTTGGATATTCCAATCAGGAATTAGAGGGTGGCCATGTCAGCGGCACGGTGGATGTGGCGATCACCGAACACCACGGTCTGCAACTTGATCTGCAATACGAAGAACGCGCCAATGGCGGGGTCGGGCGTTTGGGTAGCACGCTTTATATGACACCGCGGGCGGGCCAGAAATACGGGCTGACCCTGATGGTCGCGGATAAAAACGATGTCTCGGCCACCTATGGGCAGATCGGCGCAGCCGGGATGTTTGCGGTAGCACAGGACGTCAATGTCGAACTGCGGGCGGCAGTGGGCATTTCCGCAGATAGCGATCTGGACTGGATCACAGCCGGTGGCGGTCTGCATTGGCAGCCCAGCACGAACACGCGGGTTTACGCCCGATATGACATTACCGAATTTGACGAACAGACCTTTGGCGCCACCGCACATGAGGCCATATTCGGCGTGCAAACCCGCTTGGCCAACAGCCCCGCCTCCCTGTTTGCCGAAGCCTCCCACGATTGGCTGAACGGGCGCAATCCGGCTGCGGGCAGCACAACATTGCGTGCAGGTGTCAGCATTGCCTTGGGCCGCACCGGCAACAACCAGCCGTCCTTTCATGTCTATGATCCAATGCGCCAGATTCTGCGGCGCAACCTGTTCTAGGTGCACACCCTGTTAGGCGCAGCCCCTCACGCGCCCACGGCTTTGCGCACCATGTCCCAATATTGCGCAACCACCTCATCCAGCGACAGCCGCCCGCCCTGCCGGAACCATGTGTTCACCCCGGTCAGCATCGCGATGATGGCAAGGGTGACGATTTTACTATCCGCCACCTCGAACACACCTGCCGCAGCCCCGTCGTGCAGGATCTGCTCCAACCGGTCCTCATAGCGGCGGCGCAGGGCCTCGATCTCGGCAAAGTTGGCCGGTTCAAGGTTGCGTAATTCCATATAGGCAATGAATACCTCGTCCGGGCGGTCAGCGTGGAACCGGATGTGAAAGGCAACAAATTCCTGTAGCTGCGCCAGGGGATCACCCTGTGCCGGAATCGCTGCGGCCAGTAGCCCCTCCAGATGCCCCCGCATGAGATCGAACAACAAGGATTGCTTGTCCGGCGTATAATTATACAGCGCACCGGCCTGCACCCCGACCTCTGCTGCAATGCTGCGCATCGACACAGCCGCATAGCCGCGTTGCGCAAACAGACGCAGGGCGGCCTGTCGAATTTTGGGGCCGGTGATTTCGGCGTGTGATCCTGTGGTGCGTGCCATGGGGCCAAATTAATGAACATCTGTTCAAAAGCAAAGCCCGCTTGCGCGGTCGCAGGCAGTGGTGCAAGTAAAGGGGATGAAACGCGCCCTATCCTTTTGCATGATTGCCGCCGCCGTGACCGGCTGCACCCAGTTCCCCGATCTGGATCATACCCAGACTGGCGCATTGGACGCGGCGGAATACCCCGCCTTGGTGCCGATAGAGCCGCTGTTGGCGCAGGCCAATACCGCTGGTGCCGATCCTGTGCAGACGCAGGACAATCTGGACAGCCGGCTGGCCGGTCTGCGGGCCCGGGCAAACGCCCTGCGCGGCACGGTTTTGACCGATGCAGAAAAGCGCCGGCTTGAAACCGGCCTGCGCTAACGGCAATATCTGTTTGGCCCCGGCGGGGGTTTGTCGCGTTGCATGGGCCGCGCGAAACCGTTACATCGCCACCCAACACCGATTTGAACCAATCTCCCTTTGAAAAGGACCATCTGCATGTCTGATGCCACGTCTGAACCCCTTCGCCTTGGTATTGCCGGTCTGGGCACTGTTGGTGTCGGCGTGGTGCGCATTATCCGGCAACAG